>JASBTB010000098.1 GCA_030148645.1 Demequina sp. | reverse complement strand
GCGGTCCATGGGCTCCAAACGCCGGGTCATACCGATCTTGACCACTTCGGGCCCAAAGGAACCGATGTTGGAGATCACGTAGACGTACCCGGCCCGGGCGTTGGCGACGCGGTAGTCAACATCGGCGATCGCCTTCTCGGCATCGGCGATCTGTTCGCGCATCCGCGCCGCACCCTCCTCGTCGCCGTTGGCTTCGAGCGCGGCGAGCGCGTTCTGGTAGTGGGCGCGCTCCTTCTCCAGTCGAGCACGTTCCGCTTGGAGTTCTTGCTCAGCCTTTCTCTGCTCGCGGAGTTCCTCGCGGCGGGCCCGCTCCGCCTCTTTTTCAGCTTGGAGCGCCTGCATGTGTCGCGCTGCCAGCTCTAGTTCGGCGAGGCGCAGCCGGTGGTAGTACGGCGTGATCTGCAGGTTGATCATCGTGCCCAGGCGCTCCACCTGCTGCATCGACGTGGTGAGCCGCTTGCGTGCCGTGTCGAGGTTCCCCGCCTTCACAGTCTTGACGCAGTTCTCCGCTTCAGCGTTGTAGGACCGCAGCATGAGTTTGGACATGTCGCGCACAAACTTCGCGCCCTTGGCGGTCGAGTTGTTGAAGGTGAAGTTGGCGCTAGCCGACGTGGACTGGCCACCACTCACGGCCTGCTTGATCTGGGCGCGCAGTGCTTCGAGGTCACCGGCGAGCTTCACGGAGTCCTCGGCAGGATGCTCGTAGTCGTAGAACCCGAACTCCTGGAGTACGGAGGTCTCTCGCAGGTGGACGACTTCGGCTGCGGCGGCCGCTCGCTCAGCCTGGGCGCGAGCCACTTGCTCCTGCTCTGCGCGCAGTTGGTCCTGGGCATTGGCGATGGCCGCCTCCACCGACGCTCGGCGGACCTCGAGTTGCTCGATAGTCCGCAGCCCGTGATCGTCGATAAGCCGCTGCAGTCGCGCATTCTCTTCTTGCAGCCCTTTCGCGTGCTTTCGTGCCCCGAAAAGGGGCACCGACGAGCTCGCGCGAGTCCCCGCCGGTGAAGCCGCGGGCCGAGGCATCGCGGTAGCGGGTGCCTCGACGGCTGGTGCGGCGCTCGGCTGCTCGGGGTCGACGTCGGCCGTAGTCACCGGCCCGTCATCCGTGTCGGGCGCCGAGTCAATCGGATCGACTGAACGGACTCCACGATCCGCGACGTGCTCGGTCCACGCATTGCCGTCCCAGTAACGGTGCTCGTATCGACCCATTGGGTCGCTGTGCCACGCTGCAGCGGGCTTGCCCTCAGTCATGTCTCCCCCTTGAAGTCACGGTGCAACGCACGCTACCTGGCCCCGCCGACATGCGACAGAAGCAGGCCGCAGAGAAAACACTCGGACTGCGAGTACGCGGGCCGGACCTGGTCGGCCCGCACGACTACGTGAACGTCCCGTGCGGGCTGGAGCCACGCAATTGGGTCTCTTTGTGAGTGACTACGCCCGAGGCGTCCACGCTGAGACGCCGCTCCAGCACGTGCTGCATCGGCAAGGCCGAGTCGGTCGCAACTGGCGGCAGGTCCGGGACCTCCCGCACGACGGCCTCCAACCGCGTCCGGCGGCCAATGCGCAACTGGGCAGCGCAACTTGCGAAGCCACCACCTACCAGCCCAACCGGTTGGCCCTGCCGTACTCAGATCCCGTCGCGCGCATGCGGGCCGAATACCCGAGTTGACGCCAACGACGACGGAGCCGTCAAGCCGAACGGGCTGCATGCCCGTCGGAGTAGACCAATGCCGCGCTACGGGAGCCCGCTACTGTTCCTGTGGCCGTCCAGGACTTCGGCGCGATCTCAGCGAGCCGCGGCAACACAAACTGATTGATCGTCTGGATAGATCGCTCGATCCCCACCCATCTACGACCTAGACGCTCGGCCGCCACCGCGGTCGTCCCAGAGCCAAGGTACGGATCCAGCACCACGTCACCCGGATTCGTCGCGATCGAAACCACGCGCTCAAGCAACTGTTCCGGCTTAGGTGTATCAAACACATCCCCAGCGAGGTGATTCGCCATCAAGCTCTTCTTAGCCGAAGCGTTATCGCCGACTTCGGCTGCTAGCCAGAGCGTCGACGGTGTGAGCCCCTGTGACTCATACTCAAATCGCTTGAGCCGCGGCTTTCCTGCCCCGTTCTTTGGCCAATAGATCCGGCCATCATCGTCCAGTTCCTTCAGACGGCTCTCCGAGTACGCCCAGCAACGACCTCGCGGCGGCCAATGCGCGGTTCCCGCCGGACCGACTATCTCATAGAATTGGGATGCCGTCGCGTGGCCCGCTTGCACACAAATTGGAATCGAACGCCATGGCCCTCGTGGGTCACCGTCAGGATTAGCGTACGTCCCGGTATCTGGAAGCCCATTTCGGAGCAACTTCCAACGCTTCGGGCCGATCGGTGCATAGACGTGCAGATAGTCGTGAGCGCTACTGAACGCCTTGCGGTTCTCTCTAGAGGTCCGCTTCTGCCAGATCACGGTCGCAACGAACGCCTTGACACCAAACACTTCATCCATGAGCGCCCGCCCTCTGTGCTGCTGACGGTCGTCCAGGTGAAGCCAAACACTACCGTCCGGCGCGAGCAATTCGCGGACCAGTTCGAGCCGAAGGCGCAACTGGGCCTCCCACTCCTCGGTCGCGGCCGAGTCTTCGTAGTGGATCCACTGTTCCCCAGTGTTGAAGGGCGGATCGAGATAAACCAGGCGCGGTCGGTCGCCGACACCCATTCGAGACGTCAGCGAACGCAAGATCTCGCTGTTGTCACCGTGAGCGAGTAGCGATCCGTAGAAGGGCGTCCCGTCAACTGGGAAGATTGCTGCGTAGGGGTCAGTAGCCGAGTCCATGCCTGAACGCTAACGTGAGCCCATGACACGATCATCGCGCCACTCCGTGGTCTGCGTCGATGGGAGCTCCGATGGCTAGTAGCCTGCACCTCCAGTCGCAGGATCCAACGCAACCTCGCCTTCTGGACCAGATCGTCGAAGGCGCCCGCAGTGCCGACGAGGGGGCAGGTATGTTCGCGTGGGCGACAGTTCCGGGCGTCGACGCTCTGGTAGGACACGTTGATTTCGGGGCCTTATGCCGTCGAGGGACGTTTCACCTCGTCGTAGGGATCGACTCGATAACCACGACAACCGCGCTAGCGAGGCTGGAGTACTTCGAGAACCAGCTCCCGGGGCTAGAGGTCCAAGTCTTCCTGAATCCCGCCCGCGGACTCTTCCACCCCAAGACGACCGTGTTCGAGGGTTCTGGGATGTCACGAGTAATCGCCGGTTCGGGAAACCTGACGATGGGCGGTCTCGCCAACAACTGGGAGGCATTCACCGACGTCGAATTGCCAACCGCGAACTGGACCCCGCAGAGCCCGCTCTCGACGGTGCGGGACTGGATGAAAGCGAACTCTCCCAACCTGGTCGATGTCACCGATCCACGTGCGGCCACCGCTGCCGCCAACAACCATGCGAACTTCAGCAAATTGCGGGCTGCGGAAGGAGGTGCGCACACTCCTGGATCGACTGGCCAAGCGCACACGGCCCCTATCGGGCCTTCATCACTTAGCGCCACTGACCCCGTGATCATCGCTGAAATTCCCAAGAACCGTGGCAACAAGAGACTAGGGATTCCCCCGGAGTACAGTCAGGTGAACTTCACGAAAAGCATCTTCCATTCGTTCTTCGGTTACCGGTCCTCGACACAGAACACTGTCGTCATTTGGAACGTCGATGCGCAAGGGAGGATGTCGAACGCCGAAAGCCGTGTAACGCGAAACAAGGCCACCAGCGACAACTACTACTTTGAGATCGGAGCCGCGCGGGGGCGAAGTTACCCGGCAACTCCAGGCGCGAGACCGATAGTCGCGTTCAGAAGAATTGGAAACGGCGAATACGTATACTTCCTGGCGGCTCCAGGAGATCCAGGGTTCCCAGAACTGCAGCGCATTCTCATGGCGAACAGTCCCAAGCAAACTAGGCGAATGCGGAGATTTCAAACCGACTCCGCTCAGTTGGCGACTCTATGGCCAAGTTGCCCACTGAATTGACGGCCGAGCAAGCGGGCACGACGCATATTCGGAGGACCTATGGCCGAGCCAGTACCAGGATCTCTTCGGTACCCGCGATGCGCGATGCGCTGAGTGCTCGTGAGTTGAGGCGGGAGTGCCGCACGCCATCGACGTTCCAGACCTCCACAGCGGCGTAGTAACCATCCAGGATCTCGAGTAGTTGGGGAATGCTGAGTACCCGTTGGCGTGGCTTGTCGGTTTCCGGGACGGGCGAGTACGAGAGGACCAGCGGCACACCCTCGCGAGCCAGTGCGTGTCCGAGCGATGCCAGTTCCACCGGCGCGCGGCTGACAATCGAGAATCCAGACTGAAAGCGCTGTAGTGGATACAAGCCGCGACTCGGTAGATCACCGCTGCCCCGGGTCGTCATTGATATCCCTGGCTCTTCGACGCCTGTGGCAATAGTCTCGAGCACGTGATAAAAGCGACTGTAATGGTCTCGCGTGTAGGGCGGGTCCGCGTAGGCGCAACCAACGTCGCTTGGCAGTTGCTTCACATATTCGAGGACATCCTCGCGCCGCGCCTCGTGGTCGAACTTCGTTGGAACTATGGCGTTGTATCTCCTGGCCCAAGCGGCGAACGTGGATCCTGTGTCATGGAGCCGGCGCTGAGCTACCGACCGGACAGCCTTTGGTTTCATCGCGCCGCCGCCCTGTCTGACGTTCGGGGGTTGGGCAAAGTGAGAACCGACGCTGGTAACCAGCGCACTCGCTGTAGCCAAAAGGGCTGCCATCGCAGAGTCTCTCGCCTCACGGGGCAGCTCCCGCACTTCAGCGGCCAGCATGTCCAGTTCCAGCGATTGTCGATACGAGAAGTACACGCCGCCGTAGTAACGAAATATCGTCGTGCCGGAAGCTGTACGATTTAGGTCCGCGGCGGCGAGTCCGGCGAGGGCTCTCAAACCACTGTCATCAGCTCCCAGAGCACCAGCAGCGATTGAGCCGTGCTCAACGCACTGCGCGATCAACTCGAGATTTTGGCCGGCCAACGCTCGGCCCTCGTTGTCCAGAAGTCTCCCGATATTCGCATCCGAGCAAACCTCGTTGAACCGGGAGGCGGAGCGCGCTAGCAGCCCGCCGAACGCGATATGACTCGGCGACATCGCCGCCGAAGCCAGTACACGCGCATACTCCTGCACGTCAACGGCCGTAACAGGTACGACCTGCGCCAGCGCGGAACTGACAACGCCCGAACCGCTAAACAGGTCCAACACCCGCGGCCGTCCGTCACTTCGCACGCTTAGCACGGCGTCCTGAATAGCACCCGTCACTCGGCTCTTGTTTCCGAGATACTGCACCGCGCGCAATGGCGCGTTGCGCCCGATGACGGCAGGTGCGGCAAGTTCGCCAGGGAGAGTGGACCTAGGCACGCAACACAGCCCCAAACTCGCTTTCAGCCGCCGCGATGACGGCCTCGCGCACCGACAGCACTTCCTCCGCCGACAACGTGTGGTCCGTCGCGCGCATGCGCACGTTGACCGCTACCGACTTGAGGCCCTCGCCCACCTGGGCACCCTCGTAGACGTCGAACACGCGCACGTCCTCCACCAGGTCTCCCCCGGCCTCGCGCACGCAGTCCACCAAGGCACCCGCAGTCACTGCAACAGGGACCACAAACGCGAAGTCCTCCTTGGCCAGCACCTGCGGGTTCACGGCCTCGGCCGCCACCAGCGCACCATCGGTAGCAGCGATGATCGGGTCCAGCAGCACCTGGAACGCGACCGACCGGGCCGGCAGGCCCAGCGTCTCGCACACCTTGGGGTGCAGCTCGCCCGCGTGGGCG
This sequence comes from Demequina sp., assembly GCA_030148645.1. Lineage (GTDB taxonomy): Bacteria > Actinomycetota > Actinomycetes > Actinomycetales > Demequinaceae > Demequina. Next base: position 21,792 of record JASBTB010000098.1, on the reverse strand, counting down.
CACGGCGTGCCATCCGGCAAGGCAAACACCGCCGCGCGGCCAGGGTGCCACGGCGCATACGCATCGGCGCGGCGCGTCAGCGAAACACCGGCAGCCGCCGCGACCGTCTCCACGATCGCCAGTGCGTCGGTCCACTCCCACGGCTGGGCCTTCTGGTTCCAGCCCGCGGGCACACGCGCACCGGCCATGATGCCCGCCGCCATGCGCAACTGCTCGGGCAGCGCGGCATCGAGATCAGCCAGCTCGGCCTCGGTCACGGTGCCATCCACAGCAGGCAGGCCCGCTGCGCCGGTCCCGGTGTCCAGGTACCCGCGCCCCAGCTCGAACACAGCCACGTCCTGAGCACCACGGCCCAGGTTCACCTTCACGGCGTCAAACAGCGTGAACAGCACGCGCGGGCGCAGCACCGGCTTCTCCCCCGCCAAGGGGTTCGCCAGCCTCACCAAGCGGCGGCGCTTGTCGTCCGCTGGCACCAGGCACTCGTCCAGGCGCGACTCGGCCATGAACGGGTACGTCAGCACCTCGGTGAGCCCGGCATCGGCCAGCGACCTGGCCACCGAGCGGCGCACCTTCTGCCCGTGCGTCAGCCCGCGACCAGGGGGCGCGACCGGCAGCACCGAAGGAATCTCGGCGTAGCCGTGCAGGCGCGCCACCTCCTCGACCAGCGTGATCGCCGAATCCAGGTCGGGGCGCCACGTGGGCGGCGTCACCGTCAGTTCGTCTCCCGCGCGCAGCACGGCGCAGCCCACCATCTCCAGGGAGGCCACCACTTCGCTGGCCGGGAAATCCATGCCGACGATCGTGGTCGGGAAGTTCACCGCCATGGTGATCGCGGTGCGGGGCTCCACGTTCACGATGTCCGTGTAAACCTCCTCAACCTCGCCGCCGCCGAACTCCTGCATGAGCCGCAGCGCGCGCTCCACCGCGACGGGAGGGAGCGCGGTGTCTACGCCGCGCTCGAAGCGTCGGGACGCCTCCGAGCCCAACTTGTGTCGGCGCGCCGTGCGCGCCACGGTGATGGGGTCAAAGTGCGCGGCCTCGAGCAGGATGTCCACGGTCTCGTCCGAGATCTCCGTGTCGAGCCCACCCATGACGCCCGCCATGCCGATGGCGCGCTTGCCGTGCCCGCCCTGCGAGTCGGTGATGAGTAGGTCCTCGGACGACAGGTCGCGCGTGACGTCGTCCAGGGTCACCAACGTCTCCCCGGCCGATGCCCGGCGCACCACGATCGGCGCGGTCACCTTGGCAAGGTCGTAGGCGTGCAGCGGCTGGCCCAGCTCGAGCATCACGTAGTTGGTGACGTCCACGGCCAGCGAGATGGAGCGTATTCCGGACTGCTCCAGGCGACGCTTCATCCACGCGGGGCTGGGCGCCGAGGGGTTGAAGCCGCGCAGCGCGCGCGCCGCGAAGCGGTCGCAGCCCACCTTGCCGCGAATGGGAGCCTCGTCCTCAATGACCACGGGGAACGCGGACGACGCCGCGAAGGCCGCGTCGGACGGGTCCAGGGGCGTGCCGGTGAGCTCGATCGCTGCGGGGTCGCGGAAGGCCGCGCCCGTCGAGTGCGAGTACTCGCGGGCGATCCCGCGGATGGAGAAGCAGTAGCCGCGGTCGGGCGTGATGGTGACCTCGATGGTCTTCTCGTCCAGCCCCAGCAACGCGATGGCGTCCTGGCCCGGGGTCAGGTCCTCGACCGCGTAGCCAAGGTCCTCCGACTCGCCCGAGGGCGAAGCGAGCACGATGATGCCGCCCGTTGTTCCAGACGGCACAGCGTCCTCGCCAAGCCCCAGTTCCTTGGCCGAACAGATCATGCCGTCGGACCAGTGGCCGTACGTCTTGCGTCCCGAGATGGGGAACGGCCCCGGCAGCACGCCGCCGGGCAGGATGCACACCACGTAGTCGCCCACCACAAAGTTGTGGGCACCACAGACGATGCCTCGCGACGTCGGCCACTCCGTCCCGTGGTCGGGCTTGTGGCCCGGCCCAGCAGGGTCGTTGTGTTCGGGGCCTACGTCCACGCGGCAGTAGTTGATGGTCTTGCCGTTGGACTGCTCCTCCTTGACCAGGGACAGCACGCGGCCCACCACCAGCGGGTGCTCGATGCCCCCGCCGTGGATTCCTTCCTCTTCCAGACCCACCTTCACCAGCGCGGCGGCCACGGCCTCCGGCGCCTTGTCCACCAGGTCAACGCTCTCAGCCAGCCACTTCAACGGAATCTTGGGCACGACTACACCTCCATTCCGAATTGCTGCGAGAAGCGCACATCGCCCTCGACCATGTCACGCATGTCCTTTACCCCATGGCGGAACATCAGCGTCCGCTCGATGCCCATGCCAAAAGCGAAGGCCGTGTACTCGTCGGGGTCGATGCCCGCGGCCCGCAGCACGTTGGGGTGCGTCATGCCGCAGCCGCCCCACTCGATCCAGCCGGTGCCCCTGCATGTGCGGCACGCGGTGTCGGAGCCGCCACACACGAAGCAGCGCAGGTCCATCTCGGCGCTCGGTTCGGTGAACGGGAAGAACGAGGGCCGCAACCGCGTCACGGCGTCGGGCCCGAACAGGGCGCGCGCGAAGTGGTCGAGCGTGCCCTTGAGGTTGGCCATGGTGAGGCCCTTGTCCACCGCCAGGCCCTCGATCTGGTGGAACACCGGCGTGTGGGTCGCGTCCAGCTCGTCCGTGCGGAACGTCTTACCCGGGCAGATCACGTAGATGCCGCGCCCCTCCTCCACCAACGCTTCCTTGCGCTCGAGCGCCGCGCGAACCTGCACGGGCGAGGTGTGGGTGCGCAGCACGATGCCGGACGTTGCCGACGCCCCGGCCCCGGCACCGCCGTCGTCCCGCGGTGCGACGAAGAACGTGTCCTGCATGGCGCGCGCCGGGTGATCCGGATCGAAGTTCAGCGCGTCGAAGTTGAACCACTCCGCCTCCACTTCGGGTCCCTCGGCCACCTCCCAGCCCATGCCCACAAAGATGTCGCACATGTGCTCCTGGAGCGTCTCCAAAGGGTGCCTGGCGCCTAGCGGTGCCCGCAACACGGGCAGCGTGACGTCCACTGCCTCCTCGACCAGCACGCGAGCGTCCCGCTCCGCTTCCAGCACAGACGTGCGGGCGGCCAGCGCGCGGCCAATCGACGCACGTGCGCCGCCCAGCAGCTTGCCGGCGGCGGCCTTGTCGGGCCCGTCCAGCGCACCGATGCCACGGTTGGCGAGCGTCAACGCCGCCTTGTCACCCGTGTGGGCAAGGCGCGCCACCTTGAGTTCTTCCAACGTGGTCGCAGCGTCAAAGGCACGGACCGCAGCGGCGACGGCCGCCTCGATGCCAGCAGCGTCGAGCGGATGAAGTTCAGACATGAAAAACCCCTCGAATGGGTGGAAGGCTCGGCCAGAAGTCTATCGACGGCACCGGGCGGCAGAACCCACGGCGCAGGATGCCAGCAACCATTCGCATGGGCGGCGCGCCATCATCGGGCCCGACGGTGCTGGCTGAGCCTACTGAGCCTCCAGAGCGTGGCACACCATGCCCAGGGCACCACGGAGGCGTTACGGGTTGTCCGCCAGCAACGCGAACACGGCGAGCAGCGCGATGAATGCCGCCGCGGTGTTCACGACAGGCAGCGCGATGCGCAACGCCCGCGGCATGTGCGGGTTCTTCACGACGGGGATGCCCATGAAGAACAGGATGAGCGACACGGGGACCATGAACCACGCCGTGACCAGCAACACCAGGGGCAGGAACATGACGATGCGCTCGGGCAGGCCCACGTGGGCGCCCAGCCTGTAGACCTCCTCGCCCTGCCACCGAAAGGTCTGGAATCCCGGCAGATATCCCTTGACCTCGAGGTGCCCCTCGCCTGCCTTGCGTAGCGGGATGCGCCAACCGTGACGGTCCGTCTTGACTCGTTGTCCGTTGACAAAGACCTTGGGGACGATGCCGAGGACGCCATCGACCTCCACCCTGGGCTTTGCGCCGTCGAGGTCGAGTATCACACGGTGAGCAGAAGCATCGGTCACGGCGTCGAGGTTACCAGCAGCGTACGCACCAGCCGTAGTGCGCATGCACGCCACAGCGGGGCGCGACCGGTGTACCGCACCGCCCGAGTGTCGCCTGGTCGGGTGGGCTACCGTGGCGGCTGACGAGCCCACGCGGAGGCATACAGGCACACGGCGGCCGCTGTCCCCAGGTTCAGGCTTTCCGCCCGACCGAAGATCGGAATCTTAACCACGCGGTCTGCCAGCGACAACTCGTGGCCGGTGAGTCCCCATGCCTCGTTGCCGAACACCCACGCGGTCGCTCCGGTGAGGTCCAGCGCCCCGGCACCCAGTTCGCTGTCCCCCGACACGTCGGTCGCCAGGATCGTCAGTCCCGCCTCGCGCGCCACGCCCACCGCAATCGCAAGCGACTCGGCGCGCACCACCGGCAGGTGGAAGAGGCTGCCCGCGGCGGCCCTGACCACCTTGGGGTTGGTCGGGTCCACGCTTTCTCCGGCGAACACCACGGCATCGGCGCCCGCTGCGTCGGCCACGCGAATCGCCGCACCCGCGTTGCCCGGGTCGCGGACCTGGGCCAGGATAGCCACCAGCCAGGCCGCTTCGGGAAAGTGGGAGTACACCGCCTCGGACGATGCGACGGCGACGATGCCTTGGGAGTCGCCGGACAGGGCCCGCGCCACGGCGGGCGTGACGGGGTGAACGGACAAATCAGCGTCGAGCGCGGCGTCGGCAATGAGCGCGAGCGGCCCGCGCCCCCCCATGGCGTCCTCAAGGACGTACACGTCCTTCACCTGGGCCGCGCGATGCGCCACCACCTCGCGCACCGCCTGGGGCCCCTCCACCAACACCTCGCCAGCACGTCGACGTGCAGAACGCCCCGCCAGTGCTGCCACCTGCCTGACGCGATCGGCTCGCGCATTCGCGAGTGTCGCTGAGAAGTGGCGCCCGGCGGGGCGTTCTGTCATGCCTGGTGTCGCCTTGCGCTACGACGCTACGGGGGCGTTGACGTCGGCGGGTAGCGCCTTCTTGGCGACGTCGACCAACTGTGCGAAGGCTGCCTCGTCGCTCACGGCGAGTTCGGCGAGCATCCGACGGTCCACCTCCACCTCAGCGGCCTTGAGGCCCTGAATGAGGCGGTTGTAGGTCATGCCGTTCGCGCGGGCCGCAGCGTTGATGCGCTGAATCCATAGTTTGCGGAACTCGCCCTTGCGGGCGCGGCGGTCCCGGTACGAGTACATGAGCGAGTGGGTGACCTGCTCTTTCGCCTTGCGGTACAGGCGCGAGCGCTGGCCGCGGTAACCGGATGCGCGCTCGAGGGTGGTGCGGCGTTTCTTCTGGGCGTTGACAGCCCGCTTGACGCGTGCCATGGGGTGCTCCTTGGTGTCTTGGGGGCTACTTGCCGAGCAGCTTTTTGATCTTCTTGGCATCGGCACCGGGCAGGATGCCATCGATAGCGACACGACGCTTACGCGCCGACGTCTTCTCTTCGAACTTGTGCACGTTCATTGCCGACGCGTGCTTCACCTTGCCGGTGCCCGTCAACGTGAATCGCTTCTTGGCACCCGAGTGGGTCTTGTTCTTGGGCACGTTCGCCCTCCTTCACTTGGCGTCTGGCCGCGCGGGTGAGCGCGGCACACATTCTCCGGGCACGGTGGCCCGGACATCTGATGGTGAGGTCTATGCCTCGGCGCGTGCCGTGGTGTCGGCACCCGTCGCGGATTCGCGCTCCGCGCGCTCCGCCTTGTCCGCTGACTTCTTGGCTTCGCGCGCCTTACGCTGCTCCTCCTTGGCTTCCGCCTTCTTCTTCAGCGGGCCCAGAACGAGCGACATGTTGCGTCCCTCCTGACTGGGCAGGTTTTCCACCACGGCGAATTCCGCAACCTCATCGGCCAACTTGAGGAGCAGGCGCCTTCCCATCTCGGGACGGGACTGCTCGCGACCGCGGAACATGATGGTGACCTTGACCTTATCGCCGCCCTTGAGGAAGCGAATCACGTGGCCCTTCTTGGTCTCATAGTCATGCTCATCGATCTTGAGACGGAACCGCATCTCCTTGATCTCGGTGTTGGCCTGGTTGCGACGCGCCTCGCGCGCCTTCACCGCCGCTTCATACTTGAACTTGCCGTAGTCCATGAGTTTCACGACGGGCGGGCGCGAATTCGGGGCCACCTCGACCAGGTCGAGATCGGATTCCTGAGCAAGCCGCATGGCGTCCTCAATCCTGACGATGCCTACCTGCTCGCCCTGCGGGCCCACTAGTCGGACCTCGGGGACTCGGATGCGTTCGTTGATGCGGGGCTCGTTGATAATCGCTCCTTCGTAGTCGTTCAGGTGTCTCCGACAAGGCAAAAGGCCCCTGCCAGAACGCGAGCAGGGGCCACCACAGGACGAGACAAACGCGAACGTTCATCCAGACCAACCCTGGCCCGCCGATGCGGCCCCGAGGGTGGGAGGTGATCTCCACTTGCAAGCCGCGGAACCTCCACGGCCGGTCGACGTACAAGAATAGCACCATGACCTCCTCCACGCCCAGCCCCGATTCCGAGACCACGTCCCCCAGCATCGGCGAACCGCTCAACGCCGCACGCGACATCGCCGAGGTGTCGGCCGTGGAACTCATTACCACGGTCAGCGTGCATCTCATGTCCGCGGCTGCTGTGCGATGCGGTCTGGCACAGGAGGGCGAGGAGTTTCAGGATCTCTCGGAGGCACGCGTTCTCATCAACGCCTTGGCCGCCTTGGTGACGGGAGCATCTCCGGACCTGGGCGACACACACGCACGCGCACTCAGGGACGGCCTGCGAAGCGTACAATTAGCCTTTCGAGAGGCGTCCGCGGTGCCCGACGCACCCGGCGAGGGGCCCGGCGAGAAATATACCGGAGCGGTGAACTAGATGACCAGTACCCCATCTCGCGACACCGAGAGGATTTCGCGTACCGCGGCGGACGGGCAGACCACCCCCGTCACGCCGGTCTCGGACTCCGGTGTTGCGCCCGATCGCGTCCCGGGGAGGCGTCAAAGCCTGTGGATCGTCATCAGTTCCGTGCTGGTGGCCCTGTTGATCGTGGCCGGGATTGTCATGTACCGCCTTGCGGACGTGTCGAACCTGTGGGACACCCAGGTCCAAGACGTCAAGGCGCAAAACTACGATCTCGGACGCCGGCTCGCAGACGAACAAGTCAAAGTCATCAACCTCCAGAGCCAAGTAGACCTGATCTCCGAACAACTGAGCACGGCACAACAGCGCGTCCTCGAGTTGGCGGACGAAGTCGCGCAGCGCGACGACAACGCCGAGTTCTACGCCCGTCAGATCTCGGACCTCACCGACTCCCTCACTACGGCATCGGCCGTCGCCAACTCCCTCAACAAATGCGTGGACTACGAGCAACAACTCATTGGCTACCTCAAGGAGCCCGACAACTACGATCCTGCCGAGGTCGCCACGTTCGAGGCTGGCGTCACCAAGGTGTGCGATGCGGCCACTGCGGCCAACGTCACCTTGCAGACGGCGCTCGCCCAATGACCCGGTTCCGTGCCCACGTCGCTGCGGGCGCCGTGGCGGGCTTGCTCGCGGGCTGTGCGGCGCTTCCGGCTGCGCCGGATCCCCTGCCGTCCAACTACGTTCCAGCGGTATCGGTCGAGGATGTCGTCCAGCAAGGAAATCTGGCCCCCGACGGCTTCAGCCAGGCGCAACGCATGACGGTGCGGGTGCGAAATGTGGGTTGCAACTCCCTCAGGACCGGCACCGGCTTCGCCTATGACACCAACACCCTGATCACGAACCGGCACGTGGTGGCGGACACTCGCAAACTGGAGGTGACCACCTACGACGGTCGCACCATCCAAGTCACCGCCGCCTCGGTCGCGGCCGTCGCGGACCTGGCCATCATCACGACACAAGAGCCGATGGGGGCTGGCGCGGTACTCGCTCAGGAGGATCCCGTTGCGGGAGACGCCATCACGGTGGTCGGATACCCCAATGGCGGCAGGCTCACCACGGTGTCGGGCGTGGTTCTGGGTTCGACGGGAGACCCACTTGGCGCCGCCTTGGGTCAGGTGCTCGCCACGACGGCGCCCGTCGAGCCGGGGTCCTCGGGTTCGCCAGCGCTCAACGAACGCGGCGAGGTCGTGGGTGTGATCTACGCGAAGAACGCCGCGGAACAGTCCTTCATGGTGCCCGTGTCGTTGCTTCGCGCGCTGTTGAGTGAGGACCAACTCCTTGTTCCCCAGCAGCAGACCTGTGGGGCTGCCACGTCCTAAGTGATCTGTCTGCGCCGTTAGTGGCGCAGATGCCCGCCGAGGGTGGTGTCGCGCCTCCCCACGCACGATGCCTGACCCGACGCACATGGAGTTGACTACCTACTATGCGGGCTTCGCGTCCGACGTGAGTGCCTTCCTCAGGCAGATCGAGCAGTGAGTTGGCTGCGTGTGGCGCGTGTGGGAGGTGTCGCCGGGCCACCAGTCTCGAGGTGGCCACGTAGGCCGGGCGAGACTTCACGGCGAGTTCGTCTCACGTGACGCCGGGAGGGGACTTCAGGCTGCTGGCACTTGACAACGTGTTCACTGGGAGCGCCACACTGGGACGGGTGGGGGGACTCCACAGACCTCGTGTGATCCGTGCGTGGCCGCGGTCGCGCTGGCGCAGAGTTTCCAACGGCCGCCGCATGGCCCGTCGTGTGGCTCGACCAGTTGGTCAAGGACCCCACGGGTCGCGGGACCACTGGGCCCACGCGGCCGCATGGTCCCGCCACGTGGGAGAACCCCTCCCGGATACGGACCGCCTGAACCGTTGACCCACGACTCATCAGACATGGCTGAACGGTGGGGATCTAGCCCGACCAGGTTGCCAGTCGAAGTTCCACGCTGTCGACTCTGTCGGCCACGATGGGGGACCGGGCGAGCGCCTCGTGCACGCGTCTGACCGCGTCGTCGACTGCGCCCTGCGCCATGCCTGACACCAGTTCCACCACCACAGCCACCTCGGCCTGCCTGCCGGGCGCGGCGTCGATGCGACGTACCTCGTCATCGAGGGGGACGGCCTCGACAATGGCCTCGCGCACGTCGTCGACGACGCGACCGTTCACCACTGCAGGACGCCAGGGCTGTGCCTGGCCAAGCGCCCATACCGCGGGCCGTGGAATCACCACGGACTCCATGAACGGGTTGAGCACCATCACATTCCAGCCCTCAGCCGCGGCCGCGAGCGCGGCACGCGGACCCGCAGCCGGGACGGGACGGGCCTCGGCATTCCAGGTGCGCATCGCGTCGACGTCGGTGAAGATCGGCAATGCCGCCCTCCCATCGGGGATCCGCAACGCCACCACTCCCGTCGATGCCACGGTGTCCTGTTCAAGCCCGTGTTTGCCGACAAAGCGCTGCTCGCCCTCGGCCATGACGGGCACCAGCACGCGCGCGTACTGCAGCGCGTCGACCACCTCCGTCAGAGGCGCTTTGCCGCGCGAGAAGCGAATGAGCGCCTGCGCAAGGTGAGCGTCCGCGCTGCCGTCGTCGTCGGCGAACACCGATTCGGGAATGTCCTTGAGCGGATCCTGTTGCGGGTCATGCTCGTGCTCGCTCATGCGGCCAGCCTAGTGAATCCCGCCGACAGTCAGGCGATACTGGCGGCCGCCTGAGGTCGTCCACGCTGCCAGTGGGTGGGCTCAAGGATCCCTGCACCAGCCGCGGATCATCCGAGTGCACCGCAGCAACGCTCACGGGGCCCTCGGCGAGCCGCGCGGGCAACCGTTAGGGACGGCCAGCCACGTCGAGCGCCTCGGGCAGCGTGAAGTTGCCGTTGTACAGGGCCTTTCCCACGATCGCGCCCTCGACGCCCAACGGGGTGAGGCCGCGGATGGCCGCGATGTCGGCGAGCGAACTCACGCCTCCCGAGGCGACCACGGGCGCCCTGGTCGCCGCACACATCTGAGCGAGCAGTTCCAGGTTGGGGCCGCCCAGCATGCCGTCCTTGTTGACGTCGGTGATCACATAGCGGGCACAACCGGCGGCATCCAGACGCGCGAGCACCTCCCACAGGTCGCCACCGTCCTTGGTCCAGCCGCGGGCCGCGAGCGTGGTGCCTCGCACGTCCAGACCCACCGCCACCCGGTCGCCGTAACGATCGATCGCCGATGCAGTCCACTGGGGGTTCTCCAACGCTGCGGTGCCGAGGTTGACTCGCGCACACCCACTGGCCATGGCGCGCTCCAGGGACTCGTCGTCCCGGATGCCGCCGCTCATCTCCACCTTGACGTCCACGGCCCGCACCACATCTGCCAGCAGTGACGCGTTGGACCCGCGACCAAAGGCCGCGTCGAGGTCCACCAAATGAATCCACTGAGCGCCGCCCCCGACCCAGTCGAGTGCGGCGCTCAGCGGATCGCCGTACCTAGTCTCGGATCCGGCAGCACCCTGCGTGAGGCGCACGGCCTGGCCGCCCGCCACGTCGACGGCGGGCAGGAGTTCAAGGCGGGGCAAGTCGGTCATCGGGTTCGCTTTCTCACGTCTGTGGGGCCGCGGACCAGCGTACCGGTGGTGGCCCGGGCGCAAGGCCCGTGCAGCCCACCGCCTACAGCGCCCCCACCCAGTTGCGTAGCAACTGCAGTCCCGCCGGACCCGACTTCTCCGGATGAAACTGGGTGGCACACAGTGGACCGTTCTCCACGGCGGCCACAAAACGGTCGGCGTCGTCGCCGTGGCCCGCCTCCGACCAGGTCACGCGCGGCGGCGAGAGTCTGCCGGTGTCCTCCGAGTCGCCCAGGGGGAACTCGCGCGCCCCGTAGGAGTGCACAAAGTAGAACCGTTCGTCCTCCACACCCGCAAACAACTGGGTGTCCGTCGGAGGCGCAACGTGGGCCCACCCCATGTTCGGAATCTTGCTGGTCCGCAACAACTCCACGGTGCCTGGCCACTGATCGAGTCCCGGGGCCTCCTCGCCGTGCTCCACACCCCGCTCGAACATCACCTGCATTCCCACGCAGATTCCCAGCACCGGACGCCCCCCCGCGAGCCTGCGCTCCACAATCTGGTCTCCGCGCACCGCGCGCAGCCCCTCCATGCAGGCCGCGAACGCGCCGACGCCCGGCACCACCAAACCGTCGGCGTTGTCAGCCGTGGCCCGATCGGCGGTCAGTGTGACGTCGGCGCCCACATGCTCAAGGGCACGTACCGCCGAGCGCACGTTGCCAAAGCCGTAGTCAAGAACGGTCACCTTGGGCATGCGGCGATCCTAGCGTCGCGTCGTCTTGTGATGCGCTTCGCGCTTGGCCTGCTTCGACAACCTGCGCAGCGCCCTGAACGCCGCAAACCGACCCATGTGGGCGTCGGACACCTTATCCTCATGCGTGAGCGCAACATCGGCGATGGTCTGCGCCCCCGTCATGAGCGTCGTCACCACTGCGGGCGCGTCGTTGAGCGCAAGGCCCGGCGGCATGGTGTCGCCACGCTGGCCCGCCAGGTAGCGCCACACCGTGATCTGAGCGTCGCGACGCTCCATCGCCAGCAGCGGCCGTTCCTTGGCGAAACTCGACACAGAATGTGCGGCGCCATGCAGATTGTCGGGCGCAGCATCGTCCAACACCGCTAGCGCCCCGGCCGAGGTCTCCAGGATCTGGGCCCTCACCCCACTCAACGCACACAGCGCCGCGAGAACCTTCCCGTCGGGGATCGGCGTGAAGAGTGCGGCCATCTGTGCCGGAGCACCGTCGAGTGCTTCCTCAGTCACAGCGCCCCCTTGGTGGAAGGGATCCCCTTCACCCTGGCATCGGGCGACACGGCGGCACGCAACGCGCGGGCCAGCGCCTTGAACTGGGCCTCGACGATGTGGTGCGGATCGCGGCCCGCAAGCACGCGCATGTGCACGCAGATGCCCGCGTGGTGCGCGATCGACTCAAGCACGTGACCGGTCAGGGAACCGGCGAAGTTGCCGCCGATGAGGTGCGTGGCCTGACCCGCGGGCTCCCCCGTGTGCACGCAGTAGGGACGGCCTGAGACGTCGACGACGCATTGGGCGAGGGCCTCATCCAGCGGCACCATGGCATCGCCGAAGCGGGAGATGCCCGCCTTGTCGCCCAGCGCCTGCTTGAGGGCGTCGCCGATGCAGATGGCGACGTCCTCGACCGTGTGGTGGCTGTCGATGTGGACGTCGCCCGTCGCTTGGACGCGCAGGTCCATGAGCGAGTGTTTGCCCAACGCGGTCAGCATGTGATCGTAGAACGGCACGCCGGTGCTGATCTGCGTGATCCCCGAGCCGTCGAGGTCGAGTTCGACCAGCACGCTCGATTCGCTGGTGGCGCGCTCGACCCGCCCGGTGCGAGTCGGCGTGGTGTCGGTCATGCTGTGACCTCCAAAAGTGCGTTGCGGAACATTGCCATCTCGCGCGCAGTGCCGATTGACACCCGCAGCCAACCCTCGGGTCCGACCACGCGAATGAGGACACCCCGCTCAAGCAGGCCCGCGAATACCCTCTCGCGATCCGGTACCGGGCCAAAGAGCACAAAGTTGGCGTCCGTTTCGGGAACCCTGTATCCCTGCGCGCGCAACCAGTCCACCGTATCGTCGCGTTCTGCGCGAATCTCGTCCACCTGGGCCTGGAGAGCGCGATGATGCGCCAGCGCGGCCCGCGCTGCGGCCTGGGTAAGGGAGCTCATGTGGTACGGAAGGCGCACGATGCGCAGGGCGTTCACGACCTCCCTGCTCGCTGCCAGGTACCCCACCCTTCCGCCTGCCAGGCCAAACGCCTTCGACATCGTCCGTGTGACCACCAGGTGAGGCGTTTGGGGAAGGATCGTCGCTGCACTGGGAACTCGCCTGCGACGGAACTCCGCATATGCCTCATCGACCACCAGGATGCTGCCACCGGGAACCTTCGCACAGGCATCGGCGAGTAGCCGCACGTCGTCCAAATCGATAGCTGTGCCTGTGGGATTGTTGGGGCTGGCCACGAGCACGATCGTGGGCTTGACGTCCGCAATCGCTGTCATCGCGGCGTCGATGTCCAGACCGAAGTCCTCGCGGCGCGGCAAGGTCACATAGTCGGTGACGGTGTCGCGGCTGTACTCCGGGTACATCGAGTACGTGGGCGCGAAACTGAGCACCCTGCGACCAGGGCCTCCGAACGCCTGATGCAGGTGCAGCATGATCTCGTTCGAGCCATTGGCCGCCCACATGTTGTGTGGCTCCAAGAAGTCGACGTGGCTCTCAGCGGCGAGGTAGCGCGCGAGGTCTGCGCGCAGCGCCGTGAGTTCCCGGTCGGGGTAGCGGTTCAAGCCCTCGGCGGCCTGCCGCACGGCACGGGCAATCGCATCGACCACACTCGGCGGCGGCGAGTAGGGGTTTTCGTTCACGTTGAGCATGGCGGCAACGTCGAGTTGCGGGGCGCCGTACGGCGTAAGGCCCACAAGTTCGGGGCGAAGCGGCAATGTCATGGCGAGAGTCTAGTGGCGGCGCGCCGATGCACCGATGCGTCAGCCGATGCGATCAAGGCGTGCGGTAATCGCCTCGCCGTGCGCTGGCAAGTCTTCGGCGTTCGCGAGCGCGATGACCTTGTCCCCCACGGCCGCCAAGGCATCGGCATCGTATTCGATCACCGATACGGCTCGCAGGAAACTCGTGACATTCAATCCGCTTGCGAACCGCGAAGTGCCCCCCGTGGGGAGCACATGGTTCGAGCCTGCCAAGTAGTCGCCCAGCGCCACCGGGCTGTGCGGGCCAACGAAGATGGCCCCCGCATTGCGGATGCGCCGTGCGACGGCGCCAGCGTCACGGGTATGGATCTCGAGGTGCTCAGCACCGTAGGCATCGGCCACGGCAATCGACTGGTCCAGCCCACTTGTCAAAATGATGGCGCTCTGGACACCCGTCAGAGCCTCCTTGACCCGAACATCGTGCCTAGTAGAACCCACAATGTCCGCGAGACACGCGTCGACCGCCTCCGCCACCGCCGCACTATCGGTGATGAGTACGGAGCCAGCCATGGGGTCGTGCTCGGCCTGGCTCAACAGGTCGTAGGCCACGAAAGTGGGGTCCGCCGAGTCGTCCGCGATGATGGCGATCTCCGTGGGGCCCGCCTCCGAATCGATGCCCACCGTGCCGTTGACGGCTCGCTTCGCGGCCGCCACGTAGACGTTGCCCGGGCCGGTCACGACGTCCACGGGCTCGCACAGGGTGCCACCATCCGTGGCCTGTGCACCGTACGCGAGCATCCCGATGGCCTGAGCGCCTCCCACGGCATACACCTCACTCACGCCCAGGAGCGCGCACGCCGCCAGGATGCTCGGGTGGGGCGCACCACCGAAGGCGCGTTGGGGGGGCGTCGTCACCGCGATCTGCGTGACTCCTGCGGCCTGGGCGGCCACCACATTCATCACCACGGAACTGGGGTACACCGCGAGCCCGCCGGGAACGTAGAGGCCTACCCGGCTCACCGGCACCCACCGCTGGCTCACGCGAGCGCCTCGCGCCAGTTCGACCGCAATCGGTGGCGGCACCGTCGCCTCGTGAAACGCGCGCACCCGTGTGACGGCCTCCCGTAGGCCATCGCGCACGGCGGAGTCAAGAGTGGCCAGCGCCGCCTCTATCTGTTCGGGCGCAACCCTAAGGCTTGCGGGGCTGCCGCCGTCGAAACGCTCGCCATACTCCCGCAACGCCGCCTCACCCCTGGCCCGCACGTCGGCGAGGATGGGACGCACCGCGGCCAGCGCGGCGTCGACGTCGATTTCGGCGCGGGGCACCACTGCCAGCAACTGCCGGGTGGACAGTTCCCGGCCGCGTAGGTCGATGCGCCTCAACACGCACGCAAGCCTACCGGCGGCATGGGGGCGCTGCGTGACGTCTGGGAGCAGTCTTCGTTTGCGCCACGATTCTGTGCGGTCACTCAGGAAGCACCCAGGTCCGGCACAGGAGCGCGACCAACCCTGACCGCATGACCATGACGTCGGATGCCCGCTGCCGCGCTGGCCGTCCAGAGCCGCACGTGCGTGACCCGAGTGCCACGCGGGGCCCCTGCTCGACCTTGTGATCCCGGTCTACAACGAGGCCGCTGGCCTTGAGGCCTCGGTGCGAGCGGTGTGTTCCTGTCTGACGCACGAGTTGCCCTACACGTGGCGGGTCACGATCGCCGACAACGCCTCGACCGACGCCACCCTCGAGGTCGCCGAACTCCTCGCCACGCAACTGCCCCGGGTTCGCGTGGCACACATCGGCGCCAAGGGCAGGTGTCGCGCGCTCAACGCGGTGTGGTTGGCGTGTGATGCCCACATCCTGGCCTATTGGGACGTCGACCTTTCGACCGACGTGTCCGCGCGGCCCACTCTCATCGCACCCCTGGTGTCGGGCCACTCCCATGTGGCCATCGGCACGCGGCTCGCGCGCTCTTCACGCGTGGTCCGCGGGGCCAAGCGCGAGTTCATCTCCCGCACCTACAACCTCATCCTGAGGCCCTCGCTCGCAGCCCATTTCTCCGACGCCCAGTGCCGTTTCAAGGCCATCCGGGCCGACGTGGCCCGCCAGCTCCTTCCCCTTGTCCAGGACACCGGGTGGTTCTTCGACACCGAACTTCTGATCCTCGCGGAACGTGCAGGACTGCGCATCCGCGAGGTGCCCGTGGACTGGGTCGACGACCCGGACTCGCGGGTCGACCTCGTGGCCACCGCGGTGGCCGACCTCAAGGCAATTGCGCGCGTGGGAAGGGACCTGACCACCGGCGCGCTTCCGCTTCGGCAGATCGGCCAGCAACTGCCCCTTGTCGGGGACTCCCAGACTCGAGTGGCCTACGGCGTGGTCGAACCGACGGACTCCCCCGCGCAGGTCGCACTGCTGCACCAGTTGGTGCGCTTTGCCGTGGTGGGGATCGCCTCCACCGTGGCGTTCGCACTGTTGTTCCTCCTGTTGCGCGACCCGCTCGGTGCACAGGCCGCAAACTTCACCGCTCTCCTGCTCACCGCGATCGGCAACACCGCCGCCAACCGGCATCTCACCTTCGGGTACCGCGGAAAGGCCCATTTGGTGCGCCACCAGGGCCAGTGGCTCGTCGTCTTCGTCGTCGGGTGGGCTCTCACGGCGGGCGCGCTCGCATCGCTCGCGGCGATCGCTGGCTCAGCGCCCCGCGTCGCGGAGTTGTCCGCTCTGGAGGCTGCCAACCTGGCCGCAACCGTCGTGCGCTTCGTTCTCTTGCGGCACTGGGTCTTCCGCCCGCGCGCCACGGCATCATCCACCGGCACCCGCGCCGCACACCCCCACCACGAAGGAATGCCACGATGACCACGACTCCCCCGCCCGACACCGTCGGCACCGATGCTCCGCTTGCCTCCGCCGTGGCCGTCCAGAACCAGCTTGACGTTCCCACGGCCCCGCCCACCACGATCACCGCGGACCGCTTCAGTTCCACTGCGCGCCATCGAGGACGGGCGCACCCGGTGGATCGTGCTCGCAGGAGTGCTGGTCGGCCTCGGCTTCCTCACCAAACAGCTACAGGCCTTCCTGGTGCTTCCCGGGATCGCCGCCGTCTATCTGGTGGCGGCTCCGGTGTCGCTGGGTCGTCGGCTCCGTGACGGGCTCATCGCCGTCGCCGCCATGGTGGTCTCGGCGGGCTGGTAGGTGGCGCTCGTAGAACTCACCCCTACCGCCCACCGTCCCTATATCGACGGCTCCACCGACAACTCGTTCCTCAACCTGACGTTTGGCTACAACGGCCTGGGCCGCATCTTTGGCAACTCGACCGGCGGTGGAGCAGGCGCGGGCGGAGGTGGCAGGAGCTCGTTTGGACACAGCGTTGGCCTGTCCAGAATGTTCGACGGCGACCTGGGCGGCCACATCTCATGGCTCATCCCCGCTGCGGTCATGCTCGGCCTCGTGGGCCTGTGGGTCGTGGGACGCGGCTCACGCACCGGTCTACGCCGCGCCGCGCTACTCCTGTGGGGCACGACTATGGTGGTGACCGCGTTGACGTTTTCCTTGATGGAAGGAATCTTCTACCAGTACTACACGCTCGCTCTGGCCCCCGCGATCGGTGCGTTGGTCGGCATCGGCACCTGGCTGGTGTGGACCCGCAGGAACGAACGGTGGGCGCTGCCGGTGCTCGCGGCGGTCTCAGTCGTCACGACCGCGTGGGCGTTCATCGTGCTGGCCAGGTCGCCGGAATGGAACCCGTGGTTGCGCTGGACGCTCCTCGTTGTGGGCCTCGCCGCCGCGACCGGCCTGCTGCTGGGTCGCCGCTTCGGGACGACGATGCTCCGCGCATCGGTGGGCCTCGCCCTGGTAGCGGCGCTCGCCGGACCCACCGCGTGGACCATTCAGACCGTGGTCACGCCGCACAGCGGCGGAGCCGTCACCACCGGGCCCATCGTGGAGGGGAGCGAGTCGCGCGCACCCGCAGGTCTCGACGGGCCCGCTGGCGTGGCCGACGGTGCCGATGGCGTGGCCGACGGTGCCGATGCGGCGGGAGCACGGCCATCCGGGGCCGCCGCTGGGGGCCGCTCCCGGGTGGACAGTTTCCCGGTGGACAGGCCTCGGGTGGCCAACTGCCCGGTGGACAAGCGAGCCCCGGCGCCGCGACCGTGAGCGACTCACTCCTCGAAATCCTCACCGCAGACGCGGACGCGTATACGTGGATCGCCGCCACCACGGGCGCCGAGAACGCCGCGAGTTACCAGTTGCCCACGGAGGAGTCGGTCATGCCGATCGGCGGGTTCAACGGCGGGGACCCCTCCCCGACCCTGGCTCAGTTCCAGTCATACGTGGCCCACGGACAGATCCACTTCTACATCGCGAGCACCTCCGGCCCCGGCGGCACGGGCGGCGTCCGCCCCGGGGGGTGACCACGGGGCGTCTTCTCAGATCGACGCGTGGGTAACCGCGAATTTCGGCTCGCAGACGGTCGACGGAGTCACCTTGTACGACTTCGCGGCGTCGCTCGGCTAACGCGTCGCCGCCACGATCCCAACCGATCTGCCCGTGGCGTCGGCCGGGGTCGCAGCGCCGCAGCGTGTCGGCCTCCCCCGTAAGAGCGACGGGACGTACGCCCCATCTACCTACGGTGGCGTAGGTTATCCTGATGGGGACGACGGGAGAGGCTCCCCATGGCGACACAGGTCGCAGCATCACCACAAGCCGACCCCGCCGAGGGTCGCACACTACCGAGCATCATCCAGGGTGGCATGGGTGCTGCCGTGTCTTCGTGGCGCCTTGCCTCGCAGGTCGCGCAGGCGGGACAACTGGGCGTCGTGTCGGGAGTCGGCCTCGATATGGTGCTCGCGCGCAGGCTCCAGAATGGGGATCGGGGCGGTCACGTGCGCCGCGCTCTCGCGGCGTTCCCCGTGCCAGCCGTCGCCGAACGTGCCCTCCAAAGGTACTTCCTTCCCGATGGTCGCGGCGAGGCACAGCCCTACGCGGCCGTGCCGAAACTCGCGATCACACAGTCGCGTCGCTCCCAAGAGTTGGCGATCCTGGGCAACTTCGCCGAGGTCTGGCTCGCCAAGGAGGGCCACAGCGGCATGGTGGGCGTCAACTACCTCGAAAAGGTGCAGATGGCCACGCCGGCCGCAGCCTACGGCGCCATGCTCGCTGGCGTCGACTACGTGCTGATGGGGGCTGGCCTGCCTCGGGAGATTCCTCACCTTCTGCATCAGCTCGCCGGACACGGCGCGGTGGCGTTCCCCGTCGACGTGACCGGAGCCGAGCCGGGTCGCTTCTCCGTCTCGTTCGACCCCACCGATCTGCTCGGCGTGACGTTGCCGCCACTTGAGCGGCCGCGGTTTATCGCCATCGTGTCGGCTCACGTCCTGGCAGAGTACCTCGCGCGTGATGCGGAAATTCGCCCAGATGGCTTCGTGATCGAAGGCCCTCAGGCGGGCGGCCACAACGCCCCGCCGCGCGGAAAAGTCGTCCTCGACGAGTCCGGAGAGCCTCAGTTCGGCCCTCGCGACTACGCCAACCTCGACAAAGTCGCCGCGATTGGTCTGCCGTTTTGGCTTGCGGGCACCTATGGCACCCCCGAGGGCCTGCTTGCCGCACAGGCGGCCGGGGCTGTCGGCGTTCAGGTCGGCACGCTTTTCGCACTCAGTAGCGACGCCAACCTGGAGCCAGTCATTCGCGACACGCTGGTCGCCGCCGCGGTGGACGGAACACTGCGGGTGACCACCGACCTGCGCGCCTCGCCCACGGGCTTCCCCTTCAAGGTCGCCGAACTGGCAGACTCCCTTTCAGACCCGGAGGTGGTCGCGGCCCGCCCCCGTCTGTGCGACCTGGGCTTCCTCAGCGTTCCCTTTGTGCGCGACAACGGCGCCGTAGGCTATCGTTGCCCGGCCGAACCGGAGAGGCCGTTCGCTCGCAAGGGCGGCCGGGCCGACGAGACCGCCGGTCGCCTGTGCCTGTGCAACGCCCTGATGGCGAATGTCGGTCTGGGACAGACGCGCGCCACCGGCTACGTCGAAAAGCCCCTTGTCACGCTCGGAGCCGACCTCAGCGGGCCCCGGCGTCTCGCCGCTATCCATCCTGGCGGCTGGACAGCTCGCGAGGCCCTGGACTGGTTGCTTGCGCCCAATGAGCGCTAGCCCGCCAGGCAATTGGGTCCCAGCGCCGCCTTCAGGTCACCGTAGAGTGCCGACGACTTGGCCACCCGGAACTCGTCCCCCAGGCGCATGGTCAACGGCTTCTCGCCCCCCGTGAGCACCATGCGCACCTCGACCGTGCCTGGGTGCGAGCGCAGGATGGCCTTGACCTCCTCGACCAGCGGCGGCGTGACCCGCCCTGCCGGAACGTTGATCGCCACGGGCACGTGGTCCACCACGTTGACGTTGGGCAGGCGCAACTCCATGGCGGAAAACTGCAACCCTCCATCGCCCCGCTTGCGCGAGCGCACCTTGATGGTCACCACGGCGTCCTCGGTGAGGTCTCGCGCGTACGTCTCGTAGGTCTTGGCGAAGAACGACACCTCGACCTCGCCGGTCATGTCCTCGAGCACCACGATCGCGTAGGCGTTGCCGGAGCGCGCGACGCGCCGATCCACGCGGGTAATCAGGCCAGCGAAGACCACCTGCTCCCCGTCTCTCAGGCCGTGCGCTGGCGTCGCGTGGAGAATCTGGTGACTCGCCTCGGCGCGCAACACATGATCGAGTCCCGACAACGGGTGGTCCGAGACATACAGCCCCAGCATCTCGCGCTCAAGGTTCAGCAGCGTCCTCTTGTCCCATTCGGGTACGTCGGGAACCTCGACGCGCACCCCACCGCTGAGGTCCATGTCCTCGCCAAACAGGTCGAACTGTCCCGTCGCCTCTTGGCGCTTGAGGCCCACAACCGAGTCGACGGCCTGCTCGTGAATCACCGACAGGGACTTGCGAGTGTGGCCCAGGGAATCGAAAGCACCAGCTTTGACCAGCGAGTCGATGGTGCGCTTGTTACACACCAACGCGGGCACCTTATCCAGGAAGTCGGGAAACGATGCGTAGATGCCTTTCACCTCGCGCGCCTTGCGAATTTCAGCCACCACATGAGCGCCCACGTTACGCACGGCCGTCAGGCCAAAGCGAATATCGTTTCCCACCGCCGAGAAGTTTGCCTTGGAGTCATTGACGTCCGGCGGAAGTACGGTGATTCCCATACGGCGGCATTCGGCCAGATAGAGCGCCATCTTGTCTTTGTCGGTGCCCACCGAGGTCAGTAGTGCCGCCATGAACTCCGTGGGGTAATGCGCCTTGAGGTACGCGGTCCAGAAGGACAGGACGCCGTACGCGGCAGTGTGCGCCTTGTTGAACGCATAATCGGCGAACGGGACGAGTGTGTCCCACAACGTCTTGATGGCGTCCTCGGAGAAACCATTCGCTTTCATCCCCGCGCTGAAGGGCTCGAACTCTTTGGCAAGCACCTCGGGTTTCTTCTTGCCCATGGCGCGACGCAACAGATCTGCGGCGCCCAACGTGTAGCCGGCCACGATCTGCGCGATGCGCTGCACCTGCTCTTGGTAGACGATCAGCCCGTAAGTGACTTCGAGGACCTCGCGCAGCGGTGCCTCGAGCTCCGGATGGATGTAGTCGACCTGCTGGCGGGCGTTCTTGCGCTCGGCGTATTTGGTGTGGGAGTTGGCACCCATGGGTCCTGGCCGGTACAGCGCCAACACGGCGGAGATGTCCTCGAACGAGTCGGGCTTCATCTGGCGCAGCAGCGAGCGCATGGCCACGCCGTCGAGTTGGAAGACACCCAAGGTGTCGCCGCGGCCCAGCAGGTCGAAGGCCGCCTGGTCCTCGAGCGGCAGGTCTTCCAGAATCAGAGGGTCCTTGCCGTTGTCGACGATGTTGTCCAAGGCATCGTCGAGGATCGTCAGGTTTCGCAGCCCCAAGAAGTCCATCTTGACCAGCCCGAGGCCCTCACACGTCGGGTAGTCGAACTGGGTGATGATCGCGCCGTCTTGCTCGCGGCGCATGATGGGGATGATGTCGATCAGTGGTTCGGACGACATGATGACACCAGCCGCGTGGACCCCCCACTGACGCTTGAGACCCTCAAGCCCGAGCGCCATATCGACCACTTCGCGGGCCTCGGGGTTGGCCTCGACGGCCGCGCGGAAGTCGCCACCCTCGTTGTACCGCTCGTTCTTCTCGTCGAACACGGCGGAAAGCGACAGGTCGCGCCCCTGCTGCGGGTCCGGGTACGCCTTGGTGAGCAGCTCACCCAAGGCGTACGGCTTGCCCAGCACGCGCGCCGAGTCCTTGAGCGCCTGCTTGGCCTTGATGGTGCCGTACGTGACGATCTGGGCGACCTTGTCCTCGCCGTACTTTTCCGTCACATAGCGAATCACCTCGCCGCGACGACGCTCATC
>JASBTB010000096.1 GCA_030148645.1 Demequina sp. | reverse complement strand
GCGGCCGGGGCGGTATCGGCTGGCGCCGTGGTAGTCCCCGAACTTCCGGAGTAACTACCGCCAGAAACCCCAGAACCGGCTACCCAGTAGTTGTCTCCGTAGCCACCGATGGCGTCGACACCTGGAATGTACTCCCAGTGCCAAGGCTCGACCTTGCTGTAATACGCCCAGCCGGGCAAGGCAAAGTTGAACGCCCCGGCATTGGCATCGAGCCACGCCTTGGGCGCTCCAGCGGCGTCGCTGGCACACAAGTCCATCGCAAGACCGTAGCCGTGCATCGATGTTCCCGGTGTCGCGGCCATGTAGCCGCGCGTGGCCCGCGTCTGGACTTGTCCCTCATACGAGCGGTAGCCCTCATAGACACAGAGATTGCGCCCGAACTTTGCCTTGAACTGGGCGTTGAGTTCCGCGAAGGCGATCGCGGCATCGGCTCGCAAGGATGTGCCGCTCCACAGTCCGCACAACTGGTCCGCGCCCAACCGTCCGTTCTCCCCAGTGAACTCACCGGGCAGGTTGCAGTCCGGCAGTCGGGTGCTGGTACTGAACTTCTCGCTTGCGACGGCCAGCGCCTGCGTCTGATCCGCGATGGAAGGCAGGTCGATGACGGTGGGCACCAGAGCCGGGCCCCCTCCGAGCAGGGCGTAGCCGGTGGTGGGCGTCTCGCCGCGCACCACGCCGGGCACGGTCTCCACGCCGGAGCGGTAGTCGACCACGTTGCCCATGACCGGGTACACCACCATGGCGAGCCCAAAACCTGCCAGCACGCCACCGCGGGCCAGAATCTTGCGGCGTCGGTGGGTGGTCCGGATACGAATCTCATGCGTCTCGGTAAGTCGGCGAATGCGCCGCGAAAACCGGGTGGACGCGCGCGGAGAACGCGGTTCGGCTAGGGGGCGATACGTGGGGACGGGCAAGGCCTCCGTCGCTGCGGAATCTGCGGGGCTGGTCGCCTGGAGCGGGGAGCCTGGCGAACCCGAATCGAGGTCGCCGACATCATCTGACCATGCTCCACCGGCGCTCACAAGCATCCTCCGACGTGTCTTGTACCCCAATTCCCGATCCACCCCCAAGGAAGGTGGCACCAGGACAGTGTAACCATTTCGTTACCGATATGGCCACAACGATTCGCTGTCTTGCACGGTTCCTACAAATCTGCTCGCCCTACGTGATCTGAGAGCGGGCGATCATGTCGCGCACCTCACCCACCAACTCCTCGATGATGTCTTCCAAGAAGACGAGACCCTCCGGACCATCCCCTCCGTTCACGAGCGCGACATGCGCGCCCGACGACCTCATGAGGGCCATCACCGCTTCCACCTCGGCGTCCGGTGGCACCGAAGCGATATCTCTCACCCGCCAATCGGCGAGCGGCTCCTCACGCTCACCGGGCCGCACCTGCAGGGCGTCCTTGATGTGGAAGTAGCCGACCACGGCGCCGTCGGCGTCACGCACCGGAAAGCGAGAGAAACTCGTGGACACGGCCAAGTGCTCAAGGTCTTCGGCCGATGCTCCCTTGGCGGCGTAGACGACGTCGTCGAGAGGGATCATCACGTCTCGGGCGGTGTGATCGGAGAATTCGATGGCGCCGGTCAGGAGTCCCTCGGCATCGGCAAGGGTGCCCTCCTCACTTGAACGCGCGACGATCATGTGAACCTCGTCAGCAGTGAACGCCGACGTCACCTCGTCGCGAGGTTCGATGTGGGCCAGGCGCAAGATCCCGTTGGCGACGGCATTGAGGCTCCCGATGAGCGGCTTCGAGATGCGCGCGATCCACACGAGCGGGGGCCCCAACAGCAAGGCCACGCGGTCGGGGCTCGACACGGCGGCGTTCTTGGGGATCATTTCCCCGAACACCACGTGTAGCCCCACGATGATGAGCAGCGCGATCGTGATCGCCACCGCCTTCACCGCCGTCGGACTCAACGTTCCCTCGAGCCAGCCCTCGATCACATGCGCGATGGCCGGTTCGGCGACCACGCCGAGCGACACTGAACTGATCGTGATGCCGAGTTGCGCCGTCGCGAGCATGAGCGACACGTTCTCCATGGCCCACAGCACCGTGGTTGCGGCTCGCGAACCTTGCTCCGC
This sequence comes from Demequina sp., assembly GCA_030148645.1. Classification (GTDB taxonomy): domain Bacteria; phylum Actinomycetota; class Actinomycetes; order Actinomycetales; family Demequinaceae; genus Demequina. Next base: position 11,374 of record JASBTB010000096.1, on the reverse strand, counting down.
GCGCGGCTGTATCGAACTGCGGCGTGCGGAGATGATGGCGAACTCGGCACCCACGAAGAACGCATTGGCGGCCAGCAGCCCGGCGACCGCCAACGCGAGTCCGACGTTCACGACGCGCCCGCCCCAGGCATCACGAGTGCCCTTACCCTGTCGACGCGGCGGCCATCCATACGTTCCACGGTGACGAGCACGTCGCCCACCTCGACGTAGTCGCCCACCACGGGCAAGCGGCCGAGAGTCGCCATCACGAGCCCGCCGACGGTCTCGTAGACGTGAGAGCTCGGCAGGTCGATGCCCGTAAGTTCGCCGACCTCGTCCGGTCTCAACACCGCAGGCAGCACCCACGCACCCCCGGCGGCCCGGAACACCTGGGCGCGGCGCGAGTCGTGCTCGTCGGCCACCTCGCCCACCAACTCCTCGACGACGTCCTCAAGGGTGACGAACCCCGCCGTGCCTCCGTACTCGTCGACCACGAGCGCACACTGCATCCCCAGGTCTTTCAGTTCGCCCAGCAGGGGTCGCAGCGCCATCGTCTCGGGTACCCGTGGCGCCTCCACCATCAGGCCGCTCACCACCGTGCTATCGCGCTCGTGTGCTGGAATCGCGATCGCCTGGCGCACATGCACCAGTCCAGCCACGTCGTCCACCCCGTCGCGAATCACGGGAAACCGGGAGTGGCCAGTGCCGCGCGCGAGCGCCAACACGTCGGCCGCGGTTGCGGTCAGGGCAACCGTGTGCAGTCGTGTGCGATCGGTCATCACATCGTCCGCCGCGAGGTCGTCCAGGTCCAAAGTATTGGTCAACAGGAGCGCCGTGGACGGCGCGAGGGTGCCCACCTCGGCGGACCGCCTGACGAGTGCCGCGAGTTCCTGGCGCGAGCGACCTCCCGCGAGCTCCTCTCGCGGTTCCATGCCGAGCCCGCGCACCACCGCGTTGGCGGCACCGTTGAGGGTGGCGATGAGCGGACGCAAGACCACCGTGAAGGTCAGCATGAACGGTGCGACTGCCGCCGCCGTCGCCAGCGGGCGGGCGATGGCGGCGTTCTTGGGCACCAGTTCGCCCACGATCATGGAGAACCCGTTGACGACGATGAGCGCTACGACGGTGGCGACGGTGACCGAGGCGGCCCCTACCCACGGCGTGGCCGCGAGGGGCGCCTCAAGCAGTTGCGTCAACGCCGGTTGGGTGGTGTAGCCCAGCAGCACGGTGGTCAGGGTGATTCCCACCTGGGCGCCCGACAACTGGGTGGACAGGGATCTCAGGGCCCGCCTGACTCGACGCGTGGCTTTGGAATCGCCATCGATCTGCGAAGGATCCAGGGCAACAAACGAGAATTCGGCGGCCACAAACAGCGCCGTCCCGATCGTCAGGCCCACGCCGAGCGCCACCAATAGCCACGCCGTCACGGGTAGGTGCGCCTTTCGCCCTCCATAGTCGCACCAGCATAACTGACCGCCACTGGCGACGATGCGGGTGGCCGGGTTGCCCACGGTGGCGCCGGGCACGCCGTCGGCATGTAACGATTTGCCCAAAGTCGGCGACGATGCGACGTCCACGGTCGTTTAGGGTTGATGATGTCGAATGATGCCTGATTTCACCGCACGAAGTCAGAAAGTGAGAGGCTCGGTGTCCCCCAGCAATTCCCGGTCGAGTGAACGCCAATCGGTGGCACGCATCGACGGCGCCCCCTCCGTCGTGTCCCTCGTCTTGGGCGGTTCCAGCCGCGCCGATGCGGTGAGCGAGGAGCGCATCACTGCACCCGCGCCTGCGTCCCCGGCGCCCACGCAGCGCGCGTCCGACACGCCGACGCCTCCTCCTCCGCCGCCACCGCCACCAGCTACGACATCGCCACGCCCGGCGACTTCACGCACGGCCGCCACGCCCACACCAGCCGCCACGCCCACACCCGCCGCCACGCCCACACCCGTCGACCCCGTCCCGGTCGCCGACGTCCAACACGAACTCCTCCCCACTCAACCGATTGCCACCGCCGTGGCGCCGAGCGCCGCGTACCTGCAACACCTCGACCATCCAGCGTTGCTGCATAGCGACGTCCATCAGGGCATCGAACGGTTGCGTGGGGCCGCCGCGCGCGTGGTCAGCAACATGGAGTCCTCGCTGAAGGTGCCCACAGCAACCAGCGTGCGCACCATCCCGGCCAAACTGCTGATGGACAACCGGGTGGTGATGAACAACCACTTGGCGCGCACACGTGGCGGCAAGGTCAGTTTCACCCACCTGATCGGATACGCGATCGTGGAGGCGCTTGCCGAATACCCGTCGATGAACGTCTGGTACACCACCGAGGACGACAAGCCCGCGATGGCGACGCCAAGCGCCGTGAACCTGGGGCTCGCGATCGACCTGACCAAACCGGACGGTCAACGCCACTTGCTGGTGCCGAACATCAAGGGCGCCGACACCTTGGACTTCGCCCAGTTTTGGGACGCATACGAGAACGTGGTGCGTCACGCCCGTGCGGGCACGCTGCAGGCCTCCGATTTCCAGGGAACCACCATTAGCCTGACCAATCCCGGCACCATCGGCACCGTCCATTCGGTCCCCAGACTGATGCAAGGTCAGGGGGCCATCATCGGCGTGGGTGCGATGGACTACCCCGCCGAATACCAGGGTGCCTCCTCCGAAACTCTCGCCCGTCTCGGCGTGTCCAAGGTGCTCACGCTGACCTCCACGTACGACCACCGGGTCATCCAAGGCGCGCAGTCCGGTGAGTTTCTCGGGCTGGTCCACAAGAAACTGCTGGGGCTGGACGGCTTCTACGACCGTGTATTCGTCGCGTTGCGCGTGCCCTACGAGCCCGTGCGTTGGGTCGCCGATGCCACCGCCGACGAGGACACCGAGCAGGCCAAGCCCGCGCGTATCGCCGAACTCGTCCACGCCTACCGCTCGCGTGGCCACCTCATGGCTGACGTCGACCCGCTGAGTTCGCGGGCACGCCGTCACCCCGATCTTGACGTGCAAACACATGGACTGACGTTGTGGGACCTGGACAGGGTGTATGCGACGGGGGGGTTCGCGGGCAAACAGCGGTGGAAGATGCGCGACGTGTTGGGCCGGTTGCGCGATGCCTACTGCCGCACCGTGGGTGTCGAATACATGCATATCGCCGACCGCGCTCAACGCGCCTGGTTCCAAGAGCGTCTTGAGCACGGCTACACCAAGCCCAGCCGCGAGGAACACCTCAGGATCCTGGGTCGTCTCAACGCGGCTGAGGCCTTCGAGGCCTTCCTGCAGACCAAATACGTGGGTCAGAAACGGTTCTCGCTCGAAGGCGGCGAGAGTCTGATTCCGTTGCTCGACGCAGTGCTGTCCTCCGCTGCGCGTTCCGGTATCCACGAGGTGTGCATCGGGATGGCCCACCGCGGTCGCCTCAACGTGTTGGCGAACCTGGCCGGCAAGTCGTACAGCCAGATCTTTTCCGAGTTCGACGGCACCGCCGTTCCCGGATCGACCCAGGGCTCCGGCGACGTCAAGTACCACCTGGGCACCGAGGGCGTGTTCACGGCGGACACTGGCGAAACCACCCAGGTGTATCTCGCCGCCAACCCCTCGCACCTGGAGGCCGTCAACCCGGTGCTCGAGGGCATCGTGCGCGCCAAACTCGACGCCTTGGGCGCGGATCCGGCCACCGACGGCTACCCGATCCTGCCGGTGCTCGTTCACGGCGATGCCGCGTTTGCTGGCCAGGGGATCGTCCAGGAGACGCTCAACATGGCGCAGTTGCGCGGGTACAAGACCGGGGGCACCGTACACGTCATCATCAACAACCAGGTGGGCTTCACCACAGGCCCGCAGGACAGCCGCTCCACGCGGTACTGCACCGACATCGCCAAGGGCTTCCAAATCCCGGTCTTCCACGTCAACGGCGACGACCCGGAGGCGTGCGTCCGCGCCGCCCGACACGCATTCGACTACCGGGAGGCCTTTGGTCGCGACGTGATTGTCGACATGGTCTGCTACCGCCGTCGCGGCCACAATGAGGGGGATGACCCCTCGATGACGCAGCCGCGCATGTACGACCTGATCGAGGCCAAGCGCTCGGTGCGCCACCTGTACACCGAGGCGCTCATCCGCAGGGGCGACATCACCGAGGAAGAGGCCGACCAGATGTCGCAAGACTATCTGTCGCAACTCGAACGGGTCTTTCTCGAGACGAGGGAGGGTTTCTCCGGGTCTCAAACAGAGGCCGTGGCGGGCCTCGAACTGCCCTCCTCGCAATCCTCCGATGCGGGAGTGATGGTGGGTTGGCAAACGTCCGTGTCGGCCCGTCAGATCGAGCGTATCGGCCGCGCCCACACGCGACCTCCCGAGGGTTTCTCCGTGCACCCCAAACTCGGGAAACTGTTGGAACGACGTGAGACCATGAGCCGCGAAGGGGGAATCGACTGGGGCTATGGGGAGTTGCTGGCGTTCGGCTCGCTCCTTCAAGAGGGAGTTCCGGTACGTATGGCGGGCCAGGACGCCAGGCGCGGCACGTTCGTGCAACGCCACGCCGTGTTCCACGACCGTTCGACGGGCGCCGAATGGACGCCGCTGATGTACCTGGCGTCCGATCAGGCGCGTCTCAACATCTACGACTCTCACCTGAGCGAATACGGCTGTCTGGGCTTCGAATACGGCTATTCCGTGGAGCGCCCGGATGCGCTGGTGCTCTGGGAGGCCCAGTTCGGCGACTTCGTCAACGGCGCTCAGACCATCATCGACGAGTTCATCTCGTCTGCCGAACAGAAGTGGGCGCAGTCGTCGTCGGTGGTGATGCTGCTTCCCCACGGCTTCGAGGGCCAAGGCCCCGACCACTCGTCGGCGCGGGTCGAACGCTTCATGCAGATGGCAGCCGAGGAGAACCTCGTGATCGCCATGCCGTCCACGCCCGCGTCGTACTTCCATCTGTTGCGCCGCCAGGCATACAACCGTCCTCGCAAACCGCTTGTGGTGTTCACGCCCAAATCGATGCTGCGTCTCAAGGCGGCAGCGAGCGACGTTTCGGACTTCACCCAGGGCACGTTCCGGGAAATCATCGGGGACGATGCCGTTGACGGCTCGCACGTGACGCGTGTGCTCATGTGCGCTGGCAAGGTGTACTACGACCTCCTGGCGCAGCGCGGGAAATCCGGCGACACCACCACGGCGATTGTGCGCTTCGAACAGCTGTATCCGCTAAGTCACGACTCGCTTCGAGCGGCCCTCGCGCCGTTCGACGGCGCCGAGTTCATGTGGGTCCAAGAGGAGCCGTTGAACCAGGGGGCATGGGCCAAGATCTCGCTGTCCTTGCCGCAGATCGTGGGCCGCTCCATTGCGGTGGTGTCGAGGCCGGCTGCCGCCTCGCCGGCGTCGGGACTTGCTTCACGCCACCATGAGGAGCAGGCTGACCTCGTGGCGAGGGCATTCGACAGGTGACACACGTCTTCTTCGTCGGCGACGAACTCACGGCGGGTCACGGAGACCCCAAGGCGCTGGGATGGACGGGGCGCGTGGCTGCACGTACCCTGCCACTGGCTCCCGAGTTGCGGTTCCACACCCTGGCTGTGCCTGGGGAGACGACGGGAGAGATGACTGCACGCTGGGACGACGAGGCGTTGAGGCGCCTCGGCGAACCCGTTCCTGGTTCGGCGCCACACGCCGTGCTGTTCGCGATCGGCCGCAATGACGTCCATCGCGGGGTGTCTCCCACCATGACCCGCCTCAATATTGCGAACGCCCTCGACCGCGCCAAGGCCCTTGGTTTCCGGACGATGCTCGCTGGCCCGCCTCCGGGCCGCGCACACGACCAGCAGGCGATCGCGGAACTGTCCGCATTGTGCGAGGAATCCGCCGCACGCAGGGGCGTGCCCTATACCGACATGTTCGGGCCGCTCGCGCGCCACGAGCAATGGTTGTCGGACATGGCAACTGGCGACGAAAACCTTCCCCACCAGGCCGGATACGGGTTGATGGCGTGGCTCGTGTTGCACTCCGCCTGGCATGACTGGCTGGGCGTCGAGCAGTCGGCGGTCGAGTAGCTGGCGCTAGAGCCCCAGGTGAAGTCGCAGGGCGTCGTCGACCCTGCGTACGTAGTCGAGCGGCAGCATGCCGATGCTGGGGCCGATGCGCGACGCCGCGACGGTCCGCACCTGCTCCGCCAGCGCTTTGGCGGCCCTGGGCAGGCCTCCCGTGCCCGCAGGCAACGCCACCTGAAAAGGCTTGGCTGGCGCGTCGGACGTGGTGAGCGGCACCACGGTGACGGAGCCGGAACTGCGCCGTGCTGCGGCCGCATTGGCGCCGTCGTTGGACACGACGATGGCGGGCCGTTGAGCGCGAGAGCGGGCATCGGCGTCGCCGTCCAGGGCGACCCAACGCACCTGTCCGCGCCTCATCGGGCCGAGGCCTCCCACCGACCAGCGTCGCCACCGTCGGTGAATTCCTCCCACGCATCGGCATAGTCGCCATGCAAGTCCTGGGCACGCAGCCTCGCCAGTGCGTGCTGGACCACCGCCGAGCGGGACGGGAGGCCCGCGTCGGTGGCGATCTGGTCAATGAGGGCAACGTCGCTGTCGGTCAGGCTGATACTGAGTTTCATGCCCATGATGCCACCCTAGTCGTACTTTGGTCTTACCTGCATACTACCGCCTGCCTACCGAATAGGGGGGCCAGACGTCGGCTTCCCGGGCGAAGCCCGTGGCCGTCGGGTCAGGGCGCTCCGGGGGCTAGACCGAAAGGCCCGAACTGCGTAGCGTCACCGTGAAGTCGTGCGGGCGAGACGCGATCGCGAGCGCGTCGTCGTACGTCACGTCGCCGGCCGTGACCAACCGGAAAAGGTGCTGGTCGAAGGTCTGCATCCTGTAGTACTCGCCCTCGGAGATCAGGTCCACGATGGGCGGCTGCTCCGCGGGATCGACGATCGCCTCGGCGATGCGCCCGTTGTTGATCATCACTTCGGCCACGAGCGCACGGCCAGTTCCATCCGAGCGCCGCACCAGGCGTTGCGAGATGATGCCGCGTAACGTCTGGGACAGCGTCGCACGCACCTGGCCCTGCTCGTGCGGGGTGAAGAAGTCGACGATACGGTTGACGGTGTCTTGCGCATCCACGGTGTGCAAAGTGGCCAACACCAGGTGACCGGTCTCTGCCGCGGACAGCGCGGCCCGCACCGTCTCGATGTCCCGCATCTCACCCACGAGGATCACGTCGGGATCCTGACGCATCGCTCCGCGCAGGGCGTTCATGAAGTCCAGGGTGTCCGAGCGCACCTCGCGCTGGCTGATGATCGCCTTCTTGTCGGAGTGCAGCACCTCAATGGGGTCCTCGATGGTGATGATGTTGACCTCGCGGTACGTGTTGATGAGGTCGACCATCGACGCAAGGGTGGTGGTCTTGCCCGATCCCGTGGGGCCCGTAACCAGCACCAGGCCGCGCGGCTCCAGCGCGAGGTCGGAGACCACGGCCGGGATGCCCAACTCATCCATCGGTTGGGCGCCCACCGCCACCCGGCGAAACACCAGGCAGTCGGTTCCGCGCGCCACATAGGTGTTGACGCGGAAGCGTCCCACGCCGGACAGGGAGAACGCGAAGTCCGCCTCGTGGATGTCGCGGAACTGCGCCACAAGGTCCTCTGGCAGCACCTGGGCCACCATGTTGCGGGTGTCCTCCGGCTTCAGTGGCGGCACCTGCAACTTGCGCAGACGGCCATCCACACGAATGCGCGGCGCCGACCCGACCTTGCAGTGCAGATCGGATCCCCCCGTGGACGCGAGTGCGTGCAGGAGGGGAATGACGGAAACGGGCTGGTCGTTCACGGTTGTTCCATCGGCATCGCGGCGCCATGACTTGAGAGGGCCGACGGGGACTTCGCGGCGGCACCGCCACATGCGGTGCCCGTCGCCCGCGACGCGCGGTGCCCCACGATGTGGAATGATGGAGGGTCGCCCGAACGAACCCAAGGAGTCACCATGAGCAAGCGCGGTCGCAAGCGCAAGACGCGCGCCAAGTCCGGCGCCAACCACGGCAAGCGTCCCAACGCCTGATTCGTGCGGGCCGTCCGGCCCTGAGGCAACAAGGCCCGCGTCGATCGACGCGGGCCTTGTTCGTGGTTCTCGCCCCTGAGCGCGACCACACGAGTCGTACTAGCGACTCTCCTCGCGAGCCATCTGGATGGTGCTGAGCACCCGCTCCCGCAACTGGTGCGGCGCCTTGTCGCCGTGCGCCTGCGACACCAGTAGCCGGATCCTCTCGTTGATCCGGTGCTCGGCCTCGCACGGAGGGCAGTCCCTGAGGTGCGCGCCGATGCGCAACAACTCCTCGTCGGTCAACTCACCGTCGATGTACTCGAACAGTTTGTCCAAGGCCTCTTGGCATTGCCGCTTAGGCACGGGCCACCTCCTCAGCCGACGCACCCTCGGCGTCGCGTCGCGCCGTCGCCGTCATCTGATCTGCCATGGCACTACGACCCCGCCTTGTGGTCGTAAATGCCCCGCTCCGCCGCATAGTCCCGCAGTTTTTCGCGGAGCATGCGGCGCCCCCGGTGCAGCCGAGACATGACGGTGCCCACGGGCGTGTCCATGATCTCGGCGATTTCCTTGTAGGCGAAGCCTTCGACGTCACTCAGGTACACCGCCATCCGGAAGTCGTCGGACAGTTCGGACAGCGCGTTGCGCACGTCGTCGTCGCCGATGCCGTCCAGCGCGACCTGTTCGGCCGATGCGAGCCCGGACGACTGGTGTGTCGCGGCGGCCGCCAACTGCCAGTCCTCGACGGCATCCGCGTCGGTGCGCTTGGGTTCGCGTTGCTTTTTGCGATACGTGTTGATGAACGCGTTGGTCTGGATGCGATACAGCCACGCCTTGAGGTTGGTGCCCGGGGTGAACTTGTCTTCGGCCGCGAACGCCTTGGCGAACGTCTCTTGGACCAGGTCCTCGGCATCGGCGGGGTTGCGGGTCATTCTGAGCGCGGCGGCGTACAACTGGTCCATGTAAGACAGCGCTTCGGTTTCAAAGGTGAAACCATCGGTGTTGGTGGTCATCGCGGCTGAGCCTACCGGTCGCCGACGCCACCCGGGAATAGCCCGCCCGCGCGGGCCTGCCAACCTTCGCGATGTTGTCCTGACGGCAACCAGTGTCATGCCCGTCAGAACGCGAGATGACGCGCGCCCATTCCCCGCCATGTGCGTTGGCGTGTCCACGGGTAGGCTGGGAGGCATGATGCGTTCACTAGCCCGTCCCTTGTTGGCCTCGTGGTTCATCTACGGGGGTATTCGCGATGCCCTAGAACCTGGCGCGCCCGCGGCCGCGGCGGAACCCGTGGTGGGGCCCCTGTTGAAGGACATGGGCGTCCAGGTGCCGGTGGAGACCCTCGTAAGAGTCCACGCCACCGCCACCGCCGCCACCGCGGCCGTGCTGGCGATGTCGAGGAGCCCCCGTACCGCGGGAGTGGCGTTGAGTGGCCTTGCGGCGGTCACGGTGGCCGCAGGTGCCCCATTCTGGCGCCTGCCCGAAGGCGAGGAACGCGACGCGGCGTTCGATCAGTTCATGAAGAACCTGTCGTTGCTCGGTGGGGCGATGCTGGCCGCCACGGTGGGCCACAGCGCTGGCCACGTCAAGCGCAAGGCCGCGCACAAGGCCAAGGCGAAGGCCAAGGCGAACAAGGCCGCCGAGAGGGCCAAGGCCGAACGCAAGCGCACGTGAGCGGTCCGCTCCGTGCCGGGGCGCCCCACGACGACGTGTGGTACGCCCCCAGGCATTCGGTGCGACACGGCGACGCACCCCTGGACGCCACGGTCGACCTTCCCGGCTCCAAGTCGCTCACCAACCGCTATCTGGTGCTCGGCGCCCTTGCCGATGCCCCCGTGACGATGCGCGGCGGGCTGGTGTCGCGCGACTCGGCACTCATGATCGAGGCGCTGCGCTCGGTGGGCATCTCCGTCCAGGTGGGCCGCAACGCCTGGACGATCACCCCTGCGCCGGTGCGCGGTGGAGTGCACATCGACTGCGGGCTCGCCGGAACCGTGATGCGCTTTGTCCCGCCCCTGGCGCTGTTGGCGGGCCTTGCGGGAGACCTCCGGCCCGTGACCTTCGACGGCGACCCGGGTGCGCGCGTGCGGCCCATGGCCGCACTGATCGACGCGCTACGCGCCTTGGGCGCCGCCGTGGACGATGGCGGACGCGGCACCTTGCCCTTCGCGGTGACCCCGCCCACCACGGTACCCAGCGCCGTGGAGATCGACGCGTCGGCATCGTCCCAATTCGTCACGGCCCTGCTGCTGGTGGCCCCACGCCTACCCGGCGGCCTTACCGTCACACACGTCGGTGAAGCCCTACCGAGCCTGCCGCACATCGACATGACGTGCGAAGCGCTCCGCTCGACTGGCGTGCGCGTGGACCAGCCGGATGCGCGCACCTGGGTGGTGCACCCCGGCGCCCCCCACGTCGACGAGATTCGCGTGGAACCGGACCTGTCCAATGCCGGGCCGTTCATGGCGGCGGCGTTGGCGGCGGGCGGAACCGTGCGGATTCCCGGCTGGCCCGCCACCACAACGCAGCCCGGCGCACTGTATCCCGAACTTCTCGAACGGATGGGCGGACGGTGCCTACTCGACGGCGACGTCATGACGGTCACGGGTACCGGCCAGGTGCGCGGGATCACTGCCGACCTTTCCCGGGCCGGAGAGATCACCCCGACGATCGCGGCGCTGTGCGCGATCGCGAGCGGTCCGTCGGTGCTGACCGGCATCGGGCATCTACGCGGTCACGAAACGGACCGCCTTGCCGCGTTGGCAACCGAGATACGTCGCATGGGCGGCTCGTGCGACGCAGGCCAGGAGTCGCTCAACTTTGGCGGGGCCCCCGCGCCCGACGCCGCCTCCCGGGGGCTCTCCGGTGCCGACCTCGAGACCTATCACGACCACCGCATGGCGACGTTCGCAGCCATCGTCGGCCTTGTCGTGCCCGGTATCGGTGTCAAGAATGTGGGCGCCACCGCCAAGACCATGCCCGACTTCCCGCGCATGTGGACGCACATGATCGACGGTGAGTAGGCTCCCCCGGCGCCGCTTGCCTCACTAGACCGGGACGCGCACACCCTCCTCAAAGGACCGGATGATGCCCCTGGCCAACTCAAGGGCACGGCGGCCCTGGCGTGCGTGGACCGGTGGCTCCAGCCCCGCGCGAAACGCCGCCAACAACGCGTCCATGTGCCGATCGAAGGTGTATTCGAACGTGCGCGCCTCGTCGTTGAAATACCCGGGCTCCCACACCCGCCTCGTCTCCTGCCCTGCCCGCGACACCGTCAGTCGCTTCACGGTGTCCTCGACGAGCAGTCTTCCGCGGGTGCCATTGACCTCCACCACCTGGGCGTCGGGGTAGGCATACGACGAGTCGTATGA
>JASBTB010000075.1 GCA_030148645.1 Demequina sp. | reverse complement strand
GGGCACGAGGACGAGGAGGGCGCCGACCATTCCGCACAGTCGGTGATGGGTCACGGTGGGCACCACGGCGGCGCGTCCATGGCGGACATGGTTCGCGACATGCGCAATCGGTTCCTGGTCGCCGTGATTCTCGCCGTGCCGATCTCCCTGTGGTCACCGATCGGTCGCGACGTGCTGGGTTTCGAAGACCTTCCTTCGGTCTTTGGGCTACGCGACGACGTCTTCACCCTGATCCTGTCCCTGCCGGTGGTGTTCTACTCGGGGTGGATTTTCTTCGACGGCGCCTACCGCGCGCTGCGAGCCAAGACACTGGACATGATGGTGCTGGTGGCCGTCGCGGTGGGTTCGGGGTGGCTGTACAGTCTCATCGTCACCCTGACCGGAGGCGGCGAGGTCTTCTACGAGGCCGCATCCGTGTTGACCGCGTTCGTGCTGCTCGGGCACTGGTTCGAGATGCGGGCCCGTGGCGGGGCCAACGACGCGATCAGAACCTTGCTCGAGCTGGCTCCGTCCCAGGCGATGGTGATTCGCGACGGGACGCCCGTGGAGGTTCCCACCTCCGAGGTGGTGGTCGGTGACCTGCTTCTAATCCGTCCGGGGTCGAAGATCCCCGTCGATGCGGTGGTTGAGGAGGGAGAGTCCGAGGTCGACGAGTCGATGGTCACCGGGGAGTCGATGCCGGTGGAGAAGCTTCCCGGCTCCGAACTGATTGGCGCCTCGATCAACACCACCGGCACCCTGCGGGCCCGGGCCACGAAGGTGGGCGCGGACACCGCACTCGCGCAGATCGTGAAGATGGTTCAGGAGGCGCAGAACTCCAAAGCGCCAGGCCAGCGCCTGGCCGACAAGGCGGCCTTCTGGCTGGTCTTTGTCGCCCTGATCGGCGGCACGGCAACCTTCTTGGTCTGGTGGCTCGTGCTCGGTGAGCCCGTGCAGTTGGCCATCCTGTTCGCCATCACGGTGGTGGTGATCACCTGCCCGGACGCCTTGGGGCTGGCCACGCCCACGGCAGTCATGGTGGGGACCGGGCTGGGCGCACAACGCGGCGTGTTGTTCAAGAACGCCACGGCGCTGGAGGTGTCGGCGCACATCGACACAGTCGTGATGGACAAGACAGGGACCTTGACCAAGGGCGAGCCGGAGGTGACCGACGTCGTCGTGGCCGACATGGCCGAGGAGGAGATGTTGGCGTTGGTGGCGGCCGTCGAGCGGGAGTCCGAGCACCCCCTGGCGCGGGCCATCGACCAGCACGCAGCCACGCGCGGTCTACCCACGCTGAAGGTGAGCGAGTTCCTCAACGTGCCCGGGCACGGCGCAACGGCGACCGTCGACGGGCGCCGCGTGCTGGTGGGTAACGTTCGCCTGATGGCGAAGGAGAACGTCGATCTCGGCACGCTCGCGGCGAGCCGCGACGAACTGGCAGCCGCGGGCCGCACGGCCGTCCTGGCCGCGGTCGACGGGCGCGCTGTGGGGGTCATTGCCCTGGCGGATGCGGCGCGGGAGACGGCGGCCGCGGCCGTCGTGGCGCTGCACAAGGTCGACATCGAGGTTGTCATGCTCACGGGCGACAACGAGGCCACGGCCCGGCGAATCGCCGACCAGTTGGGAATCGACACCGTCATCGCCGAGGTGCTCCCGGGAGACAAGGCGGACAAGGTCGCCGAACTGCAGCGGGCGGGCAAGCGGGTCGCGATGGTCGGCGACGGCGTCAACGACGCCCCCGCCCTGGCCACGGCAGACATCGGCATCGCGATCGGCGCTGGCACGGACGTCGCCGTCGCGACGGCCGATCTCGTGCTCATGCGGTCGGACCCGTTGGACGTGCCCATCGCCCTGCGCATCGGCAAGGCAACGGTCCGCAAGATGCGACAGAATCTTGGTTGGGCTGTCGGCTACAACGTGATCGCCCTGCCCATCGCGGCCGGGGTGTTCTACCCGGCTTTCGGGTTGCTTCTGCGCCCCGAGATCGCGGCGTTGACGATGGCCGGATCGTCCTTGATCGTCGCGGTCAACGCCCTGATGCTCAAGCGCCTGCGCCTGCCCGACGCCGTGGCGACCCCAACCGCGAAGGACGCACCCAGCCGGGATGCCGTCGCGACGGCGGGGCGGTGACCGGCCTGGCCCCAACCGTGGGACGGGTCACCGGTGGGCTGGCCTCCGGGGCCGTCGCGCAGCCGCGGCGGCCCCGGCCTCTCCGGATGCTTTTCATCACCGTGGCGTTGGCCGCCTGTTTCATCGCCATACGTCTGGGCCTACGCGATGCACCACTGTTGTGGTTCGCAGCACTGCGCGCTGTGGTTGCCGGCGTGGTCCTGGTGGCGTTGGCGGGCATTCAGCGACGGCCGATGCCCTCCGGCGGGCGCGCGTGGGGGCTGATCGTGGTGCTGGGACTGGTCAACGTCACGGTCGCATTCGCGGCCATGTTCGCTGGCGTGGCCGACCTGGCAACCGGCACAGCCGCGGTGTTGGCCAATGCCCAGCCGCTCCTCATCCTGCTGCCCGCGTGGTGGCTCTATGGGGAGGTCGTGTCGTTGCGGACAGCGGGCGCGCTCGTCGTTGGCTTCACCGGGCTCGTCCTGGTCGCGGTGCCCGGTGGCGGTGGTAGCGGCGCGGGCCTGTCCGTGCTGTCTGCCGTGGCCATCACAGCCGGAACGCTGTTGGCACGCCGCCTGGGAGGGCTGGATGTGATCGTGGCCATCGGATGGCACCTGATCATCGGTGGCGCGGCCCTGGTGATCCTGGCTGTCGCCGTCGAGGGGCTACCAGTCATCGCGTGGACGCCCAGGTTTGTGGTGTCCTTGGGCTTCTTGGCCATCATCGGCACTGCCGTGACCACGGTGCTGTGGTTCATCGAGGCGCGTCGCTCGCGGCTGGACGTGCTGACGGCGTGGACGTTCCTGACGCCCGTCTTCGGCATCGTGCTCGCGGCCGTGGTCTTTGGCGAACAACCCGCAGGCTGGACCGCAATCGGTCTGCTCACGGTCCTCGTGGCCATGTGGGTGGTGGTACGACCCTCTCGAGCACGACGCTCAGATTCACGCCCGCTCGTCCTGTCTTCGCGCTAGCCAGCGGTGAGGGTGAGGCAACGGGACTGTTCAGGCCGTCGTGTGGTGGCAGGAGTGCCCGGCGCCCTGGTGGCTGGCCGTGGCGCTCTCAGCCGCACCCGCGTCGGCGTTCGAACAGCATTCGGTGGCCTCGCTCTGGGTGTCTTTGCAGCAGTTGCTCATCGGTGCCTCCTGGATCGGTGTACCACGCTCGGCGGATTCGTCTCCGAGCGCCCTGCCCTCCAGTGTGTGGCACCGGGGTCAATGTTCTTTGCCCGGACGCATGAAGGTTCGATGAAGGTTGCGACCCGGTCACGCGTGCACCGGCAGGGTGACGATGAATGCGGCGCCTTGGCCCGCACCCCGACTCTCGGCACGGATGGATCCGCCGTGCGCCTGCGTCAGTGCGCGGGCGATCGCAAGTCCGATGCCGCTTCCTCCGCTCGCACGCGAGCGTCCGGCGTCGGTGCGGTAGAACCGCTCGAACACTCGGCGCAGGTGCTCGGGTTCGATGCCGTCGCCGGTGTCTTGGACAATCAGTTCCACGAAGCCGGACTGGCGGCGGCCGAGGACGGTCACGACGCCGGGCGCCGGTGTGTGCCGCAGGGCATTGTCCAGCAGATTGGCCAGCACCTCCTGGATACGGTCCACATCCACCAGGACGTCGGGTAGGTCCGCTTCGTTTCCGGATCGCAACTCGACCCCGGCGACAGAGAAGGCCCTGGCCGCGACCCGCACCGCGCTGTGCACCAGTTGGCCAGCGGGGACAGGGGTGACGTGCAGGTCGAGTTGTCGCTCCTCGGCACGGGACACCGTCGCGAGGTCGTCGACCAGCCGTTCCACGCGGGACAGTTCGGCGTGCAACGTGTGCAACGTCTCGGGGTTGGCGCTCAGCACCCCGTCGGACAGCGCGTCGACGTAGCCGCGCAACGAGGTCAGGGGAGTGCGCAACTCGTGGGTCACGTCCCTGAGCATTTCGGCGCGCGTGCGCTGGGTTGCCGCGAGCTCTTGCGCCATCTTGTCGAAAGCGAACCCGAGCGCGTCCAGCTCTTCGCCGGCACCCCTGACGTTCACGCGAGTGGCGTAGTCGCCGCTTGCGATCCGCTCGGCCGCCCGGGCCATGGCGTCCATCGGGCGGACGACCCGCCGGGTCACGAACCAACTGGCGACCAGCGCAGTGATCACGGCCGCGGCGACCGCCACGCCCAGGGACGTCGAGACCGCGTTGAGGAAGGCGTCGTTGACGTGGCCGCGGGCGTCGTCGTCCAGGAGCACCTCAGCCTGGTTGAGGTGTTCATGGAAGAGACCGGGGGCGAGCATGGACGCCACCAGCGCCATCGTGACCGTACCGGTGACGATCACCGCGCCCTGGGTGATCAGGAGCCGGGGGCCCAGGCCGCTCGATGCGCGGGTGCGGCTCACGCGCCGGTACCCATGCTGTACCCGACGCCGCGCACGGTACGAAGGTAGCGTTGCGCCCTGGCATCGTCGCCGAGTTTGCGCCGGAGGTTTGCGATGTGCACGTCTACCACGTGATCGTCGCCAAACCACTGTCCGCCCCACACGAGTTCGAAGAGTTGTTCACGGGACATGACGTGGCGGGGGTGCTCGGAGAGCACGTCGAGCAGATCGAACTCCGTGCGCGTCAACTCCAACGGCGCCCCGTCCAGGGAAGCCTCTCGTGCTGCCGGGTCTATTTCCAGACTCGCGAACGTGCGCACCGGCGAGACATCGGCGGCGCGTGCCCGGGGACGGCGCAGCATCGCCCTGACCCGGGCCACGAGTTCGTGGGGCGAGAAGGGCTTACCGAGGTAGTCGTCGGCGCCGACGGACAGTCCCACTATTCTGTCGACGTCCTCGGTCCGCGCCGTCAGCATGATCACATACGCATCGGAGAAGGTTCGCATGCGTCGGCACACCTCCAGCCCATCGATGCCGGGCAACATCAGGTCGAGGACGACCACATCGGGCCGATGCTCGCGAACCGCGTCCAGCGCGCTTTCGCCGTCGCCAGCCACGACGACCTCGAAGCCCTCACGCTCGAGGTACCCGACGATCACCTGCACGATCGGCTGTTCATCCTCGACGACAAGGACCCGTGGCGGCGGTGTGCCACCACGGGTCTCAAGCGCCGAACCCTCGGTTGGACTCATTCAGACTCCGACATCTCGACAAATGGGCCGTGCCAGGTGTGTTCCCACACGTCCCCGGTAAACGCATTGACCGAGAGCATGCCCTGGATCGTGCCGTCGCTGATCGTGTGCAGGGTGAAGTAGCCGGGGAATGCGTCGGCTGGCCCGAGCGTCACCCCAGCCGGTAGTACCTCTTGGGCCGCCGCGCGGGCCTGGTCGGCCGAAAGTCGTGGCGATTGCGAGGCGAAGGAACTCATCCCGAAGGTCGTGTTCCACATCATCGCCGGACCGAACTCGATCTGGACGCCCCCGGTGCGCGGGTCCACCAGGACCTCGGTGACCTTGGCGCCATCGGAGTCCTCCAGTTGGGCGTAGTAGTTGTCCTCGAAGCGCATCAACTCGCCCACGCGCAGGTCGTTGCCCGTCGCGTCGGCGAAGCGCTTGACCTGCGCCCGCGCCTCTTCCAAGCCGGTGACCGGTGTGGACTCGCCATCCAGCCAGCCTGCTCCTCCCATCATCCCCCCGTAACCTGCTCCTCCCATCATCCCCCCGTAACCTGCTCCTCCCATCATCCCCCCGTAGGTCGATTCCGGGCCGATCGTGCCGCCCCATCCCCGCCAGCCAGTGTCCTCCCAGGCGGAGGACGACCAGGGGGCATCGCGTCCCTGCGCCACCATCCAGGTGCCGGAGGCGATCACGGCGGCCAAGGCCAGGGCCGGAACAAGTAGTCCGGCAATGGTGCGCCTCACGTCCCTACCTCCTACCCGTCCGGCTTGAGGTGAGAGCGACCCGCATCGACTGGTAGGTCTCCGCGTCCAACTCACCGGCGGCGAAACGCCGGTCGAGAATCTCGTCGGGCGTCTCCGCGCGTGGCTCCTTGTCACGTCCCGTGGGGAAGGCGCGTACGCCTGCCCATCCGACGAGCACCAGCAGGCCGATCCAGAAGACGGCCATGGCGATCCACCCGCCTGCACCCATCCCCCATCCAAATCCCATCATGGTCAGTTCCTTTCGTTGGCAGTCATACTGAACACATCCCACGATGCACCTCTCGACTCAAGGCTCCATCAGCGCAACCTCAAGATCGCGTCAAGGTCGGTCGGGGCAGGGGCAGGGGCAGGGGTTGGGGCGTGCGCCCCCGCTGTCTTGGGCGTCGAGGCGTGGTCGCGATTGGCGGTGCCGCCGTGGTGACTCGGATGCAAAGGAGGCGTCCGGCGATCGGACGTTCCTCGGCTCGCACGGGGCCCGGGCGGCCTACCCTTGGTCTTCATCGAACCTTCATCGGGCCGCAGTGGGAACTCAGTCCGCGTCTGCGAATACTGATACCCTACGGGGGTATAGTACGACGGAGGAGGAGGTCGAGTTGTGAGTCACGAGGAGTCGTTCTCTATCGATGGACTAATGTGCGGCACCTGTCTCGTCGAGGTGCTGGAGAGGCTTCACCACGTCGAGGGAGTCGTGGACGTGGGCATCGACTTGCACACTGGCGGACGTTCACCCGTGACAGTACGCGGACACGACCCGGTCGCTCGGGAAGCGCTCGTCGCGGCGGTGACGGACGCGGGCTTCAGAATGACCAACCACAGTTTCAGGACTTCGCCAACCGGGCGCAGTCCCCAGGTGCGCCGGGACCACCGTGACCGCACTGCAACAGACGACATGCCGATTGGAGGTAGTTGGAGATGACTGCATTGATAGTTATTGGCTCGGGCGTGCTCCTCACGCTCGGGGCCTTATGGTTCTTCTTTGGTCCAAAGCGGACCGGTAGCGCCGATCTAGACAACGGGGTGCAGGTGGTGCGGATCAAGGTTCAGGGCGGCTACAGCCCCGAACTGGTCCAGGTGACCCGCGGTGTGCCCGTGCGGATGGAGTTCGACCGGCAGGAGGCCGGCGAATGCTCCTCGCGGGTGGTGATGCCGGACTTCAAGGTCAACCAGGGGCTCCCTGCCTATCAGACCACGTCGGTGGAGTTCACCCCAGGCGAGACGGGCAGTTTCGGCTTCGCATGTGGCATGAATATGATGCGCGGCCGCCTCATCGTCGTCGACGGTGAGGGTGCGGGCTCGGGCGGGACGCCAGCGGGTGCCGTAGCGGTCGCAGAGGTCGAATCCGTCGAAGAGGTGTCGCTCACCGACGACGATGCGGCGCACGCAGGAGCCGACCCGCTCACGGCGGCGCAGGCCGAGGAAGCCGAGGAGCGCGACCGCGAGGCCGAGATCGCCGACCTGAAGAAGCGCGTCATCTTCGGCACGATCGTGACCATCCCGGTCGTCTTCGCCGTGATGGGGGTAGACCTCTTCAAGGTGGACTGGGTCCCCGAATTCTTGATGAACAACTGGCTTCAGTTCGCACTCATCACGCCGGTGATGCTTTACACGGGGTGGCCGATCCACCGCACCGGTTGGCTCGCACTGCGCCACCGCGGGGCGGAAATGAACGCCCTGATCACCATCGGCACGATCGCCGCCTACGGCTTCAGCGTGGTTGTCACGGTCGCACCCGGACTGCTGCCCGTCGATATGCGTGAGGTGTACTTCGAGGCGGTCGGAGTCATCATCACCCTGATCCTGCTCGGGCGCCTGTTCGAGACTCAGGCCAAGGCTGGCACCGGTGAGGCGATTCGCACCTTGATCGGTCTCCAGCCCCGGACGGCGCGCGTCTCGCGTGACGGCGCCGAGATCGACATCCCGATCGAGGAGGTCGTCAAGGGCGACATCGTGGTGGTACGGCCCGGCGAGAAGTTGCCGGTCGACGGCGAAGTCATCGACGGCAAGTCCACGGTCGACGAGGCGATGATCACCGGTGAGCCAATTCCCGTGAGCAAGTCGGCGGGCGACGAGGTGATCGGCGCGACCATCAACCAGACGGGAACGTTCCGCTACCGGGCGACCAAGGTCGGCGCCGACACGATGCTCGCGCAGATCGTCAAGATGGTCCGTGAGGCGCAGGGTTCCAAGGCGCCAATCGAGCGCATCGTCGACCAGGTCTCGAGCTACTTCGTCCCAGCGGTCGTTGTCATCGCGATCTGGACCTTTGTGACGTGGTCTCTGATCGGCCCACCGCCGGCATTCCTCTTCGCCCTGGTGGCGGGCGTCTCGGTCCTCATCATCGCCTGCCCCTGCGCTCTTGGGCTCGCCACACCGCTTTCGATCACGGTCGGAACCGGCAAGGGGGCCACGGCGGGGATCCTGATCCGTTCGGCAGAGGCGCTGGAGACGGCGCACAAGTTGGACACGGTCGTATTGGACAAGACGGGCACCATCACGATGGGCAAGCCCGAACTCACCGACGTGGTTCCCAGCAAGGGATTCGCGGTGGACGAGGTGCTCCAGTTGGTCGCCTCCGTCGAGCGGTCGTCGGAGCACCCACTGGCCGCGGCCATTGTGGCCGGGGCCCTGGAACGAGGCCTGGTGCTGGACGATGTCGCCGAGTTCGACTCGATCACCGGCAAGGGTGTAGGTGCCCGGTTGAATGGGCGCAACATCCTGGTCGGCAACGCCCGGTTGCTCGGCGAAGCGGGAGTCGATGTTGAGGGCCTCTTGGAGGAACAGCAGCGACTGGCCGCCGACGGCAAGACCCCCATCCTGGTCGCGATCGACAACCAGCCCGCCGCGGTGGTTGCGGTGGCGGACAAGATCAAGGAGGGTTCGATCGCCGCGGTCGCCGCTCTCAAGAAGCGGGGTATCGACGTCATCATGATGACCGGCGACAACCGCACCACTGCTGCAGCGATCGCTCGGGAGGTCGGCATCGGCCGCGTCGTGGCCGAGGTGATGCCAGAGCATAAGGCTCAGGAGGTCAAGCGGCTCCAGGGCGAGGGCCGCGTCGTCGGGATGGTTGGCGACGGGATCAACGACGCCCCGGCTCTTGCCCAGGCGGATGTCGGCTCGGCGATCGGCACAGGTACGGATGTCGCGATCGAGTCGTCGGACATTACGCTGATCTCGGGAGCGCTCGGCGGGTTGGTGACGGCGGTGGATCTGTCCAGGGCCACCATGCGCAACATCCGTGAGAACCTGGTGTTCGCCTTCTTCTACAACGGGGCCGGGATTCCGATCGCGGCTGGCGTGCTTTACCCGGCGTTCGGCATTACCCTCAGCCCGGCTATCGCCGCAGCGGCGATGGCACTGTCTTCCTTGTCCGTGGTGGCCAACGCCAACCGGCTTCGCCGGTTCACACCGGCCACGCTGCGGCAAGACATCACAGTTTCGGCCACCGAACCGGTGGTCGAAATCGGAACCGACGATCAACCGGAGGACATCATGACTACTACTCCCGCTACGACCACCGACCTGGTGTGCGGCATGAGCGTGGACCCATCGACCGCAGCTGCGAGCGTGGAGCACGAGGGGCAGACGTACTACTTCTGCTCTCACGGCTGCCACAAGAGCTTTGTCGAGGACCCGGCCAGCTACGTTCCCGCTAGCCACGACCACAGTTCTCACGACCACCACTCGCACTGACCGCGAGCCGAGGCGACGGCCGTCGGGCAAGAGCAAATCCGCGACGGACCGGTGCACCGGAAAACGGTGACTCGCACCCGACCGCAGGCCCCAAAAGGACCTGCGGTCGGGTTGTTTGCGGCCGTGGCTGTCCTCTGGCTGCGGCCGTGCCGGCGGGCTTGGCCGGTCGCAGGCCCGACCCGGAGCTGTCGCAAGCATGCGCCCACCGTTGGCGGTGTGCCCTGAGCGATGGGGGACGCGACCTCCACCTACGACTCGACCCCGTGCCCGGTATTCGGGACGGCAGGACACAAGAGAACTGGGCTGCCCCGAAACCTCCCAACGAGGCCACCCGGCGTCGACGGCCCCCTAAACCAGGTGGCTCTTGAGACCATCCTGGGCGCGGACGGCGGGTGCACCCTGGTAGGCGGCGGAGGCGGCGGCATCGGCATCGGCGTCGGTATGGGCATGGTCTGCGGCACGGCCCGTAGCGTGAACTGAAGGAGCGTCGTCGGCTGGCTCCGGTCGCAAGACGCGCTTGTCGTACTTAAGCGTCTCCATCAGTTCGTCGACGATCTCCTGGCTACGGCCAGCGCGAATTGCGGTGGCAACGTGCCCCTCAAGGTGATGGCGGAATACCTCGCGGCTGGTGCCCTCAAGGGTGCCCTGCACGGCGGCGAGTTGCTTCATGATGTCCGGGCACCAGGCATCGTCCTCGATCATGCGAATGATCCCGCTGAGGTGACCGCGCGCGGTCTTGAGCCGGTTGATCACCTGGCGCTGGTAGT
>JASBTB010000067.1 GCA_030148645.1 Demequina sp. | reverse complement strand
GCGGACACCTTGGCCATCACACCACAGCAATTGATCCAGATGATCCACAAGGAGTCACCACGATGACGACCCGTGTTGTCGAGGCCAGCGGTCTCACCAAGAGATTCGGCGCCGTCGAGGCGGTAACGGACGCCACCTTTGCGGTGGCAGAGCACAGCCTATGCGGCCTCCTTGGCCGCAATGGATCGGGCAAGACGACGCTCATGCACCTGCTCACCGGGCAGGAGTTCGCGTCGTCCGGCCACGCAACGCTCTTCGGAGAGTCGCCGGTCGAGAACGCGGCCGTCCTGGGACGCACCTGCTTCATCAAGGAGACCCAAACCTACCCGGACGCGTTCCGCGCCAAGCACGTGCTGCGCGCGGCATCGTGGATCTTTCCTGACTGGGACGCCGCATTGGCAGACGAGCTCGTGGCCGAGTTCAACGTGCCCCTCGGTCGGCGCATGAAGCGCCTGTCGCGAGGTCAGCGATCCGCCGTCGGCGTGGTGGTCGGCATCGCCTCGCGCGCGGAACTCACCATTTTCGATGAACCCTACGCGGGCCTGGACGCAGTGGCTCGCCACCTCTTCTACGACCGACTGCTGGCGGACTATGGCGTCCACCCGCGCACCATCCTCATGTCCACTCACCTCATCGACGAGGTCGCCGACCTCCTCGACCACGTGATCGTGATCGACGATGGCCGCATCGTGATCGATGCAAGCGCCGACGACTTGAGGGGATCCGCGACCACCTTGGCGGGGCGGCGTGAAGTCGTTCAGCGCTTTGCGGAGGGTCGCGAGGTGCTCACGTGGGACTCGCTTGGTGGCTTGGCCACCGTGACCGTCACCGGACTGTCCGACGCAGACAAGGCCGCAGCGCAGGTGGAGGGCCTCGACGTGGTGCCCGTGTCGCTTCAACAACTCATCGTCGGCCGCACCCGCGGCACCGCGCGTAAGGAGATCGCCTCATGACCGCCATCGTCGACACTGCGCCCACGTTGCCGTTCACCCGGCGGTGGGCGAACGTGATGCGTATCCAGGTGGCCAATCCGTGGCCCGCGCTCGTGACGCCGTGGCTCATCTTCGCCGCGATCTTCGTGCTGACGTATGCGGTCTGGCGCATCGTCCTGATGGCCGCAAGTCCCGGGGGTGTGGATGCAGATGCCTTCCAGTACAACGGCGGCGTCACGTGGATCCTGTTCTACATGGTGGTGGTGGCCGTGCAGTCCATGAATCAGACGTTCCGATTCGCCATGGGATTCTCGTCTACCCGGCGTGACTACTACCTCGGAACCGCGACGCTCTTTGTGGCGTTGTCCGCCGTGTACGCGGTCGGCATCACGCTCCTTGCGGGCGCCGAAGATCTCACCGGAGGGTGGGGGGTCGACGGCGCATTCTTCGCGCCCGCCTTCTTGTCCGACCTCCCGGCGGGCCAGGTGGCCTACGTGTACTTCACCACTTTGCTGTTCATGTTCTTCCTCGGAGCGGCCGTCGGCAGCGTCTTTGTCCGCTGGGGGGCTAACGGCATTCTCGTGTTCTTCGCAGCGGCGGCCGTGCTGCTCGTTGCCATCATCTGGCAAGTCACGAGCGCCGAAGCCTGGGGGGCCGTCGGCGCCTTCTTCACCGACAACTCCGTGCCGACCATCTTCACGTGGTCGCTTCCGGTGACGGTCGTCGCGGGGCTCGTGGGCTATGCATTCATGCGCTGCGCGACGCCACGCGAGTAGCGGGCCCGTGCGCCTGGTCGCAGCCGCGCACGTGCCGCTCGGCCTTCTACCAGCGTCCCCGCGAATATTGCGGCGGGTAGGTGACGTCCGCTCCCAGTTGCGCAGCCCAGTGCTGCGGCAAGTGCGGTTCGCGCATGAACTGGCGTGCCACGAACACGGCGTCCGCCCGACCGTCGGCCACGATCGCCTCGGCCTGCTCCGCCTCCGTGATCTGGCCGACGGCGGTGGTGACGATTCCGGCTCCCGTCTTGATGGCAGTCGCGTGAACCACCTGGTAGCCGGGAGCACTGGGGATCTTCACGCCCGGGATGTTGCCGCCGGTCGAAGTATCGACCACGTCCGCGCCAGCCTCGCGCAGCCAGGTGGCAACGGTCACGGTTTGCTCAAGAGTCCAGCCCTCGGGCTCACGCCAGTCGGTGGCGCTCATGCGCACAAACACGGGCGTGTCCTTGCCCGCGACTCGACGCACCTGCCGCACCACGTCCAGGAGCAACCGGGCGCGATTGTCGAGAGAGCCGCCCCAGGCGTCGGTGCGTTCGTTGCTTAAGGGGGAAAGGAACTGGTGCAGCAGGTAGCCGTGCGCCGCGTGAATCTCCAGCACATCGAAGCCCGCATCGAGCGAACGGCGCGCGGCCTCGCCAAAGGCGGCCACCACATCGGCGATGCCCTGCGCGTCGAGCGCCACGGGAGCGTCATAGCCCGGGAACGCGAGAGGCGACGGCCCGACGCTCTGCCACCCGCCGTCGTCGACCGCAACGGTGCCCTTGCCGGACCAGTCGCGATACGTGGACGCCTTGCGTCCCGCGTGCTGCAACTGGATGGCAGGCACGGCCCCTTGTCCCTTGATGAACTCGGTCACCCGTGCCCAGGCGTCGCGCTGGTCGTCATTCCAGATGCCCGCGTCCCATGGCGAGATGCGACCCTCGGGAGTCACCGCGGTGGCCTCCGCCATGACGACGCCCGCGCCGCCACGCGCAAAGGAGCCGAGGTGTACGAGATGCCAATCGCCCACCACTCCATCGCGGTTCTCGCACGAGTACTGGCACATGGGGCTAACCCACACCCTGTTGCGGGCGGTGACGGAGCGGATGGTGAGTGGACTGAACAATGCGGAAGTCATGGTTCCATACTCGCGCACCACGGATGCCGCTCGCGCCGGTGGTCCCAACACAACTCCAGGGCGTGTTCCACCTGCGTGGTCGTGTGGGCAGGCGCGCCCGCCTGCCGCACCCGGGGTGCCGCAGGCCCGACCACGGGAGGACCCTGCACGGCACGAGCGACAGCGAGGCGGCACTGTCCTCAATGTGATGGACGGCATCCACGGCCTCGGCGGCGCCCTCGACATGGGAACGGACACGGTCGACTTTGTCGGCACGGATGGGGTGGCCGCCGGCAAGAACCGGAATGACTTGATGCCGCGATGGGCTGACGTGTGGCATCGGGCAGGGCGCTGTGGGTGTGAAGTGGGACCATGGTCCTGAGGCGGGTTCGTGCCCGCGGCCGAAGGGAACGTTTATGAGGGCAACTGCACGCGACGACGCGGAGCGGGGTCGGTACCGGCTCTTGAGGGTACGGCGAGGGGGGGAATGCGCGCACCCATGAGTGAACCAGCAAATCACGCCCAGGTGATCCAGGCGATGTCCGATGGGATGTACGTGGTTGACCGCGCCCGGACCATCACCTTGTGGAACGCCGGGGCCGAGCGCATCACCGGGTACGGTGCTCAGACGGCGGTGGGGCGGTCGTGCGGCGATGGCCTCCTCAACCATGTGGACGACTCCGGCCAGTCAATGTGCGGCGAACGTTGCCCGCTGCTGGACACCATGAGAGACGGCGAACCTCGAGCCGCGCGCGTCTACGCTCACCATCGCGACGG
>JASBTB010000053.1 GCA_030148645.1 Demequina sp. | reverse complement strand
CCCCGGGCGGCGTGGAGTTCGCTGCCCGTGGTGGGGTAGGTGATCCACGCGGCCTGCGTGCGGCCGCCGTCGATCAGCGCCACCATGCACGCGAACGTCTCCTTTCCCTCAACGAAGTTGCGCGTGCCATCCACGGGGTCGACCACCCAACACGGTTCGCCGGTGCCTACCTCATTCAGTAGCTCGGGGTGGGCGGCGGTCGCCTCCTCGCCCACCACGGTCACGTCGATCAGGCCGCGCAACGCCACCGTGAGAAGTCTCTCGGCCTCGACGTCGGCGTCGGTCACCAGGTCCCAATCGTGAGACTTGGTGCGAATCTCAGCGGCGGAAAGCGAGCGCCAACGGGGCATGATCTCGGCATCGGCGGCGCGCGTCATGGCCGCGATCACGGCGAGGGTAAGGTCGGCGGTCATGGCGTTGCGAGGCAGGGTCACCACCCCATGGTCGCAGGTCCTGCCGGGCGCCGATGCATGGCCGGTTCCGGTCGCCGCTTGGGGACGGCGAGGGCGGCCTTGCTGAGCGTATGTATCCTGTGACGGTCTCAACCCTGAGGCGAACCCTCACAGAAGTCAGGTTTTCATGGCCCGCAAACTCGTCATCGTGGAGTCCCCCACCAAGTCGCGTACCATCGGCGGCTACCTGGGCGACGACTACGATGTCGTCTCCAGCGTCGGTCACATCCGCGACCTACCCCAGCCGAGTGAACTCCCGGCGGGCAAGCGCGAGGGTTCGATCGGCAAGTTCGCCGTGGATGTCGAGAACGGCTTCGACCCGTACTACGTGGTGAGCCCGGAAAAGAAGAAGGTCGTCGCCGAGATCAAGGCGAAACTCAAGGATGCCTCCGAGGTCTACCTCGCCACCGATGAGGACCGCGAGGGAGAGGCCATCGCGTGGCACCTGCTCGAGGTGCTCAAACCCACGATTCCCGTGAAGCGTCTCGCGTTCCACGAGATCACCAAAGAGGGCATCATGCGCGCCATGGAGCACCCTCGTGAGGTCGACATGGAACTGGTCGAGGCCCAAGAGGCCCGCCGCGTGCTCGACCGCCTCTACGGCTACGAGGTCTCGCCCGTGCTGTGGCGCAAGGTCGCACCGGGCCTCTCGGCTGGTCGCGTGCAGTCGATCGCGCTGCGCCTGGTCGTGGACCGCGAACGCGAACGCATCGCCTTCCAGGCCGCCGAATACTGGGACCTCACCGCGACCTTCGCCGCCAAGGACGGCGCCGACGCGGGGCGTACCTTTGGTGCCAAGCTCGTGTTGGTCGACGGTAAGCGGGTTGCCTCGGGCAAGGACTTCGACGACCGCGGGTCGCTGAGCGCCGACACCGACAAGGTCACGCACCTGACCGCTGGCGCGGCAGGAGCGCTTGCGGCTGGCCTAGCCGACGCCGCATTCTCCGTAGTGGGCGTCGACTCCAAGCCGTACAAGCGTCGTCCGGCCGCCCCCTTCATCACGTCGACGCTCATCCAGGAGTCAAGTCGCAAACTACGACTCGGGGCACGCGAGGCCATGCGCGTGGCTCAGGGGCTGTACGAGCGCGGCTACATCACCTATATGCGCACCGACTCGCCCACGTTGTCGGGTGAGGCCGTGCGGGCTGCGCGCAAGCAGGCCGTCGAACTCTACGGGGCGGACTCGGTTCCCAGTTCGCCCAGGGTGTACTCCAGCAAGGACTCAAACGCCCAGGAGGCGCACGAGGCCATTCGCCCGGCGGGCGACAGTTTCCGTACCCCTGCCAGTGTGCGCTCCGAACTGCGCGGCGACGAGTTCCGCATGTACGAGATGATCTGGAAGCGTACTGTCGCCTCCCAGATGGCCGACGCCGCGGGCACCACCTCCACGGTGCGCATCGGCGCCACGAGCGCCAACCACCACGCGGTCGAGTTCTCCGCATCGGGGACGATCATCACGTTCCAGGGTTTCATGGCCGCCTACGAGGAGTCCCGCGAGAAGTCCCGCTACGAGGACGACGAGACGAAGGTCATCGAGGACAAGGAGGCCCGGCTGCCGCAACTCGCGCAGGGTCAGGCCGTCGATGCCACCGACCTCGAACCCGTCACGCACGCCACCACCCCGCCGCCGCGCTTCACGCAGGGCTCCATGATCAAGGAACTCGAGGACCGCAAGTTCGGGCGTCCCTCGACCTACGCGTCGACCGTCGACTTGATCGTGGCCCGCGGCTACGTGCGCGTCGTCAGCCAGACGCTCATCCCCACGTGGATCGCGTTCTCGATCGTCGGCCTGCTCGAAAAGCACTTCGACTGGCTCATCGACTACGACTTCACGGCTGACATGGAGGAGGGTCTGGACAAGATCGCTGCGGGTCAAGTGAACCGTACCGACTGGCTGTCCGACTTCTACCTCGGCACCGAGGGCGCCACCCATGGCCGCACCGAAGGTCTCAAGCACCTGGTCGAAGACCTAGGAGACATCGACGCCCGCGCCATCAACACCTTTCCCGTGGGCGAGGGAATCTCCCTGCGCGTCGGCCGCTACGGCCCCTACATCGAGCGCGAGGTGGACGGCGACACGCAGCGCGCCTCTGTGCCCGAGGACACCGCTCCCGACGAACTCTCGGTCGCGCTGTGCGAGGAGTTGTTCGCCAACCAGGGTGGCGACGAACGCGAGTTGGGATTCCACCCTGACTCGGGCCTGCCGATCGTCGCGAAGGCTGGCCGCTTTGGCCCCTACGTCACCGAGGTGGTCCCCGAGGGATCGAAGGATAAGCCGCGCACCGCGTCGTTGTTCACGTCGATGCAGTTGGAGACGGTCACCCTTGACGATGCGTTGCGCCTCATGTCACTGCCGCGCGTGGTGGGAGTTGACCCGGCCGACGGCGCCGAGATCACGGCCCAGAACGGCCGCTATGGGCCGTATCTCAAGAAGGGCACCGACTCGCGCACCATTGAGTCCGAAGACTTGCTGTTCGACATGACTCTTGAGCAGGCGCTCGCGATCTATGCGGAGCCCAAGCGGGGCCGCGGACGCACCGCAGCCCCGCCGCTCGCGGAGTTTGGGGTGGACCCGGTCAGCGAGAAGCCGATCGTCGCCAAGTCGGGCCGCTTCGGCGACTACATCACCGACGGCACCACCAACGTCACGATCCCGCGCGGCGAGACCGTGGAGACTCTGACGGCCGACAGGGCGGTCGAGTTGCTCGCGGACAAGCGTGCCAAGGGG
Source organism: Demequina sp. (assembly GCA_030148645.1). Taxonomy (GTDB): domain Bacteria; phylum Actinomycetota; class Actinomycetes; order Actinomycetales; family Demequinaceae; genus Demequina. Next base: position 6,688 of record JASBTB010000053.1, on the reverse strand, counting down.
CCAGCCAAGAAGCCGGCCCGTCGCGCACCCGCCAAGCGCAAGCCCGCCAAGAAGGAGCGCGCCCCGCCGCCCGCTCCGCCCTCGCCCTGCGGGGCACTCACGCACCCTCGCCCGCTCCGCCCTCGCCCTGCGGGGCACTCACGCACCCTCGGGCGTCGCGCCCGTCGCGCCCGCCCCGCCCGCCCCGCCCGCCCGACGCGCGTCGCGCCAGCACCGCAAACGCGCACCGGCACCGGCGCAACCAGGGGTGTTGCCCGTAGTAGTGCGGGTTTGCGGTGCTCACGCGACGCCGGAGCCACCACCACCCGCTCACGCGACGGCGGAGCCACCACCACCCGCTCACGCGGCGCGGGAGTTCGCTGAGTCCGGGTTCGGCCCGGCTATCCACAGATTGCGAGCACAAACCCTGCAGAGCCTGCGGCTCGGGCACGGTGGCTGGGTGGACATCATGCGAGCGCTCGACGAATCGGGCGACGCGCACAGGCGGAGCGAGTTGCTCAAGGCGGGCGTGCCGGAACGGGCCCTCGCCCGCGCCGTAGCGGCGGGCCGTGTACTTCGTGTGGCGCCCGGCACCTATGCGCTCCCATCCGCACCCCGTGATGTGACTCTGGCCCGTAAGTTCCGCGCACAAGTGGGCTGCATCAGCGCGTGCGATCACTGGGGCTTGCCCCTGTGGGGAAGGGACGCTGGTACCCACCTCCTCGTTCCACGGAATCGGTCTGCCTCCCGTCGCGACAAGCACGATCTCGCCAATGTGACTGTGCATCGCACCGCAGCATTCTCCGGCGAAAACCTGTGGGCCCCGCTGGCGGAAGCGATCGCCCAGGCCAGCCGGTGCACGTCGCCACTTCAGCAACTCGTCTTGATCGATGCCGCCCTACACCAGGGCTTCCTCCTGCCTGCTGACTTGCGCTGCCTGCGGATACGGGATGCTCGCAGGCGGGAGTGGCTGCAGCGCATGGCCTCGAACTCCGCCGAATCGCCCCTGGAGGCGGTCACGAGGGCGGTTCTCGTCATGTCGGGCTTCGTGGTGCAGGAGCAAGTGCGAGTGCGCGGAGTGGTGCGTGTGGACCTGGTGGTCGAACACGCGGTGGCGGTCGAAGCGGATGGCTGGCAGTACCACCAGGGCCGCGACGCGTTCGAGCGTGATCGGGCGCGCGACCGCGCGATGCTGGTGACCAAGTTGCCGGTGATGAGGTTCACGTCGCGCGAACTCAGGGGCGATCTCGCGGAGGTGGCGGCGCAAGTTGCTGCGGTGGTGAACCGTGCGCCGCATCGCAACCTTGAAAGCAGACTCGCGTGGGCGCTGCGCAAGTGATCCGTCGCGCAACTCGTGATTCGCGGGTAGCATTCCCGCGATTTCCGTCGCGCCAGCACCACAACCCCACAGGGGCGCCCCCCGTCACCGGGAATTTTGCCTTGAGCATGCGTGAATGTGGTGCTCGCGCGCCGCACCCCGCGAACCACCCCGCGAACCACCCCGCGAACCACTCCGCGAACCACTCCGCGAACCACCCCGCGCCGCACCCGCGCGGCACCTGCAGGACGTCAGGGCAACCCACAGTCCTCCACGGATCCCGGGTGACGCCAAGCACGCCGGAACCATCTTGCGACGCCGCCCGCCGTGTCCGATATGGTGGCGGGATGAACGCACCAGACCCGATGACAGCACCCTCAATCCGTTGGGGGATCCTTGGCGCTGGCGGCATTGCCGCCAAATTTGCCGAAGCGGTGAAGGACTACACCTCGTCGTCGGTGGTGGCGGTTGCCTCTGCATCGTCGCTTGAGAAGGCGCAGGACTTCGCCAAGGCGCACGATGCTGGCGACGCGTACCAGTCTTACGCGGACCTCGTGGCGCGGGAGGACGTGGACGCCGTGTACGTCGCGACCACCCACAATAATCACCATGAGCCAGCCATCCTTGCGATCGAGGCGGGTAAGCACGTGCTGGTAGAGAAGGCTTTCGCGCAGAACTGCCTGCAGACCGAGGCGATCCTCGCCACCGCCGAAGAGGCTGGCGTCTTCGTGATGGAGGCCATGTGGACGCGCCACTTGCCCCATGTCTACGAGCTCCGCACGGCCATCGCGGCGGGCGAGATCGGCGAGGTCACGTGTGTGATCGCGGACCATGGCCAGGCGTTGACGCACGTGCCGCGCATGTACCGCGCGGACCTCGCTGGCGGAGCGCTACTGGATCTGGGCGTGTACCCGATTTCGTTCGCGCACGCCTTCCTGGGCGTCCCCACCAAGGTGTCCGCGGTGGGCCAGCTCACCGACGGCGGGGTCGACAACCAGGTGGCCATGATCTTCGATTACCCCCACGCGCAGGCATCCCTACACACCTCGATGGTGTCCAAGTCCGCCAACTCCGCCCAGATCATCGGTACCGAGGGTCGCATTGAGGTGGACGGCTGGTTCTACACCCCCACCACCATGCGTGTGGTCAAGGACGACGTGACGATCCGCGAGTTCGACGGCCGCGTCGACAACGGCTTTCAGTTCCAAGCGGCCGAGGTGGCGCGAGGCATCGCGGCGGGTCTCACCGAAAGCCCGATCATGCCGTGGAAGGCCACCCGCGAGGTGATGAGACTGATGGACCTGGTGCGCGCTCAGATCGGCGTGCGCTACCCGAACGAGCAGTAGGCGCACCCTGACCAGGGGCCACGGCGCGTCGGCCGTTGCCGGTACCGTAGGGGCATGGCTGGTGGCGGGTTCTGGATTGTCTTTGAAGGCGGCGACGGCGTGGGCAAGTCCACGCAGATCGACCTCCTGGCGGCATGGCTTGCGAGCGCCGACGCCGGGGCCCGCACGGTTGTGACCACACGTGAGCCCGGGGGCACGGACTTGGGTGTCGAGTTGCGTCGGGCCGTGATGCACGGCGACCACGTCGAACCTCATGCGGAGGCGCTCCTGTACGCGGCGGACCGCGGCCATCACATCGCGTCCGTGGTGCGGCCTGCGTTGGAGCGCGGTGAGGTGGTGGTTCAGGACCGCTACATCGATTCGTCGGCGGTTTACCAGGGACTCGCCAGGGGCCTGGGCGACATGGTGGAGCGCGTCTCCCTGTGGGCGACCGCAGGCGCGCTGCCCGACCTCACGGTGGTGCTCGACATGGAGCCGCATGTCGACCGCCTCGCGCGGGACCTTGACAGGGTCGAGCGCGAGACTGTCGCTCACGCGACGGTCATACGTCAGGGTTTTCTGGATCGTGCCGCGCTTGCGCCGCAGCGTTACGCCGTCGTGGACGCGTCGCGTCCCATCGTCGATGTTGCGGCCGACGTGCGTGCCGCCGTCCTCGCCGCGTTGCGCAGGGTGGGCGGGACTACTGCCTTCGATCCCGACTCTCCCGGTGTGGAGCCGTGGGGAACGCCGTGAGCGCGCCCGCCGCGGCGAGCGTCGCCCTTTCCGGGGTGTGGGCCGAGGTGGTGGGTCAGGATGCGCAGATCGCGCCTTTGCGTGCGGCTGTGGAGCGACCGGTCGCGATGACGCATGCGTGGCTGATCACCGGCCCTCCGGGCTCGGGAAGGTCGCACGCGGCGCGCGCCTTCGCGGCCGCCCTCCAGTGCACGCGCGGTGGTTGCGGCGAGTGCAAGGCCTGTGCTACGGCGCTGAGCGGCGCCCACGCAGACGTGACGTTGCTGGCCACGGAGAAGGTGATCATCGGCATCGAGGAGGTCCGGCACCTGTCCATGCTCGCCCAGCGCGCACCGAGCGAGGGGCGGTGGCGCGTCATCATCGTCGAGGACGCCGACCGCATGACGGAGCGCACCTCGAACGTGTTGCTCAAGGCGATCGAGGAACCTCCGCCGCGCACCGTGTGGCTGCTTTGTGCACCCCACGCGCACGACGTTTCGGTGACCATCCGCTCCCGCTGCCGTGTGGTCGCCTTGCGTACCCCCCCGGCCGACGTCGTGGCCAGGCTCCTTGTGGAACGTGACGGAGTGGAACCTGACTTGGCATACGAATGTGCGCTCGCCGCACAGAGTCACATTGGTATCGCGCGGCGGCTCGCGCGCGACCCGAAGGCGCGCTCACGGCGCGATCAGGTGCTTGCGCTCGCGACCGAGGTGAGGGGGGTGGGCGATGCGGTGTTGGCTGCTGCGGACCTGGTGGCGGTGGCCGAGGACGATGCCGCCGCTGCCACCGAGGAGCGTGACGCCAACGAGAAGGCGGAGTTGTTGGCAGTGCTCGGCGCCGAGACGGGAAGGATTCCCCCGGCACTGCGTGCACAGGTGCGGGAACTCGAGGAGGATCAGAAGCGGCGTGCCACGCGGCACAAGCGTGATGTGCTCGACCGGGCCATGACGGATCTCATGTCGCTGTACCGCGACGTGGTGGCCGTGCAGTTGGGCGCGCAGACGGGGTTGACAAACGTGGCGCACGAGGGGCGCATCACGGAACTGGCGGCCCGCACCGACCTGCCCGGAACGATGATGCGCATTGACGCGCTCACGACTGCGCGTGAGCGGCTTGCCGCCAACGTGCAGCCGCTGCTGGCCATTGAGGCCATGATCCTGGCGTTGCGCCCGAGTGCCTGACCGACCGCATACCCTCGTTCCATGATACGTATCGTGATTGCCGCAGTGGCTGCGGTGGCGCTGGCCGGGTGTTCCGTGTTGCCCCGGGCCCAGGACTCGACCGAGCCGACATCCGTGGGCGCCGACCCGACCCGCACCGGACCTCCGGCCAATCCCGAAGCATCGGCCGTGTACAGCCAAGAGGTCACGTGGCGCACGTGTGGGGATCTGGAGTGTGCGAGCATCGACGTGCCGCTCGACTGGTCCCTGCCGGAGGGGGAGACGATCGCATTGGCGCTGTCGCGTCGGCCTGCAGACGACCAAGGCTCGCGAGTCGGTTCGCTGCTGGTCAATCCGGGCGGTCCGGGCGGTTCGGGCATCGATTTTTTGCAAAGTGTCGACAGCCTCGCGAGCAAGAAGTTGATGGCCAACTACGACATCGTGGGCTTTGACCCGCGCGGTGTGGGAGAGTCGTCGCCCGTCGACTGTGGCGACGGTAAGACGCTCGACGAGTACTACGTCCAGGACTTCGTAGTCGAGACGCAGGCGGACCTCGAACGGGCCCGGGCGCGCAATCAGGCCTTTGCCGAGAACTGCCGGGCCCTGTCGGGCCCTGTCATCGAGAACGTCGACACGGTGAGCGCCGCACGCGACATGGACGTGATCCGGGCGGTGCTGGGCGACCAGAAACTGTACTATCTGGGCTTCTCGTACGGCACCCAGTTGGGGGCCACGTACGCCCAGTTCTACCCGCGAAATGTGGGCCGGATGGTGCTCGACGGCGCGGTGGACGTGCTGCTCGATCCGACGGGCCAGGCGCTTCAGCAAGCGGCCGGATTTGAGAATGCGCTCACGAGTTTTCTCACCTGGTGCGTGGAAAGGCAGCAGTGCGCTCTCGATCCGGATATCGAGACGGCGCGCAAGCAGGTGGCACAGGTCGCCCGGAACGCTCTTGAGAACCCGTACCCAGCCGGATCGGCGACGCCCGTGAACGGCAATCTCATGATCTACGGCATGGTGGTGACACTGTACGACGAGGCCAACTGGGAGTATCTGGAACTGGCACTTAACGAGGTGCTGGAATCCGACACGGCCCGCATCTTCTCCTCGTTGGGAAACTTCTACCTGGATCGCGACGAGCAGACGGGCGAGTGGAACGGTAACTCCGGTGTGGCGTTTTCCGCCATCTCCTGCCTCGATTCGGCGGGCGCTCAGGAGGAGTGGACTATCGACGACCAGCGTGACTTCGCCCGTCAGGTTCAGGAGGTGTCGCCAACTTTCGGCTGGTGGTTCGCCGGGTCCGGCGGATGCGAGGGTTGGCCGTACGCGGCCGACGAGGTCCTCACCGATCTGGACGCGGCGGCGAACGCAGCAAACCCGCTCCTCGTGGTCGGCACGACGAACGACCCTGCCACGCCATACACGTGGGCGCAGGCGCTCGCGACCGACCTGGGAGCCCCGCTGCTGACCTACACGGGCGAGGGCCACACAGCGTACGGCCGGTCCAACCAGTGCGTGACCGACGTGGTCGACGCCTACCTGGTGGACGGGGTGGTGCCGGACGACGGCGTGCAGTGCTGAGGCGATGGGCGGCGCCGACGCTTCCCTCACGTCGTGATTTGGCGTGCCGTCGGCAGCCGCTAGACTTACTGACCGCGCCATCGGTGGCGCACGCCGCCTTAGCTCAGTTGGCAGAGCGATTCACTCGTAATGAATAGGTCAAGGGTTCGATTCCCTTAGGCGGCTCCACAATTTACCAGGAGTTTTGTAGGACTGCATGGCACGCACCGCACCCCAGGTCAGCCGTCAGGTCAGCCATACGGCTTCGATTCGCCGATAATCCGCGGCCCCGCGCCCACCAGCGAATCGATAGAGGGTCTCATGTGCCACCAGGCGTGGTGCGTCGTCCTTGTAGGTGTGGCTCCATCGTGGCTCCTGGATGTTGCCATGAGGACAGGCTGCAGGGTCCGCGAAGTACAACTCCCCGCCTGGGCGAACCGAGGCGGGGCGTGAGTGAGAGGTGGTGGCTGGTGGGGCGGCTATTGGACAACAATCTAGTCGCCAGTTCGCGGGTCGAACACCTCGCCGTGCGTGTTCGCACCGTCGGCGAAGTCAAGCATGGAGATGGCCGAAATCTCCCCCGGGTTGGGAGCACGCGTTTCGCCGGAGAT
>JASBTB010000042.1 GCA_030148645.1 Demequina sp. | reverse complement strand
CAAGGGCACGCCGGTGCGCAGTGCAAAGTCCTGCACCTTGGTGATCTTGTGGCCATGAGTCTCGCCCAGCGAGCCGCCAAAAACGGTGAAATCCTGTGAGTAGATGGCCACCTGACGCCCGTCCACTGTCCCGTACCCGGTGACGACGCCGTCCCCGAACGGGCGGTTCTTGTCCAGACCAAAGGCCGTGGAGCGATGGCGGGTGAGGGCGTCGAACTCGACAAACGAGCCCTCGTCGAGCAGCAACTCGACGCGCTCGCGCGCCGTCTTCTTACGGCGTGCGTGTTGTTTGTCCTGCGCCGCGGCTTCTGGTGTGTCGATTGCGGCGGTCATCGTGGTGCGCAGCGCGTCGAGCGCGGACGCGGTGGACTTGGTGGTGGGGGTGTCGGCCACAGTGCTCCCTTGGGTCAACTCGCACACAGCCTAGCCGTCGGCGGGCGCCTAGCCACAGCCGCTTCGGAGGGGTTCGTCTGGAAAATTGCCCGATCACGCCCGCTTTGCGCTTGACTGCGCCCGCGTTTGGGTCTAGATTGCGGACTGTCAACATAAACGGGCCCAATCGGGCACCATGTATCTCCGCCTCTCGCAAAGACGCGAGGCATGGAAAGGAAGGTACGCATGTCAGCAACTGATATGCAGGCAAACAAGAACCGTACGGGGCCTGGGGCTAGCGCCCAGATTCAGCGACTCGGGCGGTTCCTGTCCGGGATGATCATGCCCAACATCGGCGCCTTCGTGGCGTGGGGCCTCATCACGGCCTTGTTCATTCCCGACGGCTGGGTACCCAAACTCTTCCCGGGCCTGGCCGACTGGAGCGCGGGTGTGGCGGTGCTCGTCGGTCCGATGATCTTGTACTTGCTTCCGCTGCTCATCGCATACACCGGCGGCAAGATGGTCTACGGCCAGCGCGGCGCGGTGATCGGCGCCGTGGCGACCATGGGTGTCATCGCAGGAGCCATCTACATCGACGCGAATGGCAACGAGTCACAGCTACCGATGTTCCTGGGCGCCATGATCATGGGCCCGTTCGCCGCATGGTGCCTCAAGAAGGTCGAGTCACTGTGGGAGGACAGGGTCAAGCCCGGCTTCGAGATGCTCATCGACAACTTCTCGCTCGGCATCCTGGGCGGCGCACTCGCGATTCTTGGCAAACTCGTCATGGGTCCCGTCATCTCGCGTCTGGTCGAGTGGGCGGGCCAAGGTGTGGACTTCCTGGTGGCGAACACGCTGCTCCCGCTCGCCTCGATCGTCGTCGAGCCAGCCAAGGTGCTGTTCCTCAACAACGCCATCAACCATGGCGTGTTCACCCCGCTTGGAACCATTGAAGCCGGGGGCGCGGCGGGCAAGTCGTTGCTGTTCATGATCGAGTCCAACCCCGGCCCCGGCGCGGGCATCCTGGTGGCGTTCATGTTGTTTGGTCCGCGCATGCTCAAAGCGGCCGCGCCCACCGCACTGATCATCCAATTCTTCGGCGGCATTCACGAGGTGTACTTCCCGTTCGTCCTGGCCAAGCCGAAGATGTTCTTGGCCGCCATCCTGGGTGGCATGACAGGCGTGTTGGTCGGCGTGCTCTTCAACGGTGGCCTGGTGGCACCGCCGTCGCCCGGTTCCATCTTCGCTTGGATCGCGTTCACGCCTCCCGGGGTGGGCAACTTCCTGGTGATGTTCCTGCAGGTCATCCTGTCGGCCGCCGTGTCCTTTGCGGTAGCTGCCTTCCTGCTGGGCTTCGGTCGCGAGGCCAAGCGCGAAGATGCTCCTGAGGAATCTGCCGACGAGCCCGTCAGCGTTTCGGCGTAACGTTCAGACCATCCACTACAACGAGGTGAAGGAGACAACAATGCCAACCATCAACGGTTCCGACGTCAAGCGCGTGGTCGTGGCGTGCGACGCGGGGATGGGCAGCTCAGTCATGGTTGCCAGCACCCTGCGTTCCAAGCTGAAGAAGCACGGGGTGGAGGTAATCCACACGCCCGTCGACGAGATTCCAGCCGACGCTTCCGTGGTGCTGTGCCACACGGGTCTGGCCTCTCGGGCTCAGGCCACCGTGCCCCACGCCGTGGTGGTCCCGTTCGCTGTCTTCATGGGCGACCCGGCCTTCGCGAAGGTCGAGAACGCCATCGCCACCGGTCAAGACCTTGAGTCCTGAACCACGGGCGATCCTCGAGCCCAGCGCCGTCCGCCTTGGCCTCGTTGCCAGGGACAAGGCGGACGCGCTGCGGCAGTGCGGGGCGGTGCTCGTCGACATCGGCGCGGCATCGCCCGCGTACGCCGATGCCCTACTCGAGCGGGAAGAGTCAGTCTCGACCTACATCGGTGAGGGCGTGGCGATTCCCCACGGCACCAACGAAAGCCGCGAGCACATCGACCGCGCGGCGATCGCCTATCTTCAGTTTCCCGACGGAGTCGACTGGGACGGCAACCGGGTGCAGGTCTGCATCGCGATCGCCTCCCGCTCCGAGGAGCACGTCGACATCCTGCAGTCCCTGGCAGCCATTCTCATGGTTCCCGAGTCGGCCGCCGCACTGCGCGAGGCGTCGTCCACCGACGATGTTGTTGCGCTCCTATCTACCCAGGCCTAAACCCCGCGCCCTAAGGAAGGAAACACCCACCGTGAAAGCCTTGATGTTCTACGCCCCCGAAGACCTGCGCGTCGAGGAGGTTCCCGAGCCCGAAGTCGGACCCGGCGAGATCAAGTTGCGCGTGCGAAACTGCTCCACGTGCGGTACCGACGTGAAGATCTTCTACAACGGCCACCAGAACCTCTCGCCGCCGCGCATCATCGGCCACGAGATCGCAGGCGAGATCGTCGCGATCGGCGACGGTGTTGACGGTTGGGAGATCGGCGCACGCGTGCAGGTCATCGCGGCCGTGCCGTGTGGCGACTGCTACGAGTGCGAGCGCGGCTGGATGGAGGTCTGCCAGAACCAGACCTCGATGGGCTACCAGTACGACGGCGGCTTCGCCGAGTACATGATTGTGCCCCGCGAAGTGCTCAAGGTCGATGGCCTGAACCGCATCCCGGAAGGCGTCGGCTTTGATGAGGCCTCCGCCGCAGAGCCCTTGGCGTGTGCGATCAACGCGCAGCGCATCCTCGGCATCGAGGAGGGCGACACGGTGGTGGTGTTCGGTGCGGGACCCATCGGGGCCATGCACATCCGCCTCGCCCGCGCCAACGGCGCCGGCCGGATCTTCCTCATTGACGTCAACGACGACCGCCTCAAGATGACGGCCGACGCCGTACACCCCGACGAGGTCATCAACGGGGCCAAGGTCGACGTGGTCGAGCGCGTCAAGGAACTCACCGACGGACGCGGTGCCGATGCCATCATCACCGCCACGGCCGCCAACATCGCGCAAGAGCAGGCCATCTCCATGGCCGCGCGCAACGGCAAGATCTCGTTCTTCGGCGGACTGCCCAAGACCAACCCGACAATCACGTGCGACTCCAACCTGGTGCACTACCGCCAGTTGCGCATCTTTGGTGCGAACGGCTCGGCACCCCACCACAACAAGGCCGCCCTTGAGATGATTGCTTCAGGGAAGGTCCCGGTCAAGGACCTCATCACTGAGCACATTGCGCTGGAAAACGTCCTCGACGCCTTCGACATCGTGAAGCGTGGAGCCGCCATCAAGGTCACGGTCGAGCCGTAGACCGGCGTCGAACAAGGAGTGTGACAGGTGTACGCCGCTGAACGACACGAGTCCATTCTTGAGCGCGCACGTGCACAGGGGCGGGTTGAGGTGGCAGGGCTGGCCGAGGAACTCGGGGTGACGGTCGAGACGGTGCGTCGCGACCTGACCGCCCTCGAACGCCTCGGCGCGGTGCGACGCGTTCACGGTGGCGCCCTGCCCGTGGACAGGCTCACGCTCGAACCGAGTCTGGCCGCCCGCGAGACTCAGCGAGCCGAGCAGAAGCAACGGATCGCCGAGCGAGCCGTCGCGGAAATCCCCGACGGCGGCTCGATCCTGCTCGACGCCGGGACTACGACCTATGCGATCGCTGGCCTGCTCCCGCGCGACAAGAGCTTCACCGTCGTGACGAACTCCGTTGCGATTGCGGCACGGCTTGCCGACCTTCCGGGCATCGAGTTCATGATGCTGGGGGGCCGGGTCCGCAGTCGCACGGGCGCCGCCGTCGGCCAGTGGACCACGGCCGCACTCAAGGACACGGCTGTGGACGTGGCATTCTTGGGCACCAACGGATTCTCGGTGGAGCGCGGCTTCACCACCCCTGACCAGGCCGAGGCCGCAGCAAAGCGGGCCATGGTCACGGCGGCCCGGCGCGCCATCGTCGTGTCGGATGCGACCAAGGCCGGACAAATACACCTGCACCGCTTTGCCGACGTCTCCGAGGTCGCGCTGCTGGTGACCGACACTAGTTTGGATGACGAGACCGTGGAAGACTTCGATGCTGCAGGAGTGGAGGTGGTGCGCGCATGATCGTCACGGTCACGCCCAATCCCAGCCTCGATCGCACCATCACGGTGGACCGACTGCGCGTGGGAGAGGTGCACCGCGCTGGTGGGCTGCACATCGATGCTGGCGGCAAGGGCGTCAATGTGTCTCGCGCACTCGCCGCAAACGGGATCGCCACCATGGCCGTGTTGCCGGCCCGTGGTGCTCCTGCGGTCGAGTTCTCCGCGCGGCTCGACCGCGACGGCGTGCCCCACGACTACATCGCCCTCGACGGCGCTGTGCGCACCAACATCACCATCGTCGACGCGAACGGCACCACGACCAAGATCAACGAGCCAGGCAGGGCGTCGACCGTTGCGGATGCGACGGCGATGCTTGGTGCCGTGGAGAGCCACATTCCCGATGCGGCGTGGGTGGTCGGGTGCGGCAGCCTGCCGCCAGGAATCGACGGCAGGTTCTACGTAGGGCTCATCGAACGGGCACGGGCACACGGAGTGCGCGTCGCGATCGACACGTCCGGCACGGCGCTGCGCACGGCGGTGGCCGCGCGGCCGGACCTCATCAAGCCCAACCACGAAGAACTCGAGGATTTGGTGGCGCGACCGCTGCCAACCCTCGGCGACGTGCTCGAGGCCGCGCGCGGCCTCGTCGCCGAAGGTATCGCCGCGGTGGTTGTCAGTCTTGGCGAGCATGGCGCTGTCGCCGTGAATGCCGCCACCGCCTTTCATGCGTCGGCTGTGGTCAATCACCCACAGTCGACGGTTGGGGCAGGCGACTGCCTGCTGGCCGGCTGGCTTGCGGCGGTCGAGAAAGGCGCGTCCATCGCGGATGCGCTAGCCACTGGGGTGCGGTGGGGCGCGGCGGCCGTCGCCCTGCCCGGTAGCACCGTACCCACGCCAGGAGATCTCTCACTGCCCAGGGTCACCGTGTCGTCTCAACTGCCGCTCGACTTGACCCTGACCTCACAACCCGGCCACTTGGCCCCGACGCACAAAGGATGATTGCGATGCCCACACGCTCCGTGGAGATTGGTTCCTCCGTTGGCCTGCACGCGCGCCCCGCGGCACTGTTCGTTCAGGCGGTCAACGAGTCCGGCGCCACCGTGACCATCTGCAAACCAGACGGAAAGCCCGCGCCCGCCAACTCGATGTTGGCGATCATGGCTCTGGGAGCCAAGCACGGCGATACGGTGGAGCTTGGTTGCGAGGCCGACAACGCGGAAGCGGTGCTCGACACCCTGGTGGCGCTGCTCGAGCGCGACCTCGACGCCGAGAAGTAGGGCCGCGATGGACACCGTCGTTCAGGGGATTCCCGTCAGTTCAGGAGCTGCCTTTGCGCCCGTTGTCCAGGTGGGCGCGGCTGTACGATCACCCTCCGACGAGGCGGTGCTGGGGCCCGACGAGGCAGAGGAACGCATTCGCGCCGCGCTGGACGAAGTGGCGACGGAAATCGACAGGCGCGCGGCGTCGGCGAGCGACAATGCGGCCGAAATCCTGGGTGCCACGGCGATGCTCGCGAGAGACCCCGGCCTAATCGACGCAGCAATCGGGCATGCGACCGCTGGCAAGGGGCCAGCCCACGCGATTGACGCGGCCACCCAGGACTACATCGACCAGTTCGTCGCGCTCGGCGGCTACTTCGCCGAACGGGCCACCGACCTGCGAGACGTGGGCGACCGCGCCATCGCCGCGGTCCTCGGGGAACCCGCCCCCGGCGTGCCGCCGCTCACGGGCGAGTGCGTCTTGGTAGCGATGGACCTGGCACCGGCCGAAACCGCCACGCTCGACCGTTCCAAAGTGGTGGGCATCGTCACCGAGCAGGGCGGTCGCACCAGCCACACCGCGATCCTGGCCGCGCAGATGGCGATCCCGGCGGCGGTGAAGGTCGCCGGAGCGACCGACATTCCTGACGGCACCCCTGTGCTCGTAGACGGCGACACCGGGCAGGTGCACATCGACCCCTCAGGGGAGCTCGTGGAGCGGCTCAGGCAGCGTTCGCAGCGGCGAGAGGCCGCCCTGGCGGACAGCCACGGGCCGGGAATGACCAAGGACGGCAAGCGCGTAGCGCTGCTGGCCAACATCGGTGGCGTGGAGGATGCCGTCGCCGCGGGACAGGCCGACGTCGAGGGGGTCGGCCTGTTTCGCACGGAGTTCGTGTTCCTGAGCGCGTCCACCGCACCCACTGTCGACGAACAAGCCCAGATCTACCGACAGGTGTTGGAGCCCTTCCATGGGCGCCGCGTCGTGGTGCGCACTCTCGACGCGGGCGCGGACAAGCCGCTCGCCTTTGCGGACCTAGGGGCGGAAGAGAACCCTGCTCTAGGGCGCCGAGGGCTCAGACTGTCCGCCGAACGCCCAGACCTGTTGGACGCCCAATTGGAGGCGCTGTCGATCGCCGCGAGCGACACCGGAGCGGACCTGCGCGTGATGGCTCCGATGGTGGCGCTCGTGGAAGAGGCCGCGTGGTTTGCCAGGCGCGTGCGAGAGAACGGCCTCAAGTCGGTGGGCGTCATGATCGAGGTTCCCGGCGCCGCGCTGAGGGCGGAGCATGTGCTCGAAGAGGTCGACTTCGGCTCGCTGGGAACCAACGACCTTGCCCAGTACACGATGGCCGCCGACCGCATGCAGGGGGAGTTGTCCGACCTGCTCGATCCCTGGCAGCCGGCGTTGCTCGACGTGGTCGCCGCCGCGTGTCGCGGCGGCGCCGTCACCGGCAAGCCGATGGGCGTGTGCGGCGAGGCGGGCGGTGACCCGCTACTCGCGCTCGTGCTCGCTGGCCTTGGCGTGTCGAGCCTGTCCATGGCGCCAGCCAAGGTGCCGATGGTCCGGCTCTCCCTTTCCCTGCACACCTACGCGCAGTGTCAGCGGCTCGCTCACCTCGCACGCACGGCAAGAACGGCGCACGACGCTCGCGAGGCAGTGCTCGCGGCTTCCTCGCCCGCGTTGACGACGTTGCTGTGACGGGCACCGCCCTCGCCCATTAGCCTGAGCAGCGTGACGGAAGACACCGCGCGGTCGCCACTGACGGCGGAACGGCTCGCCTCGCTCGTCGGCGCGCGGGCGGCGCTCAGTGCGTTGGCGGTGACGGGTGCGTCCCCGTCCACCAATTCGCAGTTGCTCGACGCCTTGGCGTCCGAGCCCACGCAGTGGCCGCACATGAGCGCGCTCGTGGCCGATCACCAAACCTCGGGTCGCGGTCGCGCGGGTCGCACGTGGCAGACCCCTCGCGGAGCTGCGCTGACGGTGAGTTTCGTCCTGAGGCCGCGCCTGGATCCCGGCCGATGGGGACTCGTTCCGCTTGCGGTGGGCCTGGCGTGCGGGCGCACGTTGCGCTCTGACGGCGTGGAGGCGATGCTCAAGTGGCCCAACGACGTGGTGGTCCTCGGTCAGGGAGACGAGGTTCCCGGCTGGGGGCGCCTGCGCAAAATTGCGGGGGTGCTGTGCGAACGCCAGGGCGACGCCGTGGTCGCGGGCATCGGCGTCAACGTGTCCCAGACGGCGCAGGAACTGCCGGTGCCTCACGCCGCTTCGCTGGCGATGGTGGGCGCGCACCGTCTTGACCGGCATGCGCTGCTGGACGCTCTCGCGCGCAGTGTGGCCGACGCGATCAGTGAGACCGAGCGAGACCCCGATGCCTTGCTCGCCGATGTCGAGGCCGCCACCTTCACGCTCGGTCAGCAGGTAGTGGTCGAACGACCAGGGCAGTTGCCCTTGTCGGGCAGGGCCGTGGAGCTCGCAGCGGACGGCGCGCTCGTGGTGCGGCCACGGGCCGGTGGCGACGTGGCCGTACGGGCGGGGGACGTGCGGGTGAGGCTGGGCGACTAGGAGGTCGGCTCGACCAGTTCTGGCGTGTTGATGCGGACGTTGCCGACCGCCGTGTCCACCTCGTGCCACACGAGCGCTGGGGCGTCGTCGGCTGTCGCGGCCAGAAGGTCGTCCTTGCCCGACGCCGGATCGAGCCACGTGCGCCAGGCCTCGGTGCGCATCATCACCGGCTGGCGGTCGTGAAGGCTCTGCAGGTCGCCGCGGGCCGCCGTGGTGACGATCGCGCACGTGATGAGCCAGTCGTCGGCTGCGCCGTGTCGCCACGCCTCGACCAAGCCCGCGAATGCCAGCGGCGAGCCGTCGGCGGTGTGGATGAAGAACGGCTGCTTGCCCGAGGCATCGGTGCGCCACTCGTAGTAGCCGCTCGCGGGGACGATGCAGCGCCGCCGTGCGAAGGCCGCACGGAACGAGGGCTTGTCCGCAACCGTCTCGACGCGGGCGTTGATCATGCGCGCTCCGATGGCGGGATCCTTCGCCCACGACGGCACGAGGCCCCACGTCGCGACATCCAGCGTCCTGGCGGCTTTGGTGGCGCGAACGATATGCACCCTGTGCATCGGCGCGACGTTGAAGGACGGGGGCAGGAGGCGGCCGTCGTCGGCGTCCGTGGCCAACGAGAAAGCCTCCACCATGTCCTGGTACGCAACGAAGTCCGCGTAGCGCCCACACATGCCTCCATTGTGTGTCCTTGTGACAAAGTCCACCCTGCGAATCGCCGAAGCTGAGTGGTTCGCGAGAGCCTTCCCACACCGGGGTCGGGGTCACGCTCATGCACACCCGAAATGTCTGGTTCGTCGCCTGTGAGGAGGGATAAACCGGACACTCCGGACTGGATGTGAGTCTTGCCACACTGTCCCGGAAGGGGCCCTGCCGGGGTATCAGCCGCTTGGCAAGGGCGGTGTCGAGTGTCATCGTTGAGTCATCGGGCAGCAGGAGGAAGTAATCCCACGGAAGGGAAGTCTCATGGCAACCCGTGTCGACCCCGTCGCGGTCCCACCGCTGGCCACACGAGCACTGGCCTCAACGGCCAGTTACGTCGTGATCTACGGCGTGACCTTCGCGTTCTTCGCCCCGCCCGCCACGCGACTGGCCGCAGGCGGCTACAGCGCAGGGGACGCCACCAGCGTCACCTTTGCCCTGCTGCTCGTCGCCGCGCTGAGCGTCACCTTCGGCGCGACCACCTTCGGATACTCGGTGGGATGGAAGGTCGAATCCGATGTGCGTCGCCACCGCATGTCTGAGGCACGCGGCACAGTGGAGTTCGCCGCTCTGGGTACCCTTCTCGCGTTGGCGACTGCCGGCGTCTTCCTCCTCATCGTCACCGCCGGAGCGGCTGTGAGCCTTTCTCTGGTCGGCGCTGCCGTGCTTGGCCTGGTGGTGCCGGGAACGGTGGCCGCTTGCTGCACCCGCTCCGTGATGGGACACGTAGCCGCTGCCAAGCGTGACATCATCGCCACCTGCGCGAGCGCACTCGTCGTGATCGTGCTCGTCAACTATTTGATCGTAGGCTCCCTTCCACCATTGGCCGATCTACCCCAGTTGTTCGGACTGTAGACAGTGCCCCGGCGGCGCTTCCCGCCCGGGTCGCCGACGGCTCCTCCACCACGGCGGTCACCTTGCCCGAGGTGGCCGCCGTAGTCCTTTTGGGGCGTAGGGTCTGCGCTGTAGTGGCAGGCCACACGCGTGCGCTACCCGCGCGTCCGCGGTGCCCCCATCCACAGGGTCTCCCGCAAACGGCGGTTTAC
>JASBTB010000038.1 GCA_030148645.1 Demequina sp. | reverse complement strand
CTTGCTGCGAACCCGTTGACCCTGGCCTTGCTGCGAACCGGATTGGGAATCGACACGCCGGTCGAGGCCGATGCCGAAGGGACCCAGACGGCGTGTCGATCGCGAAAACGGTTCGGAGTGTCGGCAGCGGGGTGTGAACCTTCGAACCAGGCGCCGAGCAGTACCACCTGAACAACAGGAAAGGGACGTTCTCCACGGCCGCACACGTGTGTTCGCCATTAGGTGACGTATCGCCATCGGGGGTACGAACCCAAGCACGGCACCCGCCATTGCCTGCGCGGCGGCGATACGCTCGGCACATGATCTCAGTGCAGCCCGTGAGCGTGGACGATCCGCGCGCGGTGGGGCTGTGGCGCGAACTCGATGCGGAACTGGAATACCGCTACGACGAACCCCAGACTCAGCCACCGATCGATCCCGACGGGGTCGTGGTGGCGTTCCTTGCGCTCGCGGACGATGGCGAGCCCGTGGGCACAGTCGCGTTGCGCTGGTCTCGCTACCACCCGGACAGCCCCGGCACCGCCGAGATCAAGCGACTGTACGTGCGGCCGGAACACCGCGGCCACGGCCACGCCCGCGTCATGATGGGGGACGTTGAGCGGGCGGCATCGCGTGTGGGCGCCACCCGGCTTGTGCTCGAGACCGGCGCGGCCCAACCCGAGGCGGTGGCCTTGTACGTTGGCATCGGATATTCGCGAATCCCCTCTTTCGGCACGCACGCACACGATCCGCGGTCAATCTGCATGGCCAAGTCGCTTCCCACGCGATTGCTCGTCGTCAACGGCGCGCCGGGTGCGGGCAAGACCGCCACGGCGTCGGCCATTCGCGATGTGTTGGGCGACGCAGGTGTGCGTGTTGCCTTCATCGACGCCGACGCCCTGTGTCAAGCCAGGCCGGAACCGCCCGACGACCCGTATCAACAGCACCTGCTCCTCCTCGGTCTGACATCTGTGGCCCCGATCTATCGCGGACGCGGCTATGGCTGCGTCGTGGTAGCCAGGGTGGTTGAGGACCCGGATGATCGTGAGCGCTACGCGCGCGCCTTTGCCGCCAGCGTGGGGCCCGCGCAGGTGTCCGTGGTGCGGGTGACGGCCACGGCGCAGACGCGGGCAGAACGCATCGCGGCGCAAGAGCCTGCGGGCCGATGGAGAGGGTACCTATCCGACCGCTCCCAGGAACTGGATGAAATTCTGGACAGCCTCGACCTCGACGACGGCGTGGTCGCCACCGATGCGGCACCCAGCCACGAGGTGGCCAGGCAGGTACTCGACGCGGCGGGTTGGTGGGTTCCGGGCGCGGACAACCTAGCCCAGTAGGGCGCGCTCCCACACCTCAGAGTGGTCGCGGATCCACTGCGCATCGGCCTTCCACACGGTGCCGATGCCGTGCCGCCACAGATCGGTCCACGGGGACTGGCCCGTGGCACGCATTTTGTCCAGGTAGTCGTACATGCGTTGGGAGCGCATCGCGAGCAGGGGCACCAACTGCTTGCGCCCCGCGTCGTCCAGGCCATACCCGTCCACCAGTCTGCGCAAGCGCCCCGACGCTTCGGAGATGTCGGCGTCGGCTTGGTACAGCGGGGCGAACGCGTGGGCGGCGTACGCCAGGTCCCACAGCCGTGTGCCCGGGCCCGCCGCGTCCCAGTCGATCGCGACGAGCGTGCCGTCGGACCTCACCACGATGTTCGACGGCGCGATGTCGTGATGCACAATCAGGTCGTGTCCCGGTGGGGGCAGCCCGTCGAACCACAGCGCGTAGTCCGGCGGCTCGAAACTTTCCAGGGCGTCGTGCATGTCGCGCATGAAGCGGCCGATGCGTGCCGCATCGAGCGCGGCCTCGGGGGCTTTGGTGTGGTCGGCCCGAGTGCCAGGGACAAACTCCACGAGGTGGCGGCCCTTGTTGTCCCACCCAAAGGACCTGGGTGCACCCCGGAATCCTGCATCCTCAAGGTGGAGCAACAGTGCGTGAATGGCGCCCGTGTACGGATCGGGGGCGACGATGCGCACGTCGTGGTGGCCGATGCGTTCTGGTCCACGGGCGGCCTCGCGTTGGGCGTGACGCGCGGCCTTGGTGGCCTCGCGTGCCGTGCGTTCGTGTTCCTCGCGCTCGGCGCGCCGTTGCCTGCGCGTGGGTCCCAAGTCGAACGTCGGTGCTGCAGGCCGGGGGACGGGCCGCGGCGCAATGGTGGGCCGCATCGACAGTGGGGGCAGCGCCACGGACCGTGTGGGGTGGCGCGCTGGGCCAGTGGCGGGCGCGTTGCCGGTCGGCATGGTCGACCGGCGGCTGGCGCGCGTGGGCGCGGCAGGCTGCGTAGGCGCGGTCGCATGCGCCGTCGCGACGGGCTGCGTACGAAAGTAGGCGGCCGCAGATTCGGTGCGTGGTGGCTGTCGCTCGGGGCCGACCTGCCCGTACGGCGTCGGCAGCCGTGGACCCGGGACGTGCGTGTCGGGACTCGGCGTCACCGTGTGCGGGGTAGGGGCTCTCGGCCCGCTCGCGCCGCCGGTGACAGCGCGATTCGCGAGCACGGCATCGGCCCTCAGCGCGTGCTCGCCCCGCGCGGGCGGCACGACTCGGCCAGTCCAGTCGGCCCTTGGAGGCCACGTCGGTTCCAGAATGCGCGGCGTGGGGCGAGGCCGGGGGTGCCTGAAGAAGCGGTCGAGGGACCACTCCCAGCCGTCGAGGCTGTCCAACAGCCGCGCTTGCGAGTCGTCCTGCCCGACGGCGTGAATCACCAACTGCCCGCGCCAGCCCGACTCGAGCAGCGCGTGCGTCACCCACCGGTCCCTGCTGCCCGCACCAAAAGGAAGGATGACGCGCCCGGTGAGTTCGGCCCCGGCGTCGGCGCCGCTGAGCATGACGGCCACCAGGTGTTCGTCCATCGTCCTCAGGTGGTGGTCGAGGTCCGCAATGAGGTGGTGGGCGTGTTGAAGTCTGAAGCCGATCCCGACGTTGCCCAGGCCGCGGCGCGCGAGCTCCGTGACGATGTCCACGAGCGTGCGCGGTTGTCCCGCCCATCCGCCGTGGTTGGTCAACACGACGCACATTCCGTGCCCTCTTGCCAGACGTGCCAAGCCCGCGAGGTGGTCGGCCGCACGGTCTACCTCGGCGCGGTGCGCGTGTTCCGGCACGTGGGCGGGGGCACCCTGCTGGCCGAACCCGATCTGCGTCCACAGGTCCGGGGCATATCCGCGGCGCGCCGCCTCGGTGATGAGGGTCTTGATCGCGGTGGGGACGATGCCGAAACGGGTCGCGTAGTCGGGTTCCTCATAGGCGGGCATCGGCAACGGGGTCCACATGCCCGACAGTTCCACCTGGTGGTGACGGAGTGCGTCGAGCTCGGCGTCGAATGTTGCGAGGTGCTCTTCACGCCAGTCCCACACGATCTTGTGGATGCCGATACTGCGCAACATCTGGGCGCGTTCACGCGGGCCGCGACGTAGGGCGTCGTGAGCGACCAGGTGGCTGGCAGCCATCTGGTCGCGCAGGCACCAGTCAGGAATCGCGGCCTGGGACGGGGGGACAACGCGCGGCGGCAATGTCACTCCGAGACCCCCTTACCTCGTGTGCGTGTTCTTCACGATAGACCCGGATTCGGTCGCGGTATAGGGCGCGAGCCCGATATGGGTTAAACGCCCGAATAAGTGCCGTTACCTGCACTTTCGTGGCTTTTCGAACCCTCAGCGGGTCGTCGTTCGACCCCGGACGGTGGATCGCGACGGTATCGAGATCGGGCACCTCGAGGTTGTCGCAGACGCGGCTGCGGCGGTCTAGACCGCCGCGAGCGCCCGATCCAGGTCCTCCCGCAAGTCCTCGACGTCTTCGAGGCCGATGCTGATCCGCACCGTCGCCGCGCACATGCCCACGGCCGCGCGACCCTCAGGCCCCAACTTGCGGTGGGTCGTGGTTGCGGGGTGGGTGACGATCGACTTGGCGTCGCCCAGGTTGTTGGAGATGTCGATCAC
>JASBTB010000036.1 GCA_030148645.1 Demequina sp. | reverse complement strand
CAGACGCGGCCTCAGCCGCGGGCGACGGCGGCGACGTGTGGGCAGGATGTGGCATGTGGGGTTTGGTGGGCGTGAGGTCGTCTGCCCTCACCGTGGGAACGGCTCCCGTGACCGGGGGCCGCAGTGGGTACGAGGGTGCCCATGCGTCTTGCGCGCGGGTGCTCGCGGGTGGTTGGTACGGGCTGTGATCCGTGTGAGGGCGTGCCCCGCTCAGGTACGGGCTCTGAAAACTCACGGGGGCCGGTGGCACCGACGAAGGCCCCTCCGACCTCGGCGCGGTGGGGACCTCCGCGACGGGGTCGCGCAGTGCGGCGGTGCGCTCCCGCTGGATACCAAAGAAGGCGGCGGCCGCGCTGGGCACGGTGCGTGACCCGGCCTCGGGCGCGGCTGGCACGGGCGGCGTCGGCGACATCGGCGACACCGGCGAGGGGGCCACCGGGGAGTTGCCGAACGGCGCGTACGGCGCTGGCCTCGGGTTTTCAGACCCATCGGGTGGCGTAGCCGAAGGAGCGGCCAGTTCCGCGGCGATCCCGTTCACGTCTGCGGGTTCGGAGGCTGTAGGATCCCCGGGTTCCGCTTGCTCGGCTGTGTCGTGCTCGTCCTGGAGCGCGCTGTCACTGGTCTGCGAGGATTCCGGTACGGGATTCACCGGCAACCACGGAAGACGGTATTCGTCACTTGCCATGTGCCCAGGTTATGCCTATCGCGGTGTGTGTCGTGGGCCGTGCTCCCCGCGCGTGTCAGACGGGGCGGGTAGCGTGACCGCATGGCCACTCCGAAGAAGCCCGCGCCAACGTATCGGTGTACGGAATGCGGCTGGACTGCGGTGAAGTGGGTGGGTCGCTGCAGCGAGTGTCAGCAGTGGGGCACGGTGAGCGAGGTGGGGGCGACGGTGGGTCCCCGGACCAAGGCCACGGCCATCGTCACACCGGCACGCCCCATCGCCGACGTTCCCCGCAGCCAGTCGGCCCGTCACCCCACCAAAGTGGCGGAGTTTGATCGTGTGCTGGGCGGCGGCCTCGTGGCGGGCGCGGCGGTGCTGCTTGCGGGGGAGCCGGGCGTTGGCAAGTCGACGTTGCTGCTCGACGTTGCCGCGCGTGCGGCCCGTGAGGGCACCGACGTGCTGTACATCTCGGGAGAAGAATCTGCAGGGCAGGTGCGCCTGCGCGCCGAACGGATGGGTGCACTGGAGCCGCGGCTCAAGTTGGCTGCGGAGACGGATCTGGGTGTGGTGCTCGCTCACCTTGCTGCCGAGACTCCTGGTGTGGTGATCGTCGACTCGATCCAGACCATCGCATCGGCGTCGGTCGAGGGCTCACCCGGCGGGGTATCTCAGGTACGCGAAGTGGCTTCCGCACTCATCCAGGCGACCAAGAACTCCGGTGTTCCCATGGTGCTCGTGGGGCATGTGACCAAAGACGGTTCTGTGGCCGGGCCCCGGCTCGTGGAGCATCTGGTGGACGTGGTGTGCCAGTTTGAAGGCGACCCGCACTCACCCCTGCGGCTCTTGCGCGCACTCAAGAATCGCTTCGGATCGGTGGATGAGGTGGGCTGCTTCCAACTGGTCGAGGCGGGCATCGAAGAGGTCCCCGACCCGTCCGGATTGTTCCTCAGCCAGACGGGCGAGCCCATCGCGGGCACGTGCGCCACCATCACGATCGACGGCAGGCGCGCACTCCCTGCGGAGATCCAGGCGCTCGTCGCACCCTCGGCGCTGTCGAACCCGCGCCGGGCAACGTCCGGGATGGATGCCGCACGAGTGGCCATGATGTTGGCCGTGCTGCATCGACGGGTGGGGGTGGCGCTGGTCGCAGACGACGTCTACGTCTCCACCGTAGGCGGTGCCAAGGTGGCCGAGCCCGCCGCAGACCTCGCGCTTGCTCTGGCACTCGCGTCCGCGCGCGTAGACCGTCCCCTCCGCAAGGGGTTTCTCGCGATGGGCGAGGTGGCGCTGTCAGGTGCGGTCAGGCCTGTGAGCGCCATCGGCACGCGACTGTCCGAGGCGGCCCGCCTGGGCTTCACTCACGCGATCGTCCCGGCGGGCGCGCAAGCCTCGGCTCAAGACGCCGTTGCCGGGCGCATGACCGTGATCGCTGTGGAGAGCCTCGCGGAGGCCGTGAGGGCCGGAATTGTGCCACCGCAATAGCGCGCACTAACCCTCGAGTTGGAACTGCGCGGGTTCCGAGGCAATGCCCTGGATCGTCAATTGTGCCCAGTAGTAGCCAGCGGCCGGATCGCTTCCGGGTGTGCATCCTGTGCCAACGCGCTGACGCGACCATGTGACCTGCAGGGGCTCGTCATCGCCGGGCTGCAAGATCAACCTGCGGGGGGCGATCGTCGAATCGTCGGGGCAATACGTCGTCGAGTAGTAGATGTCCTTGTTGTTCTCGCCGCCCGACCACACCACGAACTCGGTGTCGGCCGCGCCCGTATCGAGCAGACACGGCGTCGTACCGGACTGAGTCAAAGAGACGTCAAAGACTGGCAGGGTGCCAGAGGCGAAGGAGAACGGGTTGGGCGTCGCCGTGATCGTCACGTCCGACGTCGTGCAGGCGCGGGTCACGTTCGCATCCGCAGTCGCACCGGCTGCCGGGCCGGTGGTGATGGCGGTGTTGGTGGTGGGGTCGGGCGACTTGAGCGGCGTGCCCTCCGGGGTGCCGCCCCCCGGGGAGAACACCAAGAAGTACACGACGATGACCAGTAGCACGGCCCCAACGATCGCGACGACGCGTCGGCGCCAATACACCTCGGGGGGCTGAGCGCCCACCGGCTCGCGAAGACCATCCATGGCGGGCCTCCTTCCGATGTCCTTACCGTAACCGCGCTTGACGCTGGAACAATGAAGGCCATGCCGTATCCCGCACACTCCGCGCATCTGGACGTCGCACGGGTCGACGCCGTCCTGGACTGGTTCGACACGCATGCGAGGGATCTTCCGTGGCGGCGACAGACATGTACCGCTTGGGGCGTGCTGGTCAGTGAGGTCATGTTGCAGCAGACTCCGGTGGCGCGGGTGCTGCCTGCGTGGCAGCGGTGGATGGAGCGTTGGCCCACCCCCGCGGACCTTGCGTCGGCGTCCCAAGCCGATGCCGTGCGCGCGTGGGAACGCCTCGGCTACCCTCGCCGGGCGAAGCGGCTCTGGGAATGCGCGCAGGTATTGGTGGAACTGCACGGCGGCGAGGTTCCCCGCGACGCCGACGCACTGCTCGCCCTTCCCGGAGTGGGCCAGTACACGGCCGCTGCGGTCGCATCCTTCGCGTATGGGCGCAGCACGGTCGTGCTTGACACCAATGTGCGCCGGGTCATCGCCAGGGCGTGGCGAGGCGAACCGTTGCCACGTTCCAGCGTTAGCCGCCACGAACGCGAACTGGCTGCCCGCATCGTCCCCGCCGTCGATGCGGTCTGCTGGGCTGCCGCATCGATGGAACTCGGCGCCCTGGTGTGTACCGCACGGGCTCCTCGTTGTGAGGACTGTCCACTGGTCGGCACCTGCGCGTGGTTCACGGCGGGGATGCCCGCTCTCGCACAGGCACCCCGCAGAACGCAGGCCTGGCACGGTACCGACCGCCAAGTGCGCGGCCGCATCCTGGCGCTCCTGCGTGAATCGCCAGGCCCCCTGACGGTGGCCGGAAACGCGGCGCTCGCAGACGTGGAGCCGGGCCAGGTGGATCGTTGCCTCAACACCTTGGTGGTCGACGGCCTGCTCGCACTGGTGGACACCGAGCGTGGCCACTACGCGTTCGCCTAGGCCGCGGCCACCACCGTGACGTCGATCGGCTGGCCGTCGTCACTGCGAAGCCGGACGGGGCACGGAAGTTCAGACGCTAGAGCCATGCGGTGCCGTGCACAGCGTGCGGCTCGATGGCGGTGGTTTCTTGGTCCGACAGCGGATCGAAGTTCAGCGCAGCCACGTTGTCCCGCAGTTGCTGAACGCTTGAGGCGCCGATGAGGGCACTGGTCACGCGGTCGTCGCGCAACACCCACAGGATCGCCATCTGCGCGAGCGTGAGCCCCCGACCCTGCGCGATCTCGTGGAGCGCGCGAGCCCGCTCCAGGTACGCCTGCGTCAGGTTCTGCTGCGAAAGAAACTGGCTGTGGGTGGCGCGCGACCCCTGTGGCACTCCCTCCAGGTAGCGGTCTGTCAACAGTCCCTGCGCCAGCGGCGAAAACACAATCGAGCCGACGCCCTCGCGGCCCAGCACGTCGAGCAGGCCTTCCTCGGGACGGCGGTCGAACATCGAATAGCGAGGCTGGTGAATGAGCAACGGCGTGCCCAGGCGACGCAGAATACGGATGGCCTCTTCGGCGTCGTCCGGCCCATAGTTGGAGATCCCGGCGTACAGTGCCTTCCCGGAACGGACGGCCTGGTCGAGAGCCATCATCGACTCCTCGAGGGGGGTCTCGGGGTCGGGGCGGTGGTGGTAGAAGATGTCCACGTACTCAAGACCCATGCGCGTCAGCGACCGATCGAGAGAACTGAGCAGGTACTTGCGGGAGCCGAAGTCGCCGTACGGGCCGGGCCACATGCCGTACCCGGCCTTGGTGGAGATGAGGATCTCATCGCGATACGGCGCGAGGTCGCGTGCGAAGATGCCGCCGAAGTTGCGTTCGGCGCTTCCGGGTGGCGGGCCGTAATTGTTGGCGAGGTCGTAGTGGGTGATCCCCATGTCAAACGCGGCCAGGACGATGTCGCGCTGGAGTTCGAGTCCCGTCGCATCGCCGAAGTTCTGCCACAGTCCCAGGCTCACCGAGGGAAGACGGATTCCCGAACGTCCGCAGCGGCGGTAGGTCATGGAGTCGTAGCGGTCTTCGGCGGCGGTGTGGGGCGTGTGACGGCTCATGTGGTCAGCCTATCGCCGGGTGGCAGCGCTCCTCGAAGGGTTTCGACTGATGGGCGATGGGCGGTGGGCGGTGACCCGGCTTTCAGGTCACGTCGGCCGCGCGCGTGACGACCGCCTTGCAGCCAGTGCCGGTATCCTCCACGTAAGCAATCCATTCGCCCCGCATGAGCCACGGACCACAGCGAGCGTCTGGCAGCCACACCGATGAGCGGTCGCTGCGCCGCACCAGTGCCGCCCCGCCGCCGGCGACCGGGCTCTGAGTGGCGCCCACGAACGCGTAGTCGGGCCCCAGCAGAATCTCGTCGATCCCCCTCAGGCCGGGCGCGCCGATCGCCCACACCTGTCCCGCTTGGAACAACGTGGCCTCTGGCGGCGCGTCCGAGGACGGACGCACGGCGGCCGCATAGGCGGCTCCGCAGGAGGTGACGGAGGCACCCGACTGCATCGATACCGGGAAGTCCACCTGCGTCATCCTCGGTTCCTCGTCTGTGGTGACGGACACGGCCCATTGGGCACTCTCGCCGTCCGTCACGGTCCCGATCGCAAAGGTGTCATCCCCAGGGGCCGCACACAAATCACGATGCACTTGCGTGATCTGGCCGATGTCGGTGGCAATCAACTGAGACTCGCCCGTCGTTGTGTCGATCATCGCCAGGGCATCTCCCGTTGCAGTGGGAGCCACCAGGCGACTGCCAGCGAGGTACAACGACCGTTCCGCCGTTTCCAGGCCCCGGCCGTCTACGGTGGGCGAAGGTATCTCGGCGAGTGGGCCCGTGACGGGTCCGGCTAGGTATTGGGCGGTGTCAGCGCCCAAGCCGATGGTTCCCAACCGCACGGCCACATTACCTGCGTCGAGATCGCCTGCCACGGTCCAGCTGACTCCAGGCGTGTCCGCGGCCTCCAGCAGTGTGGTGCGAACCCCTTGCTGCGTTTGGACCACGATGCCGGGTCGTTCGCCAGCGGGGCGGTCGCCACCCCGATAGGGGTCGCTGGTGTGAGGGTACAGCGCATAGACGGCGCTGCCGTCGGCGTTAATCGCGAGTAGCACTTGGCCCGACTGATCGCTTGCGCCCAAGCCCAGCAGGCCTCCTTGCGGGCCAAAGGTGTCCCAGGCGAACGTCGTGCCCACTCCGAGCAGGAAAGCAATGCCGCCGACGAGGGCGGCTCTAGCCCCTTTAAGCATCTGTTCACCCTAGTACGGCCCAGCGAGGTGGCGTGTTCGGCGCAGGCGCCAGCCACGCGGGGGACGCGCGCTGGCAGTGCACTGGTGCACGTTCAAAGGGCTTCGCGTGCTCTCATGCACTTCCAGGACGCTCGTCGCCCGGCCGATGCTCGCCATGACTGGCAAACGACGAGGCCCCTTCCTCCCGCGAGGGCGGCCGGGGCCTCGTCGTGCCGGGGTCTAGGACTCCTTGGAGCCGTCCTCGTCGACCTTGTCGGAGCCGCCGGACTTCTTGGCCGATGCGGGTACCGGTCCGGTGGCGATCGGCTCGCCCACCACATCGTCCCTGTTGATGCCCTCGAACGTGAACTCGCCCAGAATGCCTTCGCCGTGCGCGTCCACGCGGATGATCTGGCCGGACGTGATCTCGCCGAACAGGATCTTCTCGGACAGCGGGTCCTCGACCTCGCGCTGGAGTGCGCGACGCAAGGGTCGCGCACCCAGGACCGGGTCGTAGCCGCGCTCAGCCAACATGCGCTTGGCCGCGTCCGTGAGCTCGATGCCCATGTCCTTGTCCTTCATGCGTTCGTCGAGGCGGGCCACCATGAGGTCCACGATCTGGATGATCTCGTCCTGTGTGAGTTGCGGGAACACCACCACGTTGTCCACACGGTTGAGGAACTCCGGCTTGAAGTGTTCCTTCAGTTTGGTGTTGACCAACTTGACCATCTCGTCGTACGTCTGGCCGCCTTCTTGGGCCATCGCGAAGCCTGTGGCCTGACGCTTGGAGATCGAGTCGGCACCCAAGTTGGTTGTCATGATGATGATGGTGTTCTTGAAGTTCACCTCGCGACCCTGGGCATCGGTCAACTTGCCGTCCTCCAGGATTTGGAGCAACGAGTTGAAGATGTCGGGGTGAGCCTTCTCGACCTCGTCGAACAGGACCACACTGAACGGCTTGCGGCGCACCTTCTCGGTGAGCTGGCCGCCCTCTTCGAATCCGACATACCCGGGAGGAGCGCCGAACAGGCGGGCCACCGTGTGCTTCTCGCCGTACTCGGACATGTCGAGCGAGATGAGGGCGTCCTCGTCGCCGAACAGGAACTCGGCAAGCGCCTTGGCCAACTCGGTCTTGCCCACACCGGTCGGACCGGCGAAGATGAACGAGCCACCGGGACGCTTGGGGTCCTTCAGGCCCGCACGGGTGCGGCGGATGGCCTGAGACAGCACCTTGATGGCGGCCTCCTGACCGACGATGCGCTTGTGCATCTCGCCTTCCATCTGCAGCAGCCGCGACGATTCGTCGGAACTGACGCGGGCCACCGGCACACCGGTGGACATCGCAAGCACCTCGGCAATGAGCTCTTCGTCCACCACCGCGGCAATGTCGAGGTCGCCCGACTTCCAGGCTTGCTCCTTGTCCGAACGCTGCTCTGTCAACTTGCGCTCGACATCGCGCAGTGAGGCGGCCTTCTCGAAGTCCTGCTCGTCGATCGCGGATTCCTTGTCGCGGCGCACGTTCGCGATGCGGTCGTCAAGGTCGCGCAGCTCGGGCGGGCTGGTCATGCGGCGGATGCGCAGGCGCGCGCCAGCCTCGTCGATGAGGTCGATCGCCTTGTCCGGCAGGAACCGGTCGGAGATGTAGCGGTCGGCCATCTGCGCGGCGGCCACGATCGCCTCGTCGGTGATGGTGACGCGGTGGAACGCCTCGTAGCGGTCGCGTAGGCCCTTGAGGATCTCGATAGCATGGCTGAGTTCCGGTTCCGGCACCTGGATGGGCTGGAACCGGCGTTCCAGCGCGGCGTCCTTCTCGATGTGCTTGCGGTATTCGTCAAGCGTGGTCGCGCCGATGGTCTGCAACTCTCCACGTGCCAGCATCGGCTTCAGAATCGAGGCGGCATCGATCGCGCCTTCGGCGGCTCCCGCACCCACCAGGGTGTGGATCTCGTCGATGAACAGGATGATGTCGCCGCGCGTGCGGATCTCCTTGAGTACCTTCTTGAGGCGCTCCTCGAAGTCACCCCGGTAGCGCGAACCCGCCACCAGCGAGCCGAGGTCGAGCGTGTACAGATGCTTGTCCTTGAGCGTCTCGGGCACGTCGCCGCGCACGATCGCTTGAGCCAGGCCCTCGACGACGGCGGTCTTGCCGACGCCGGGCTCGCCGATCAGCACCGGGTTGTTCTTGGTGCGTCGGCTGAGCACCTGCATGACGCGTTCCATGATGAGTTCGCGGCCGATGACCGGGTCGAGTTTGCCTTCGCGCGCAGCCTGCGTGTAGTTGCGGCCGAACTGGTCGAGCACCGTGGAGCCCGCAGGGGTGCCCTCTTGGGGTCCGCCGGGAGCGCCGCCGGGGCCCACCGCCTCCTTGCCCTCGTAGCCGGACAGCAGTTGGATGACCTGTTGGCGCACGGAACTGAGTTCCGCGCCAAGTTTGCCGAGCACCTGGGCGGCCACGCCTTCGCCCTCGCGAATCAGGCCGAGCAGGATGTGCTCGGTGCCGATGTAGTTGTGACCCAGTTGCAGCGCCTCGCGCAGTGACAACTCGAGAACCTTCTTGGCGCGCGGCGTGAACGGGATGTGTCCGGAGGGGGCGTGCGAACCCTCACCAATGATCTCTTGAACCTGCTCGCGCACGCCGTTGAGGGAGATGTCCATGGCTTCGAGCGCCTTGGCCGCCACGCCTTCGCCTTCGCGCACCAGGCCGAGCAGGATGTGCTCGGTCCCGATGTAGTTGTGGTTGAGCATGCGCGCCTCTTCTTGGGCGAGCACCACCACACGACGGGCCCTGTCAGTGAACCGTTCGAACATCGTCTACCTCCTCGGCCACGAGGGGTGAGTCCTCGGGGCGTGTCTTCAGGCTAACCGTGTGGTCCGGTGGGCGATGCCCATGTTCGCGGTGGGCGTGAGAGTCGTGAGCGTAGCCAGACACGCGGACGATGCCGGGTGGAGCGGGTGCCGCCCGGGACCTTTCGGCTGTCGAGTACACCGGCACACGACGGGCGGTGGATCGCGAGCAACACCATCTGCGCCCGCGAGAGTGCCGATTCCGGCCCTGTCCACGTGTGAGCGGCCAACGCCGCCGTGCGTGAGGCCCCGCCTGCGAGGTCGGGGACCTACTGGAACGTCAGGAGGTGTGGGCGGGCGGGCGAGACATAGGCGCGCAGGCGGCGTACGCGGGCTCACGCCTCGACAAGGATAGTGACGGGGCCATCGTTGGTGAGCGTCACGTCCATGTGGGCGCCAAAGACCCCGGTGCCTACAGTCAGCCCGCGCTCGCGCAGGCAGTTCGCGACGGCGTCCACGAGCGGCTCCGCCACCGGGCCGGGCGCCGCCTTGTTCCAGGTGGGACGGCGGCCCTTGCGGGTGTCCGCGTACAGGGTGAATTGGCTGATGACGATGACGGGGGCTCGCCGCTGGGCGACGGAACTCTCGCCGTCGAGGAGTCGCAGGTTCGCGATCTTGCGGGCGATCGTCGCGGCCTGGTCTTGCCCGTCCCCGTGAGTGACGCCGACGAGGGCGACGATGCCCTGCCTGTCGAAGGCCGCGACCTCGTGGCCGTCGACCACCACCAAGGCGTGCGATGCGCGTTGCAGCACGGCGCGCATCGGCCGCTACCAGCCGCCGGTGTTGCGGGTGCCACGGCCACCGCCCGACGGTCCGCGGCGGTGAGGGCCAAGCGCGGGCTTGACTCCCACGTGGTAGATGATCGCGGCGACCGCTGCGGCGAGGCCGACGATTCCAAACGGTCCGGAACCACGGCCCAGGGGGAACGGCAGGGAAATGAAGAGGACCGCCGTCGCCACCACGAGGATCACAACCCACAGAGTCTTGGTCTGCTTGCCTGCGCTGACGAACGCATCGTGAGGACGCCGGGAGGCGTCCACCAGCCCCCACACGGCGGCGCCGAACGCCGCATACGAAATCACGGATACGACCAAGAGCTGCAAGGACTGAAACATGTGTCACCTCCGCAGGTCACGCTATCCCATCGGCCGCGGATGACGGGGCGGTGCCTGTGCGGCGCAAGCGGATGCGGCACCGACGGGCGTGCTTCTTGGGCGACGCGACTCGCCCGTCGAGCCTCGATATCACGCGCGCCTGCCACGCGAAATACCGGCCACCTCCCGCATGTTCCTACGATGGGCACGTACGGCACGACCCATCCCCAGGGAAGGCGATCAGTATGCCTCGGTACGACATTCATACCGCGTTGGTCGCGGTTGACCTGCAACGAGACTTCGCGGCGCCCGACGGTGCGCTCGCGGTCCACGGAGGCGAGGCGGTGGTCGCGGCCGTCAACAGGCAGATCGACGCCGCTGTGCGGGCCGGTGCGACTGTGGTCTACACCCGCGACTGGCACCCGGAGTCCACGCCCCACTTCGACAAGGACGGTGGTGTGTGGCCCATGCACTGCGTCCAGGGCACGCCCGGCGCCGACTACCACTCCGACCTGCGCATTGTCGACGGGGCATTCGAGGTACTCAAGGGCACCGGTCGCGAGGACGGCTACTCGGGCTTCACGCAACGCGATGCCGACACAGGCGAGGAGTCGACCACGGACCTGGACGCCTACCTCAAGGAACACGGGATCACGCACGTGATTGTCGCAGGCCTTGCCACCGACTATTGCGTGCGCGCCACGGCCTTGGACGCACTCCGCCGCGGCTACGCCACCGCGGTGGTGACCGACGCGGTGGCCCCCGTGGACCTGCATCCCGGCGACGGCGCCCGGGCGTTGGCCGAACTGGTGGAGGCAGGCGGACGCCTTGAGTGATGCGCCCCGCTCTCACGCCGCCACCAGTGCGCTCCTGACCGACCACTATGAACTGACGATGGCGGCCAGCTACCTGGCACGGTCCATGACGGCCACGGCCACGTTCGACCTGTTCGTGCGCTCCCTGCCGCCCGAACGCCGATTCCTGGTGGCCGTGGGCCTGGCCGATGCGGTGGATTACCTGGCACAGGTGCGCTTCACGGACAGCGATCTGGAGTACCTGCGCGCCGGGGGCACCTTCGCGGAGCAGTTCCTGGACTACCTTGCCGACTTCCGCTTCAGCGGCGAGGTGTGGGCTATACCCGAGGGAGAGGTGTGCTTTCCGGACGAGCCGTTGCTGCGGGTGAGCGCCCCGCTGATCGAGGCGCAGGTCGTGGAGACCGCGCTGCTCAACACGGTGGCGCACCAAAGTGCCATCGCCTCCAAGGCGGCGCGGGTGGCGCTGGCTGCCGGTGAGCACGCCTTCGTGGACTTTGGTGCGCGCCGCACCCACGGCCCCGAGGCCGCCTTGCGCGGGGCGCGCGCCGCCTACATCGCGGGGGCGGCCAGCACGAGCAATGTCTTGGCGGGAAAGGCCTACGGCATCCCGGTATCCGGCACGATGGCGCATTCCTACGTGATGGCGTTCGCCGACGAGCGGGATGCGTTGCGCACATTCGCCAGGGACTTCCCGTCCAAGGCGGTGCTCCTGATCGACACGTACGACACCGTCGAGGGTGCGCACCGGGTCGTGGAGGTGGCACGCGAACTCGCCGACGAGGGTGTGCGCATCGTCGGGGTGCGCCTCGACTCTGGCGACCTCGGCCCATTGGCGCACCGGGTGCGCGAGATACTCGACAGGGGCGGCCTCAGGCAGACGCGCATCATCGCCAGCGGGGATCTGGATGAGCACCGCATCGCCGCCTTGGTAGGCGACGGCGCCCCCATCGACTCCTTCGGGGTGGGCACCCAGATGGGCGTCAGCGCCGACGCACCTGCGCTGGGTGCGGTCTACAAACTGGTCGAATACGATGGCCGCCCCGCGTTGAAACTGTCGACGGGCAAGGTCACGCTCCCGGGCCGCAAGCAGGTGTGGCGCGAGGTGCGGGACGGGGTCCTGACGGTCGACACGATCGGCCTCGAACACGAGACGGGCATCGCGGGACGGCCGATCCTGGCACAGGTCATGGTGGACGGCACACCGGTGGATGGTCGAGGCACGCTCGAGCAGGCGCGTGAGCGCTGCACGCGGGCGCTCAAGGAATTGCCACCATCGCTGCGCGACCTCGAGGCACGGGACGTGGCACCTCCCGTACGTACATCGCGGGAACTGGACGCCTTGGTGGCACACATGACGAACGAGGTCCGGTGAGTCGTCCCCGTCGGCTAGCCGCGCTGGCGAGCCGCGTCGCGAAGCCGCCTGGGCCCCGCTGCGTCAGCCCATGTCCCCGCCGTCGGCGGCGCAGCCCTTGCCCATGAGCAGGCCCTTGGCCGTGGGGCCCGGCTTGGGTGGCCTGTCCGCCGAGAAGCCCTCGGCGTTCACGATGATCTCCTGGGACGCGGCAACCGGGCCGTCCTCGCCGTCTACGAGCAGTGGGGCCTGCGGGTCGGTGGAGCGCCGTAGCACGGCCAGCGCGATGGGCCCCAGTTCGTGGTGCCGCGCGACCGAGGTGACCCTGCCCGCGGGCTTGCCGTCGGACGCGAGCGTGACCGTCGCGCCCAGCGCGGGTAGGTCCGCACCCGAACCGTCCAAGTGGAGCATCGTCAACCTGCGCGGTGGGCGGCCCACATTGTGGACCTTCGCCACCGTCTCCTGCCCGCGGTAGCAGCCCTTGTGCAGGTGCACGGCGGTGCGCAACCAGTCGAGTTCGTGCGGCAGGGTGGTCTCGTCGATCTCGGTCGCAGCACGTGGACGATGCGCGGCGATGCGCAGGGCCTCGCAGGCCCAGGTGCCGACAAGTCGGGCGCCAGTTCCGAGGCGGGCGTCGACCTCGGCGTCGAGTTCGCCACGGGGGACGAGCGTGAGACGCCACGGCCGTGGCGCCGGTGGTGCGCTCGCGGCGTCGGTGTAGGACGTTCCGCCGGCGCTGACGTGGGGCCACGGGTCGACCCAGGTGACCGTGCCGTCGTCCCCCGGAAGAGACAAGGGCTCACCGATGGCCGCCCACTGGGCCGTGGCGTCGGCGACTTCGACGCGCAGCATGAAACGCATCCGGTCCAGGAACGCGGCCAGCCCCTCAGGGGTCTCCGTGATCAACCACGCGGTCTCGCCGTCGTCCACCAACGCCGCCACGTGCTCGATCCGGCCTTGAGGCGTGAGGATCATAAGTTCGGCGGAGGTGCCCGCGGTGAGCGTTGCCACCTCCTGTGTGGTCAGAGAGTTGAGCCACGTCAGCCGGTCCGGGCCAGTGACGGTGACCACGCCAAGGTGCGACTGGTCGACCACGCCCACGCCAGCCTCGAGCGCGCGCTGCTCTGCGGTGGGTGCGCCGTAGTGCCAGGCGACCCCCGCATCCGGACCGGTGGCCGCCACCGCGCCGGGTCGCGCCAGCACAGGAGAAGAGGCGATTGGTGCGGACGTCACGACACGTCAACGACGGGGTGGGGCGTCATGATTCCTCGATGCGCGACATCCGGCCGGAACCGTAGCTCCGCAACTCGTTTCCGAACGCCGCGATATCGAACGCGAACATGAGTTCCCCGCCCACATGTCCGTACAGTCGCGTAGCGCCGCCGACGTTGGGGGCCGACGCGGAACGCGCCATCACGTCCGAGGCCAGTTCGATCTTCCCGTTGCCGACGGCGCCGATCAGCAGGCAGATCGAGCCGGACGCGTCCGCGAGCAACAGTTCCACCGGATACAGGTTTGGGCCCAGTTCGAGCCCTTCGGGGGCGCTGGGTGGCACACGCCAGTAGCCCTGCTCGCTCGACCAGACCGGACCCTCCTCGTCGTCTTCGCCCAGGACCGTCCACGTCGAACGATAGATGAGGTAGGGACCTCCATCGTGATCGAAGGTCACCTCGGATCGGAACTGCGTGCGGGGGATGTCCGGATACTCGACGACGCCGCGTCCCGCCCACGAGCCGACCAGCCAGGCAAGTGGATAGACCTCGGGTGCGAGGTCGTCCGGCAAGGCAAACGTCACCGCTTGGGGGCCTTGAGCACGCGCCACAACACGATACCGACAACCCACGCGGTAGCGCCGAACGCCAGGATGGCCAAGACAACGAAGGTCGCTTCAAGTGCAGTCATGGTGACCCTAGTCTAGGCATGACCGTTGCTCACGCCCACGCATCAGTACACCAACGCCGTGGAGTCCGGATCCACGCTTTCCGACACGAACGCCGCAGCCCCTGCGATGCGCACACCCTCCATCAGGTCACGGGCCCCGATGTCACGCCGCTGCACACATTGCGTGCACACCGTCAACGTTCCCGCGGCAAGCACCGCGTCGCGCAACTGCGACAGCGGCGGACTGTGGGGCAACTCCACATCCTCGACACCTGGCATCGCCTGAAAGACCGCGTCCCCCGTGAGCCACATGCTGACGTCCAGGCCAGACGCTGCGGCGGTGGCGGCCACCGTGAACGCCTGCAGGAGCGTCTCCGGGCGCTCGGCACCCCACGTGCACTTCACCACGAGGCGTGCCACGTCACGCAGCCTTGGTGGTGGCGCGCTTGACCATCAGATAGATCTCACAGCCCGCGCAAAAACCGAAAACACCGTTGAGGAAGGACGCGATCGCCACCAGCGCGGCGAACACATAGAAGCCCACATCCGCACCGGCGAGACCCAGGATGAGTCCCGCTGCGGCCATGGCCAGGCCCATTTGCTGGGCGAAGCGTGGGGGGCGGAAACTCTCGGTTTCGCTCGGGCGCCCGATGCGCGGCCGCACCAGGGTGCGAAACAGCCAGGACTGCAGCGTGACCTGCGGGCCCACGGTGGCGCCCGGCACGAACATCGCCGTCAATACCGCCATGATCAACAGGCCCGCGGCGTTCGCCCCGACCACAAGCGCGGCGAGCACCACGGCAAGAGTCACGAGCGCTCCGAAGCGGTAACCGCGCGGATCGATCTGAATGTCAGCAGTGCGGGACACGAGACCTCCTCAGTAGGTTCACCACTGTATCGCGGCGACGCCCGGCACGATGGGGACTCGGTTCCGGCGCGGTCGAGTGCCATGAGTGTCGCGGCCGTTCTGACGGGGTTGCCGCTAGATCGAATACTCACCCGGGGGAGGCAATTCGTCCAGCGCCTCACGGGCCTGCACCTCGCTCAGCGCCCCATTCATACGGGACACCACCACACCGTCGGCGTCCAAGACGAGCGTGGTGGGGGTGCGCATGATGTCGAGGCGGCGTGCAAGATCGAGCCGCTCCGAGGCGTCGATCTCGACGTGGACCACATGCGAATACTCCTGTGCGACGCGCAACAAGAGGTCGCGGGTGGGCGGACACTTGGCACACATGGGGCTCGAGAACTGCACCAACGTGGCCCGCAGGCCGCGCGAGGCACCCAAGTCCTCTGGCGTCAATGCCCCGGGTATGTGAACGTGTCGCACCTGGCCCTGGCGCCGCGACCACCACAGGTAGACGACGGCGCTCACGGCCAACAGGACCGTCACCGCCATCAGTCTGACCATGGGGTCCATGTTCAGCCCACCAGCAGGCGGCCACTGAGATAGACCAGCACGCCAGCCGCCAGCACTGGCGTAATGCCCGACGCGATCGCAGCTAAGGCGTGCCGTGGCGCGGGCTCCCGGTTGGCCAGTTCGGTCACAG
This sequence comes from Demequina sp., assembly GCA_030148645.1. Classification (GTDB taxonomy): domain Bacteria; phylum Actinomycetota; class Actinomycetes; order Actinomycetales; family Demequinaceae; genus Demequina. Next base: position 14,432 of record JASBTB010000036.1, on the reverse strand, counting down.
CCACGACGGAGATGGCGCCAGCGACGCCGACCAGTGCCCCGCCAGCCCAACTGATCGAGTCGAACGCGAATCCCAAGGCGCTGCCGGTGGCGGTGCCGAGCGCCAGAGCGATGAGGGCGTTGATGCTGGGCCGTGTGGTGGTCACCACGGCGACGCCCGCCACCGCAATCGCAGCGGCCCCGGCCACCACCAGGTCAGCGGCTCCTGCTGTGCGGTTTGCCGCGACCCACGCGCCGGCGGACACCGCGACCAGTGCGCCGGACATCATGCCGGTGACGGAGGTGACCGCTCGCCCGGGCGGGGAGGGAAAGAACACCTCGGCGGCCAGGGAAAGGAGGACGGCTGCGCCAGCAGCGGCAACCGCGTAGCGCAGATAGGGCTCCCCGCGACCCAGCCCGACCGCCACCACCGAGATCGCGCCGGACGCGGCGATGATGGTCGAGCCGACCTTGCGCCGGTACACGCGCAGCAGGCGCGGCCAGCCGAAAGCGGCCACCCCGATCAACGCACTCACGGCCAGCGCGAGAAAGCGGGTGCCGTAGACCCCCGCGACCGCCACCACCGTGGCGGCAGCGAATGTCGCGGTGGCACGCGTCGAGGGGCTCACGTGCGTCAGTCTCCCACGAGTGCTGCCGATAAGGTGAACCCAACCGGAGGGAGCCATGGCCGACCTACTTGTGCTGACGCCGTCCGCAGACGGCGCCGACGGGGTCCTGCCTGCCTTGGCGTTGCTGAGCCACCGGACCCGTGTGGTGGCTCCGGAGCCAACCGCGATGCTCGACGCCGTGGAAGCCGATGTCTTGGTGGTGGATGCGCGCACCAACCTGGCCGAAGCACGCCACAACTGCCGCCTCGTGCAGGTCACCGGCGTCACGGTGCCGCTGCTCCTTGTGCTTCGGGAGGGCGGGATGTCGATCGTCACCGCCGATTGGGGAGCCGACGACGTGGTGCTCACCGATGCGTCCCCGGCGGAGGTCGAGACCCGGCTGAGACTCCTCATCGGCCGGGCATCGTCCGCCGACTCCCTCGACAAAGCCGCTGAATACCAGTCCGGCGACCTGACGGTGGACGTCGGCGGCTACACGGCCCGACTCAAGGGCCGACCGCTGGACCTCACGTACAAGGAGTTCGAACTTCTCAAGTATTTGATGCAGCACCCGGGACGCGTGTACACCCGCGACCAGTTGTTGCAAGAGGTGTGGGGCTTCGACTACTACGGGGGCACACGCACGGTGGACGTCCATGTGCGGCGGTTGCGTGCCAAACTCGGCGCCGAACACGAACAACTCATTGGCACCGTGCGCAACGTCGGCTACCGCTTTGACCCGCTTCCCATCAGGCACGCGGCGGATCCCTCGGCACGCCCCGCGAACGCCTAGGTGAGTGGCTGCAAGCGCGGACGCCGCCCGCGCGTTCAGACCGATACCCGCGTTGCCGATGCTCGGTAGGCTAAGACGCAACATCGTCGCTTCCGACCCACCCCGAAAGTAGGTTCCGATGGTTCGCTCCCGTGCCAAAAGGCTCTTCTCACGCCTGACGCCCTCCACCGAGCGGACGCTGGCCGACGTGCTGCGGGCCGAGCGCGCTGGCGGCGTGTTGCTGCTGATCGGGACGGTGGTGGCGCTTGTCTGGGCCAATTCGGGTGGGGGCGAATCGTACGACAGCGTGAAGAACACGGTGGTCGGTCCGCAGGCACTTGGCCTGGACCTGGCGCTTGAGTCGTGGGCCAAGGACGGGTTGCTCGCCATCTTCTTCTTCGTGATCGGTTTGGAACTCAAACGCGAAATCGTCGCGGGCGAACTGCGTCGGCCCGCCACGGCCGTCGTGCCGATCGTCGCCGCGGTCGGCGGCATGCTGGTGCCTGCTGGGCTCTACGTGCTCATCAACTCTGTCGGTTCCGGAGGCGCGTTGACGGGGTGGGCGGTACCGGTGGCCACCGACATCGCGTTCGCGATTGCCGTCCTCAGTGTTGTGGGCCGGTGGCTTCCCAACGCCCTGCGCGCATTCCTGCTTACGTTGGCCGTGGTCGACGACCTCCTGGCGATTTTCATCATTGCCGTGTTCTTCAGCGACACGCTCGCTATGGGGTGGTTGGCCGCTGCTGGCGTAGGAGTCGCGCTCTTCTGGTTCCTCATTCGCAGGGGCATCACCACCGCATGGCTGTTGGTGCCCCTCGCGCTGGCGGTGTGGGGATTCATGGAAGCATCGGGTGTGAGCGCCACGATCGCGGGAGTCGCGCTCGGAATGGTCGTGCCCGCCGTCGCCCGCCCGCACCAAAAGCACAGCCTCGCGGAACACTGGGAACACTGGTGGCGGCCCATCTCGGCGGGAGTGGCCGTGCCGGTCTTTGCGCTCTTGTCCGCTGGCGTCGTCATCGATGGCGCGGCGATCTCGGCCGCCGCATCGGACCCGGTGGCTCAGGGAGTCGTGGCGGGACTCGTGATCGGCAAGCCGGTGGGAATCTTGCTGTTCACCTTCCTGGTGGCCACGTTCACTCGCGCGTCACTCGACCGGGGACTGAGTTGGTGGGACGTGCTTGGCATGGCGTGGCTGGCGGGAATCGGTTTCACCGTGTCGCTGCTCATTGGCGACCTTGCGTTCGCCGGCGAACGCGCCTCCGAGGTGAAGATGTCCGTGCTGGCGGCGTCCCTCTTGTCCGCGACCTTCGGCTCCGCGATCCTGCTGTGGCGGGACCGATTCTACAGGTCCGTCTTCGAGCGACGCTCCGGGCCAGCGCCACAGGCGCGACTCGCTGGCGCCGAGGAGTTGGAGCGCGAACTCGACGACCGCCAGGGCACTTAGGCGAGCGACCCCGCGTCACCTCGCTCGCCCGGGTGTCCCCTCGAACAGGCCGGCGCTTCCGGCGGAAGGACACCAGCGGGCAATCTCGCAGCCCCCGCAATCGGGCTTGCGTGCCGTGCAGCGCCTGCGCCCGTGAAAGATGATCCGGTGCGACCATAGGGTCCACTCGCGCCGCTCGATAAGCGCCATCAGATCGCGTTCGACGGCCACGGGGTCGTCGCTGACGGTCAGGCCAAGGCGTCGCGCGAGCCGCCCCATGTGCGTATCGACGGTGATGCCCGGGACCCCGAAGACGTTGCCCAGCACCACGTTTGCGGTCTTGCGCCCCACCCCACGAAGCGCTACCAGGTCCTCCATGCTGTCGGGCACCGCGCCGTCGTGGCGGCGCACCAGGTCGGCGGACAAATCCAGCAGGGACGACGCTTTTGCGCGGAAGAAGCCGGTGGACCTGATGAGTTCCTCGAGTTCCGCGCGCGGGGCCGACGCCATGGCTGCCGCATCGGGGAACTGCGCGAAAAGCGCTGGGGTGACCTGGTTGACGCGCACGTCGGTGCATTGCGCGGACAGGACGGTCGCCACCAACAGTTGGAACGCGTCGGTGAAATCGAGTGCGCAACGGGCGTCGGGATAGATCTGCGCCAGCATGCGGTTGATGCGCCGCGCCCGTCGCACCACACCCACGGAAGGCGGCATTCCAGCACGGGCCACCGGGAGTGTGCCGTGTGTTGCCATGCCACCCACTGTAGGCGCGGCTCAAGGCCTCGCGGGAGGGCGCCGATACAGTTCACGACCGGCAAAGCGCCGGTGCGTGGCGCGAAGGGCGGTGGCCGTGGCACTCAGCACTCAGGCCGCGCTCGCACAGTTGCGTCACCAACGCCGGGAGATGCGCCGTGAGTTGGCCCGCATCCGCTGGTGGCTGCGCCTTCTGCAAGCCCGTCGCGACCTCCTGGTGGCTCAGGTTGCCCCCCCGGGAGAGACGGGAGCGATCGACCTCGACTCCGCCTGGGAGGCGCTCGCGGCCGATGCGCCGACGTCGGCTGAGCTTGCGGCGGCAATCTGGACGGAGGCCCCACACCGCATACCGGGTAGCATCGAGCGCATCGACGCGCTCACCGCGCGTCTTGAGTCGTATGAGACGCGAGTCAGTGAGAACCTGGAGACTGTGACGGCCGACGTGGTGAAAGCAATGGGTGAGGCGCATCGTGCGTCGGTGGCGCCAAGGATGAGTCATGCCTGACAACCCTCGCGAAGAACAGTTGTTGCGTTCTGCGCCGCTCTTTGGCGGGATGGACGCACACAACGCGCGCTCGCTGATTGCGATGATGGTGCGCCGCGAGATTTCCCGTGGCGAAACCCTCTTCCGTGAGGGTGACGACGGCCACGCCATGTACGTCCTGGTGCGCGGCAAGGTGAAGTTGGCGCGCACGGCGCGCGACGGCCGCGAGAATCTGCTCGCCCTGATCGGGGTGGGGGACATGTTCGGCGAACTCACCGTGTTCGACCCGGGCCCGCGCATGTCGCGTGCGCACGCCGTCGAGGATTCCGTGGTGTACGAACTCCCCAAGGACGTCCTGGACGTGTGGCTCGAGGACCACCTGGACATGAGTCGTCACATGTTGCGCGCCCTGGCGCAGCGCATCCGTCGCACGTCCAACACCATGGCGGATCTGATTTTCTCCGACGTTCCCGGGCGCGTGGCGAAGGCGATTCTCGACCTTGGCCACCGCTTCGGACGGATGGAACGAGGGCACGTGACCGTGCGCCACGGCCTGACTCAAGAGGAACTGGCCCAGTTGGTGGGGGCCTCTCGCGAGACTGTGAACAAGGCGCTTGCGGACTTCGCTTCGCGCGGGTGGATCGATGTTCACATCGGCGCCGTCGAGGTGTACGAACCCGAGCGCCTGCGCGCCCGCTCCCGTTGAGCTCCGGCACTGGGCGTGGCGCCTAGGCTGTGACGGCCACCGTCAACTCGATTTCCACGGGCGCGTTCAGGGGAAGCGCTGCCACGCCCACCGCGGAGCGCACGTGCTGGCCAGCTGCACCGAAGATCTCTGCCAACAGGTCGGAGGCCGCATTCATGACCGTGGGCTGGCCTCCGAAGTGGGGCGCCGAGGCGACGAAGCCGGTGACTTTCACGACGCGGGCGATCGCATCGATGCCGCCTGCCGCTACGGCGGCCGCAGCCACGGCGTTGAGCACGGCGGTGCGCGCACAGTCGGCGGCGACCTCGGCGGTGACCCCGCCGTCGGCGCCCACAATGCCGGTGGCCTGCAAGGTGCCGTTCACGAAGGGGAGTTGCCCCGACGTGGTCACCAGGTCGCCGTAGCGCAGGGCCGGAACGTAACTGCCCACGGGGGCGGCGATCGTGGGCAGGGTGAGTCCCTGTGCGGCCAGTCGAGAGGAGTGGCTCATGACGTGGGTCGCTTCAGGTAGGCGACGATCCCGCCGGTGGGCCCGGTGACGATCGTGACCAGTTCCCACCCGTCTGAACCCCACTGGTCGAGGATCTGCTTAGTGGCGTGTTCGATGAGCGGAACGGTGGCATACTCCCAGGTGGTCATGCGACGAGCCTAGCGCGCGGGAAGGAACCCGAACGGGCCGCCACGCGTTTGCTCTCCAGTCCGCCCGCATCACGACGTAAGGTTCTCCTATGGGACTATTTACTGCTGACCGTGCGCGCCGCGACGGACGTGTCACGATCGTCCAGTTCGTGACGTCGCTCGCGGGTTTCCTGTTGTTGTCCATCATGGGCGGGGTGCTCGTGGCGGGACTCGCGCTGCCTGCGGTGACGGTGGGGGGGCAGGCGGTTGACGGCACGGCCACGCTGTTCGAGTCGCTGCCCGCGGAGTTCGATCAGACGGAACTTCCGCAAGCGTCCTCCATCTACGCCTCGGATGGCACCACCCTGTTGGCGACCTTCTACACGCAAAACCGCGTGGTTGTCCCGTTGGAGGACATTTCGCCGTGGATGCAGAAGGCGCAGGTCGCCGTCGAGGACAAGCGGTTCTGGTTGCACAACGGCGTGGATGGCGAGGGCCTGTTGAGTGCCGCCTACGAGAACCTCCGTTCGACGGAGACGCGCGGCGCCTCGACCATCACCCAACAGTTGGTGAAGAACACGTTGCTTCAGGCCGCCGAGGCCATCAGCGACGAGGCGCAGAGCCGCGCGGCGGTCCAGGCCGCAACCGAGGTGTCGTTGGTCCGCAAGATCCGGGAGTGGCGCCTGGCCCTCGCATATGAGGAGCGGCTGAACGGCATCTACGGCACGGTGTGCTCCGAGGACCCGAAGGTGGACTGTGGCAAGGAGCAGGTGCTCCAGCAGTACCTCAACATCGCTCAGTATGGTCCCAGCCTGTTCGGGGTGGAGGCCGCGGCCCAACTGTACTTCGGTGTCCCGGCAAAGGAGTTGACGGCGATCCAGGCGGCGACCATCGCGGGTATCACGCAGAATCCGACGCAGTGGGATCCCCTTCAGCACCCGGAACAGAGTCAGACGCGACGCAACGTGGTGCTCAAGGTGATGCGCGAGCAGGGCCTCATCACGTTGGCCGAGTACGTGACGTACATCAACACGCCGATCGAGTCGACGCTCAACGTCACGTACCCCAAGTTTTCGTGCGCGGCATCGGACCTGGCGCCGTTCTTCTGCCAGTACGTCACCAAGGTGATCGCGAACGACCCGGCGTTCAATGGCGAGGGTGTGACGCTGCTCTACCAGGGTGGACTGAAAATCGTCACGACGCTCGACGCCCGCATGCAGCAGGAGGCCCGCGATGCGGTGCGCCGCGGCGTGCCAGCGGAGGACCCCTCCGGTCTTGAGGACGCGCTCGTCGCCCTCGACGTGGGGACGGGCAACATTCTGGCAATGGCACAAAACCGCGACTTCGACCCCACGTCGAAGCAACCGTATTCGACCGCCATCAACTACGCGGTGGACCGCGAATACGGCGGTTCGCGCGGCTTCTCCCCTGGCTCGTCCTTCAAGCCCCTGGTTCTCGCACAGTGGCTCGACTCGGGACGTTCGCTCAGCCAGGTGGTTTCGGGCGTGCCGCGCACCTGGGAGGGTTCTTCGTGGCGCGCCAGTTGTCCAGAGGGCGCAGGCTACGTCAGCCCGTACAAGGTGAGCAACTCCTTGGCGTCTGAGAACGTGCAGATGTCGGTTCTCACGGCCACCACGTTGTCCGTCAACACGTCCTATGTGGCGATGACGAATCAGTTGGACCTGTGCGACGTGAGGGATACCGCGTTGGCGCTCGGCTTCTCCCGCGCAGACGGCAAGGACTTCGAGGTCGTGCCGTCGGTGACTCTGGGTTCCCAGAACGCGTCGCCGTTGACCATGGCGTCCGTCTATCAGACGTTCGCCAACCGCGGCATCAACTGCGAGCCTCGCGCCATTGTCTCGATCACCAAACTCGACGGTTCCGAGGTTACCCTCAAGGACGGCACCGTCGTCGAGCCGCCGGACGTGAAGTGTTCGCAAGTGATCAGGTCGGAGGTCGCGGATGGTGTGACCTATGCGCTCACCAACGTGATGCAGTCGGGGACGGGTAAGAGGCTTGGCATAGGCCGCCCCGCCGCGGGGAAGACGGGTACCGCGCAGGACAACACGCACCTGTGGTTCATCGGCTACACCCCGCAGGTGGTCGCTGCCGTGTGGAGCGGAAGCGCCGACGCCGACATCCCGCTGCAGTTCACGACCATCAACGGCAAGTATCAGCAGTATTGGTACGGCGCCGATGTCGCCGGGCCCATCTGGCAGGACTTCATGTCCACCGCCATGGAGCCCTACCCCGGCGTGGCCTTCCCTGCGGCGTCCGATGCCGTGATCAACGGTGCGCAGTTGCGCGTGCCCAGCGTCGTGGGCCTCACGGAGCAGGAGGCCAAGTGGGCGATCAACGACGCGGGCTTCCAGTACGCGAAGTCGTCTGAGGTGGTGTACCGACCTGGCGTTGCGGCGGGTCAGATCGTCCAACAGCAACCCGCCGCCGATGCCACCATGAGGGCGGGTGGCACCGTCACCTACTACATGTCGACCGACTCCCTGCCCGGGTGGTGGACCAGGTGGCCTTCGGGTTGGGACCCGCTGGTGGCACCCTCCGACTGGTGGGGCGGCGCGTGGCCGCCAGCCGACTGGACCAAGAACAACCCGTCGCGCGGGTGGGACCCCAACCCGACTGAGCCCAGTCCGGATCCCGGCGGCGGCCCCGGCGGTGGGTCGGGCGGCGCACCCGGCGGCGACACGGGGCCCTAGGGCACCATGAATCGAGCCATGGCGGCCGCGCTGGGCATCGGCGCGGCCGGGGCGGCGTGCGTCTCGTGGGGGTTCGCTGAGGCGCACGCCTTCACCACCCGCAGGGTAACGGTGCCGGTGCTTGCACCTGGTTGCGTGCCTGTGCGTGTGTTGCACGTGTCCGACCTGCACCTGCGGCTAGGTCAGCGCGACAAGATTGAGTGGGTGCGTTCGCTCGCCCGGGAGCAGCCGGATCTGATGGTGGTGACGGGCGACAACCTCGCGCACGCCGAGGCGGTTCCGGCGGTCGCCGACGCGTTCGCTGGTCTGCTCGCCGTGCCGGGTCTGTTCGTGTTCGGGTCCAACGACTACTACGCGCCACACCTCAAGAATCCCTTCGGCTACTTCACCGGACCGTCGACGGCGCATCGCGAGCCGGTCCGCCTGCCCACGGAGAAACTGCGCGCCCTGTTGGTGAATGCCGGTTGGCGCGACCTCAACAACGCGCGAACGCGGCTCGATATCGGCGGCCTCGTCGTGACGGCGGTGGGGATGGACGATCCTCACATCGGGCGGGATCGCATGCCGCCGCCGGAGCGTGGCGAACGCGCACACGTGCGCCTTGGCGTCGTGCACGCGCCCTACCGTAGGGCGCTGCACAGGCTCGCGGCGGACGGCGTGGACCTGATCCTGGCAGGCCACACGCATGGCGGACAGGTGTGTGTGCCCGGTTACGGTGCGCTGGTGACCAACTGCGATCTGGATCGCCGCCGTGTCAAGGGGTTGTCGACGTGGTCGGGAGACGGTACGGGACCGGACGACACGTGGCTTCACGTCAGTGCGGGGGCGGGCACATCCCCCTACGCACCCGTGAGATTCGCATGCAGACCCGAGGCGACATTGCTCACGCTGACACCGGCACGGGAGCGGATGGGCGGGCGATTTCGCGGCGCGGTGTCCGGTCGGATATCCTAGGCAGGCTTTTGCCGGGGTGTGGCGCAGTTTGGTAGCGCGCGTCGTTCGGGACGACGAGGTCGCAGGTTCAAATCCTGTCACCCCGACTGCTGTGAGGACACCGCCGCGCCAAGCGCGAGCGGATGTCCGAACGGAATGGGGGGTCGTGTCTGCGAAGCGGCGAACACCCCGACTGTGTGGCACTGCACGCCGTCATGGCGGCGGCGCGGCGGCTACGGCGCCAGTGGCTGGGATCGGGAGGGGTTTGCCGTAGCCAGTCACTGAGGTTCCACCGCCCTGTCCGGTCCGGTCAGTATGCTGAATCCCACCACACAGCGAGCGGGGGACATTCATGGGCGAGATGGTGTCGGAGCGCACGGTGCGTGGCAGCCGCAACGAAGAGACGCGGCGGCGCAATCTCTCGCTTGTGCTGGCTGCCGTCCACACCGCTGGTGAGTTGACTCGCGCTGACCTGACCAGGCTGTCCGGCCTGAATCGATCCACGGTGGGTGCCCTCGTGGGGGACCTCGTGAACGCGGGGCTACTGGTCGAGACGGAACCCCGATCCACCCATCAGGCGGGAAGGCCAAGCCCCGTGGTCCGCCCCAACTCGGGCATCGTCGCCGTGAGCGTCAACCCGGACGTGTCCGGTGTGGTCTTCGCCGTCGTAGGCCTGGGCGGCGAGGTGCGCTTGCGCGAAACGATTCTGACGCCTGGGCACCCGACCCCCGAAGACACCGCGCTGTTGACCAGGGACTTTCTGAGGACGGTGGCGAGCCAGTTCCCTCCCCACACGAGAGTCGTGGGCGTGGGTGTGGCAATCCCGGGCATCGTCGACGAGCAGAACAACACGGTGAAGGCGGCTGCCCACCTCGAGTGGGCGGATGTGCCTCTCGTGGAGTTGATCGGGCAGGAGGTCACCCTGCCTGTGCGCATGGCGAATGACGCCACCTTGGGTGTGATGGCCGAGTCGATGTTCGGCGCAGGCGCAGGCTTCGACGATGTGGTGTACCTCAACGGTTCGGTCTCCGGTCTGGGCGGGGGAGTGATGTCGGGCGGCCACCTCGTGAAGGGGGTGCGGGGCTTCGCAGCGGAGTTGGGCCACATCCTCACCAACCCGCAGGGCGCGCTGTGCGTGTGCAAGCGCGTGGGCTGTTGGGAGACGGAGGTGAACATTCAGCGGGTTTGGTCCGTCGCCGGTGAGGGACACGTGGCCATCGACGACCTCGACCGCCTCTATGCGCAACGCTCCACCGCCGCACTCGATGCGGAACTCGACCGCCAGGGCGATGCGTTGGCTGCGGGCATCGCCTCACTACTCAACATCTTTGCGCCTGCCCGGGTGATCCTCGGCGGCCACGTCGGCGCACTCTTCGAGGCCCGCTCCGAGCGCATCCGCGATGCCGTCACGGCCCAGGCTCTTACACCTCATGGCGATGAGGTCTCGCTGGTGCGCAACGCTCTACGCGAGCGGATGGTCCCGATTGGGGCCGCGCAACTGGCCTTCGAGCCATTGCTGAACGATCCGGTCAACACGCCCCTGTTCGCGTGGGGATCTCGCCCCTGCGTTGTCGCCTGAGACCTCGTAGCGTTCACCGAAGGGATCGGCGGCGGGCGACAACTCACTCCAGGCGCGCGGCGATCAGTTCGGCCAACTGCACGGCGTTGAGTGCTGCGCCCTTGCGCAGGTTGTCGCCCGAGACAAACAAGGCGAGCCCGCGATTGCCTGGTGCACCCGGATCCTGACGAATGCGACCCACCAGGCTCACGTTGGCGCCCGCCGCCTTGAGCGGGGTGGGAACCTCCTCCACCCTGACACCCGGCGCCCCGTCCAGCAGCGCGTAGGCGTGGGCGGGGGTGATGGGCGCCTCGAACTCGGCGTTGATCGACAGCGAGTGACCGGTGAACACGGGAACCCGTACGCACGTGCCGGACACGAGCAGCCCCGGCAGGCCGAGGATCTTGCGGGACTCGTCGCGGAGTTTGCGTTCCTCGCCCGTCTCGTTCGAGCCGTCCTCGAGCACGGCGCCCGCCAGGGGCAACACGTTGTACGCGATGGGTTCGACATAGACGGCAGGCTCGGGGATCGACACAGCATTGCCGTGGTGTGTCAGTTTCGCTGCGTCCGCCGCGACGGCCTTGACCTGCCCGTCTAGTTCACGCACCCCCGCCACACCCGAGCCCGACACCGCCTGATAGCTCGAGATGACGAGCCGGGTCAGGCCCGCCTGCGCATGGAGCGCCTTCAGGACGGGCATGGCGGCCATGGTGGTGCAATTGGGGTTGGCGACGATGCCCTTGGGGATCGCGTCGAGAGCCTCGGGGTTGACTTCGCTCACCACCAGCGGCACGTCGGGGTCCATGCGCCACGCCGACGAGTTGTCGATGACGATGGCGCCCGCCGCGGCAAACAGGGGTGCGTACTCGGTTGACGGGCCGCCGCCCGCGGAGAACAGGACGATGTGGATGCCCGTGTAGTCCCCGCTCGCGATGTCTTCCACCACCACGTCGCGGCCCCGGTGCTCCAGCGTCGTACCTGCGGAGCGGGACGACGCGAAGAAGCGCACGGACGCCTCGGGGAAGCGTTCGGCGACGAGTTGGCGCATCACGGCACCCACCTGGCCGGTCGCACCGACGACGGCGACGGTGAGGTCGGAAGGCGCGATGGTCATCGGCCGGTACCCCCGTAGACGACCGCCTCACCCTGACTGGTGTCGAGTCCGAAGGCGGTGTGCACTGCCCGCACCGCCGTGTCGAGCATGTCGGCACGCGTCACCACCGAGATGCGGATGTCGGAGGTGGAGATCATCTCGATGTTGACCCCCGCGTCGCGCAGTGCCGCGAAGAAGCGGGCCGAGACCCCGGAGTTGGAACGCATGCCCGCGCCGATGAGCGACACCTTGCCAATGGCATCGTCCGTCACCAGGCCTGCGAAGCCGATGGTGGGCTTGTCCGCCTCAATGGCGGCCTTCGCGTCGGTGAGTGACGCCATGGGCAAAGTGAACGAGATGTCCGTCACGCCGGTGACCACGGCGGAGACGTTCTGGACGATCATGTCGATGTTGACGTCGGCACGCGCCACAGCCTCGAACAGGCGCGCGGCGGATCCGGGCACGTCGGGGACCCCGATGACCGTGATCTTGGCCTCGGAACGATCGTGCGCCACGCCCGCGATGATGGGATTTTCCATGGTCTCTCCTTCAGTCTCGCCCACAACCCACGTACCTTCAAGGTCGGAGAAGGACGAACGGACGTGGATGGGTACGTTGAAGCGGCGGGCATACTCCACGCAACGGGGCATCAGCACCTTGGCACCAGAGGCCGCCAGGTCGAGCATCTCCTCGAACGTGATGCGGTCGAGTTTGCGGGCCGAGGGGACCACCCGGGGGTCGGCGGTAAACACCCCGTCGACGTCGGTGTAGATCTCGCAGACGTCGGCGTTCAGCGCGGCCGCAAGCGCCACGGCGGTGGTGTCTGAGCCGCCACGGCCAAGGGTTTGGATGTCTTGGCTTTCCTGGTTGTAGCCCTGGAAGCCCGCGACGATGGTCACGTCGCCCGCGTCGAGGGCGTCGCGCAGGCGACCCGGGCTGACGTCGATGATGCGGGCACGGCCATAGGACCCGGCGGTGATGACGCCCGCTTGCGGGCCCGTGAACGACTGCGCGGCCTGGCCCAGATCGCGAACCGCCATGGCCAGGAGCGACATCGAGATGCGTTCGCCTGCGGTGAGCAGAATGTCCATCTCGCGTGGATGGTCGGTGCCGGAGATGGCGTTGGCCAGGTCGATCAGTTCATCCGTCGTGTCGCCCATTGCCGAGACGGTGACCACCACGTCGTGCCCCGCCCGCTTTGTCTCGACGATGCGGCGGGCGACGCGCTTGATGGCATCGGCGTCCGCGACGGAGGATCCTCCGTACTTCTGCACCACGAGAGACATCGCACTACTCCGGTTTTCTGCTTTCGATGCGCCCGCACAGGCGCGCGACCAGTGTAGTGCGGCCCGAAACGTACACCCGCGCCGTAGGGGGACGCGCCGGTGAAGGGGCTGGAGTGTCGCCGACGGCGCGGCTGCGACTCCTGTGTGAAGATGGGCGTGGGGCGTGGTGAGGCGTCGGCGCCACTACGGAGGGACCATGATGATCGTCGAGGAAGCGCCCGCCTTCACAGAGGCGATCGTGGCGCGCGGGGTGGCGCGGGCATTCGGGAAAGTGCAGGCCGTCCAGGATGCGACCCTCAACGTGCCACGCGGACAGGTCACCGCGCTCATCGGGCCCAACGGATGTGGCAAGACCACCCTCATGCTCATGCTGGCCGGGCTGCTGAAGCCGGACGCGGGGCAGATCCGGGTGGCCGGTGCCGACCCGCGAACAGACGCCGCGGTGGTTCGCACCGCCATTGGCTGGATGCCGGATCAACTGGGTTCGTGGGACAATCTCACCTGCCTCCAGACGTTGACGCTCATGGGCCACGCATATCGGATCCCCGGGGCCCATGCCCGCGACAAGGGCATGGCCCTCCTGAAGCGCGTTCACCTCGACGAGTTCGCGGGGCGACCCGCGCGAGTCTTGTCGCGCGGGCAGAAGCAGCGGTTGTCGCTCGCGCGAGCGCTCGTCCACGATCCGTCGGTGTTGCTGCTCGACGAGCCCGCCAATGGCCTCGATCCTCGATCCCGGGTGGAACTGCGCGGACTTGTCCGCGACCTCGCAGCCGAGGGATGCGCCGTCCTCATTTCGAGTCACGTGTTGAGCGAACTCGACGAGATGGTCGACGCGGCGGTGTTCATGTCGAAGGGCCGCACGTTGGGCGACGATGCGGCGCGGATGGTCGCCGAGGCCAAGACCCGGTACCGGATCTGGGCGCTCGACCCCGTGCCATTGCGGGAGGCCCTCCGGGCCGCCCAGGTCGAATTTGACGAGGCCGAGGGCGGGGTGCTCATGCGGATGGAGGACGAAAGGGAGGCCGCGCGGGCGCTCGCGTGGCTCGTGGGTCGGGGCATCGAGGTGCACCGGTTTGGCCCAGCGGGCAGCGCCTTGGAACAGACGTATATGGCGATGGAGGAGGATCGGCGATGACCGACACGGAGACCGCCCCCAGCGTTTCCGCCCGCCGCCCGCCGCGGCGTGGTAACCCGTGGCGCCCGTCCCTTCACGGCATCGTGCTCGTGACCCGTATCGAGCTGCTGCGCCGCAGGCCGTCGTCCAAGGGGTACATCGCGTACGGCGTCATGCTCGCGATCATCATCGGGCTTGGCATTCTCGTGTCGGCGATGTCGCCGGACGGCAAGGACTCCCTACCCATGGAGCTTGTGCTGATCCTCGTGCTCGGCGCAGGTGTTCTCATCGGCCCCTCGCTGTCCGCCACGTCGATCAATGGCGACTCTGGCGAGGGGGTGCTTGCGCCCATGCAGATGACGCACCTGACGGCAGGGGACATCGCGATCGGCAAG
>JASBTB010000025.1 GCA_030148645.1 Demequina sp. | reverse complement strand
GCCCGCAGGTTCGGTCCACAGGTGCGTGTTGCGGGCGACGTCGTCGGCAAGCGAAGGGCCCACGTCCAGCACCTTCAGGGCATTGCGCTGGCCGCTCACCTTGGCCAGTGCGTCGCCCACTCGTCGACGCGCGTCGGCTAGCGTCGGATGGCCGAGTTTCGTCAGGTCGACTGGGTCTCCCGACTTCGCCGGAGTCTTGCCTTCTGAGGGGGGGAGCAGCACGAGCACGGGCTACACCCTATGCTGGAGTCGCGGATGAGTTGGCCAGGCGGTCGCGTTGCGGGGAAACCCGCACCGAGGAACGTCCGGGCTCCGTAGAGCAGGGTGATGGTTAACAGCCACCCGGGGCGACCCGCGGGAAAGTGCCACAGAAAACAACCGCCTCCGGTTTCGGCCGGAGGTAAGGGTGAAAAGGTGAGGTAAGAGCTCACCGCGTCGCTGGTGACAGCGGCGGTCAAGGCAAACCCCACCCGGAGCAAGACCAGACAGGATGCGTTTGAGGGCTGCTCGCCCGAGCATCTGGGTAGGTTGCTAGAGGCGTGCGGCAACGTACGTCGTAGATGGATGGCCGCCCATCGTGCCCCGTGCACGAGGACAGAACCCGGCGTATCGGCCAGCTCATCCGCCTCTATCGGATCGCGCGAACGCGACCTCGCGTCTCGCTGGTCAACCGAGGCGGACGCGTTCTCCGTCGCGCGGGACAACGGCTAGCCAGCCCAGTTCGGAACGCACCCGTGCCGCCAACGCCGCCGAGGACTCCGGCTCACCGTGCACCACGTAGAGGACTTTTGGCGGGGAGGGAGTGCTCGCGAGCCAGGCGAGGATCTCGTCGGCGTCGGCGTGCACGGAGAACCCGTCGATCTTCGCGATCTCGGCACGCACGGGCACGTACCGCCCGTGCATCTTCACCTGGGTCGCGCCGTCGACAAGGTCGCGCCCGCGCGTGCCCGCCGCCTGGAAGCCGACCAGGACGACCGAACTGCGCCGGTCCGGGAGGAGGTGGCGCAAGTGGTGCACCACCCGACCTCCAGTGGCCATTCCGGACGCGGAGACGATGATGCAGGGATTTCCCGGCTGGTTGAGAGCGATCGACTCCTGGGACGTGTGCGCTTCGCGGACGTCGCGCGGGTCGAGCACCCCTGGTTCGAGGTCAGGCCTCAGCTCGGGGTTGCCAGCGGCGAGCGCCTTCCGGTATACGCCGAGCGCTCGGAGCGCCATCGGGCTGTCGACGTGCACCGGAACCTGGGGGATTCGGCCTGCGTCCATCAGCCGGTCAAGGGCGATGAGGACGACCTCCGTCCTGTCGACGGCGAACGCGGGGATGAGCACGGTGCCGCCGCGCTCGATCGTCCTGGTCACGACGTCGGCGAGCAGGTCGATCTCGCCCTCGAGGTGGTCGCGGTTGCCGTAGGTGGACTCGACGACGATTGTCTCGCTTGCCGGGGGCGGCGGAGGCGGTTGCAGCAAGGGGTGGTCGGGGCGCCCGAGGTCCCCGCTGAACGTCACCCGATGCCCGGCCACGTCGAGCACCGCGCTCGCCGAACCGAGGATGTGGCCGGCCGTCTGGAGCGTGACCGAGACGCCAGGGCACAACTCGACGGTGCGTCCCAACTCCACCGGCTGGAGCATCGGCAGCGCGCGAGCGACGTCCTTGGTCGTGTACAGGGGTCGAGGTCGCGTGTGCTTCGAGAAGCCCTTCTCGGTGGCGTAGCGCGCGTCCTCCTCCTGGAGGTGCGCGCTGTCCTTGAGCACGATGGCCGCGAGGTCGGCGGTGCCTTCGGTGCACACGACGGGCCCCTCGAAGCCTTGCCGCACCAAGGCGGGCAAGTAGCCGCAGTGGTCCAGATGGGCATGTGTGAGGACTGCGCCCTCGATCGACGACGGCGTGACGGGGAAGGGCTCCCAGTTGCGCCTCCGCAGTTTTCGCAGGCCCTGGAAGAGTCCCGCATCGACGAGCACCCGATGCCCGTCGGTCTGTACGAGGAACTTGCTCCCGGTCACGGTGCCAGCCGCGCCGAGGAAGGTCAGGGTTGCGTCGCGCATCTCACGGCTCCCGTCTCATGGACGACGCCTCGCGAGTGGTGGGGCGGCAGGTGATGCAAGGCCTGCAATTCCACCCTACTCCCGCACGGGTGCCCAGCGGGAGTAGGTGAACCCCGGGCTGCCCGGACCGGACGGGCCTAGCCGACGCCGTCCGCGACGAGCGCGTCGGTGAGCAGCCCGACGAGGGCCTCGAGCTGCACGTTCGTGGCAGCCGCGTCGTCCTCATCGGGCGCGCCGTCAAGGGCCCTCCCGGCCAGCCCCGACTTGGCATCGATCAACTCGGCGATCTTGGAGTCGATGGTCTGCGCGGCGATGATGCGCCATGCGGTGACGGGTTCGGCCTGGCCGATGCGGTGGATGCGGTCGATGGCCTGGGTCTGCTCGGCGTCGGTCCAGGACAGTTCGGCCAGCACCAGGTTGGAGGCGACCTGAAGGTTCAGTCCGACGCCAGCAGCCATGAGTGAGCACACCGCGATCGACACGTCTGGGTCGTTCTGGAATGCGGCGATGTTCCTCCCGCGCGCCTTGGGTGTCTGGTCACCGCGGATCGAGGCGTAGCGGATGCCGCGATCGGTGAAGGTCTGCTCGGCCTGATCCATCACGTCGATGTGCTTGGCAAAGAACACCACCTTGCCGACGTTGCGGGCGAGTTGTGCGGTGTAGTCCGCCGCCAGTGCGGCCTTGGCCTGCCCGATCCGGCGGACCATCGTGAAGACGTTCTCGGCGCCGCCGTTGTCACGTGACTCCTTGAGCTCCCACCCCGCCACCCTACGAACGAGTTCGTGGTCGATCCCGTCCACAATAACGCCGCTGGTACGCGCGTCCAAGGCGGACCGGTAGCGACCGACCAGTCGGCGGGCAAGCGCGGCCTCGGCGGCTCGGATCGACCGACCGACCGCGCCGTCGAGTTCGACCGGCAGGTCGGCCACCCGGCGGGCGGGGATGTCGGCGGCGACGTCGACCTTGCGGCGGCGCACGATGCCCATGTCGATCACGCTGGTCCGCGCGGCGGCGTAGAAACCCTCGTCGACCGGGGTGAGCCCCGTCTCTTCGAGGGCGCCCATCAGCGCCCCTTTCGGCATGGTGTCGTCGATCCAGCCAAGGAACTGCCAGATCGCTCGGAAGTCCTCGATGTCGTTGATCAGCGGGGTGCCGGTGAGGGCCATCAGCAGTGGTCGGGCTGTGCGGGCGCGAATCCGTTCCGAGATTGCCAGGATGTGCTGGGAGCGTTGGGACTTCTTGTTCTTGATGAAGTGCGCCTCATCGACGACCATGCCGCGGAAACCGAGGTCTCCGAGCCAGCCGACGTGCCGGTCCAGGAGTTCGTAGTTGACGATCACGATGTCCGCGAACCCGTCGACCCGATCGCCGTCGCCATGGACCACCGTGGAGCGACGCTGTGGTGTCCACAGTGCGACCTCGTGCTCCCAGTTCGTCTTCACCACGTTGGGTGCCACCACGAGCAGCGGGTAGGCGTCGGCCGCCTGGGCGGCGAGCAGCGCTTGGGCGGTCTTGCCGAGCCCGGGTTCGTCGGCGAGCAGGAACGTGCGATGGCCGGCGGCCGCAGCGGCGACGACCTGGGCCTGATGCGGCATCAGCACCCGGCCTTCGGGAACAGACGCTAGGCGGGACGCGGGCAGCGACATGCAGGCGGGTGCACCGGTGGTGCCGCGCTCGAAGGACCTGAAAAGCGGCTCAAGCAACTCCCAGCCAGCCAGGCGTCGGGCGCGGGAGGCGTTGCGTGCGGCCGCAGCCTCGAAGTCGGGGGCTAAGAACGGATTCGCGAGCTGGCGCGAGATCACCGACCGTGGCACTACCTGATTCTTGGCACCGGTTTCCGGCACCGCCGGTGGCGTGGGCGCGGGCTCCACGGGAGGCTCGAGCCCGCCAGCCCGCATCACGGTCGCCTTGAATGCGCGTGCGGAGTCGGAGACCCGGGCGTCCTCGGCGAGCAGTGCGAGCAGCGAGGTGTCTCGGGCGGCAGTGCGAGCCAGGAGGGTCGCCACCGCGTCGAGTTGCTTGAGTTTCTTGGAACGCTGTGTCTCGGCTGGACCGCTGTCGGCCAAGAGCCGGGCTCGCTCCTCTCTCACGAGGAGCGCCACGACCTGGAATTTTGTGCGTACAACTGGCCGTGTCGGCGGTCGCCGGATCGCGGTGTCGACCTCCCGGGCGACATCGGCGAGAACCGAGATGATTCCCCGTTCGGCGGGACGTGGTGCGTGGCGTGGCTGCGCGCCACGCCCGGTGCGCGGGCCGTTGGACTGGCGTCGCCCTGGTCTTGCCACATCCCCTCCTTCTGAGCATGTACACCGCGACCGTGACCGCGGCGCAACGCGCGATGCCGCGCCCGCCCGGGACTGGCCAGCGAGCTGACCCGCGCCAGGGGCTACGGTTGGCTCAGGTCACGTGAATCCCGGCCCAGGGCGACAAGATCGACCGCCAGGCCCTCGCCCTGCGTCCCCACCTGTGCCGACCGCAGACCCGGGCTGAGGCCGATGGTCTCACGCCGTGGAGCACCGTCGTGGCACGACTGACCGATGGAGAACTGGAAACGTTTCGCCGGACACGTCGACCGAATCCGGTCACAGAACTATGCTACGCGAAATCTCCGGACCTGCCGCAGACCGCTGGACTCCGCGCCGCCCCAGCGCTGGCCGGGGCCTGGTTGACTACCGCGTCGACCGGATTGGGGCGGACCTCGGCCACATCGACGTCCTGGTCACCAACGCGGGGATGGGGGCGATCCCCGCCGTTGCCGTTGGGGTCGAGGACTGGGGCGCGTTGGACGGACCTCACACCGCGAGCCACAAACTTGTGCACGCAGGCGCCAGCCTGCCACAGGCTGTCTCACCGACGGCTGCGGATCCTTGACACGGGCTCAAGAGTCTCTGGCGTGGCCGACCGGGACGGGGTGCCCTGCAGGGCTTCAAAAGACGGCCTGAGCCAGGCGACAAGGACCCTGGCCCTGGAGTGGGGCGGCTCCGGCGTCATCGTCTCTGGAATTGCGCGGGCCGTGCAGTACCCGACTAGCGATGCTGGCGAATTGGCCAATGTCGACGTCCATGGTTGACGGCGGCTGGACGGTCGTCCGAGCCTTCACGTCGGCGCAACCCGCTCGTATCGTCTGGGTGTGTCGTCGGCACGTTGTCCTTCTCGTAGATCGAGGCTGTGGCCCGGTACCCGGGCGAACTGCGTGATCCTGAGCAGGAACGTCGTGGCCGTTCCCAAGAGTCCTGCGAGTCAGTTGACCGGCCTCCTTGCGTCGCCCGCGGCCGAGCACCCCACGGAAGCGATCGTCGAGTCCGCGTATCGCCGCGCGGGCGTCAACGCCCGATGGGTGACGTGCGAGGTCGCGCCCGACGAAGGCGAATGCAGATGCACATGTGGACACGACCCCCTCACACGGGCGCGAGTGGCGGAGCGGATCTGGCGTCTGCAAACCGCGCTTGACCCCAACGCCGGTGCAGCCGGGTTAGCCTCACTACGTGAACAACTCGGGCGGCGATTCCGGCCGTGATCCGCGGGACCACCCGCCAACGGGGCGTCGTCCCATGCCGCCGTCCGTTCCGCCGCGCCGCGGCTCGTCGCCGCCATCCGTGCAGCCCGCCGCGCGGCGCTCACCCGGGCCGCGTCCCGTGCCCCAGCGTCGGAGTCTGGCTCCGCAGCCTTCACCACACCCCCAGTCTTCGCGAGGCAGGCCGCAGGCACGCTCCACGGCCGGTGCAACGCTGGCGGAACGGACTCCACCGCCCGAGGGACGTCGCCGAGCTCCAGTCGCCAAGCGCCACAGACTGCGCAACACCCTGCTGGCGTTGCTCCTGATTGCCGCGATTGGTCTTGGTTCCCTGTGGTGGTGGGTCGACTCACGGATCGCCCGCGTGGACGCATTGAGCGGCGCCCCCGATACTCGTGGTCGGACCTACCTCATCGTCGGCTCGGACTCCCGCGAGGGATGGGTAGACGACGGCACGGTCGGGGCTCGCACGGACACGATTATGCTCGTGCATCAGCCGGAGAACGGGCCGACCGCGCTCATCAGCATCCCGCGCGATACCTACGTGGAGATTCCCGGCTACGGTGGCAACAAGATCAATGCTTCCTTTGCCTTGGGGGGCCCGCAACTGCTGGTGCAGACGGTGGAGCAACTCTCGGGCCTGACCATCGACCGCTACGTCGAGGTGGGGTTCCTGGGCGTCACGAACGTCGTCGACGCCCTGGGTGGCGTGGAACTGTGCTATGACTCTGACGTCAACGACCCGTACAGCACCCTGGTGTGGCAGGCTGGCTGTCATCAGGCGGACGGTGCCACTGCCCTCGCGTTTTCGCGCATGCGGTACGAGGACCCCGACGGCGACATCGGTCGCACGGCCAGACAGCAACAGGTGGTGTCGGCAGTCGCCGAGTCAGTCCTTAGCCCGTCCACGATGCTGAACCCCACGAAATTCATGCCCGTAGTCTCGGCGGGACTCGATTCGTTCCGGGTCAGCGATGGCACCGGGGCACTCGATCTTGTCCGGATGACGCTGGTGGTGAATGCCGCGCGCGGAGTCGACGCGGTCACGGGAACCCCGCCGCTGGCAAGCCTCGACTACCGGGTCGATGGAGCGGGCTCGACCGTGCTCCTTGACCCCGACGCGATCGAGGAGTTCTGGCGCACCATCGCGAACGGCGGCTACGCACCGGGCACACGCCTTGGCGGGATCCCCTAGTCCAGACGCCTGATGCCCGCGCCGACGCGAGTCACAGTGTCGGGTAGTTGGGCAGCGCAGCGCTGAGCCCCCACCGGATGGCCTTGGTTGCCAGGGCTCCCCCGATCGGGCCGACGGTCCGGTTGGCTCCGCCGCCCACCTGCAGTTCGGTGCGCGCCCAGTCGGGCAGGAGCGCCACCGCCCCTGCTGCAAGAAGAGAGTAGGGCGCCTTCGCGATTGGCGGCAAGGGTGGTTCCTGGAGCAAGAACCGTGCGCTGTCCAGCGCTGCCGGGGTGGCGGCGAGTTCGGGTCGGTACGACTCGATGGACTCCGCAAGGTCCGCCGTCGTCGTCGGCACGTCGGTGGCCCCCAAGGCCTCGGCCACGCGGGCCGCCTGGGCCACGTATTCGTCCGCCCGGTGTGCGCTGAGGGGGCGTGCACCGTAGCGCTGATGCGCGATAAGAAAGGAATCCACCTCGGCCACGTGAACCCACCTCAGGAGGTGAGGGTCGCTTGCATGATATGCACGACCGTCGGGCGCCTTGCCGCGCACCCTGTCGTGCACAGCACGGATGCGGTCCACCATGGCTTGAGCGTCGTCGACCGTTCCGAACGTGGTGACCGCCAGGAACGTCGAGGTGCGCTCGAGGCGCCCCCAGGGGTCACCCCGGTAGCCCGAGTGACCCTCGACGCCCGCCATCGCCAAGGGGTGGAGGGACTGTAAGAGCAGCGCTCGCAACCCACCAACCCACATGGACGCATCGCCGTGGACCCGGCGTATGGCACTGCCTTGTGCAAACCATCGTGGTCCGGGAGTTTCGTGGACGCGCGCCCGTGCCGCGTGGCCGTCCTTGCCAGCGACCCTGGCGAACAGGGCGTCCCCCACGCGCACCCGCATCCGTCCTAGGGGGTTGGTGGTGGTCATCCACCCAGTATCACCCGGGGTGGCGCACTCGTGAACCCCGCAGGTCAGGAGCCTTGGTGGGTTGGGCGCGCACCCCAAATGCGGTCCAGGTAGTCCTGGATCGACCGGTCGGAACTGAAGAATCCCGTCCTGGCCACGTTGAGCACCGCGGACCGGCTCCACGCCTCATGGTCTGCGTACGCCGCCTCGACGCGCGCCTGGGCCTCCATGTAAGGTCGGAAATCGGCGAGGGCCATGAACCGGTCGCGCTCGGTGAGAGAGGCGACCACCGACGCCACGGCGCCTGTCCGGTCACCTTGGGTGAACGCGCCCGAGGCGAGCAGATCGAGTGCGGCCTTGAGTTCAGGGTCGGACTCGTAGAAGGTGCCCGGGTCGTAGCCGCTCGATTGCAGCGCGGCCGCCTCCGGCTCCGTCATCCCGAACAAGAAGAAGTTTTCCTCGCCCACCAACTGGCGGATCTCGACGTTGGCGCCGTCGTCCGTTCCCACCGTGAGCGCGCCGTTGAGGGCGAACTTCATGTTGCCCGTGCCGGAAGCTTCCTTGCCCGCCAGCGAGATCTGTTCGGACAGGTCGGCGGCCGGGATCAGCTTCTCGGCCAAGGTAACGTTGTAGTTCGGGGGGAACGCGACCTTCAGGCGACCCTCGAGCGAGGCATCGGCGTTGATCGTACGACCCACCGCGTTGATGAGTTCAATGGTCTCCTTGGCGCGCACGTAGCCGGGTGCTGCCTTGGCGCCGAACACAAAGGTGCGCGGAAGGACGGATTGAAGCGGGATACGTCCCGACTGGATTCCCTCGTAGAGCGACACGATGTGCAGCAACTTCAGGCTCTGCCGCTTGTACTCGTGCAGGCGCTTGATCATCGCGTCCACCATGGCGTCGCCCGCGATGTCGATCCCGTCCCTGTCGGCCAGGACATCGGCGAGGTGCCGCTTGTTCGCCGCCTTGATCTCGCGGAAGCGAAGCCGGAACTGCGCGTCGTCCGCCAACGGCTCCAACTCGCGCAGCCGCTCCAGGTCGGTGATCCAGCCGTCGCCGATCGCCTCGGTGATGAGGTCTGACAGGCGCGGGTTGGACAGACGCAAGAAGCGTCGCGGCGTGACACCGTTGGTGACGTTCGTGAACTTCTCGGGCCACATTTCTGCAAAGCAGGGCAGGACCTTCTTGGCCAACAGCTCCGAATGAAGCTCCGCCACGCCGTTGACCTTGAAACTGGCCACGGTGGCCAGGTGTGCCATACGGATGGAACGCACCGGCTGTTCGGCGAAGATCGACATGCGGTGTAGCCGGAGGGTGTCGCCGGGGAAGCGATCGGCCACCTCTTCGAGGAACTCTTCGTTGATGCGGTTGATGATCTCGAGGTGGCGGGGCAGCAGTGCGCCGAGCAAGTCGACGGGCCACACCTCAAGCGCCTCCGGCAGGAGCGTGTGACACGTGTAGGCGAAGATCTTCTGGCACACCTGCCACGCGTCCGCCCATTCCCAACGGTACTCATCCACCAACAGGCGCATCATCTCGGGCACCGCGATCACCGGGTGGGTGTCGTTCAATTGCCACGTGATGCGATCCGGGAGGTTCTTCAGGTCGAAGTCTTCTGGCAGGACGTTCTCGAGGAAGTCGCGAAGCGAGGCGGCCACAAAGAAGTACTGCTGCTGGAGGCGCAACTCCTTGCCCTGGGGTGTGGAGTCCTCGGGGTAGAGCACCTTGGAGATGTTCTCCGCAAAGGTGCGCCCGCGCACAGCCTCGACATAGTCGCCCGAGTTGAACGTCTGAAGATCGAATTCCCGCGTGGCGCGCGCACTCCACAACCGCAAGGTGTTGACGCGGCCGTTGCGATAGCCGGGCACCATGTAGTTGTAGGGCAATGCTGTGACGTGCCACTCGGGCGACCAGGTGCGAGCCCCATCCGGCCCAGACTTGATGCGTTTGGTGCGGCCGCCGAAGCCCACTTCGACCGCGTTTTCGGGGTGAGGAAGCTCCCACGGCGATCCCAGTCGCAGCCAGTGATCGGCCAACTCCACCTGGCGATCATCCACGAACGTCTGGCGGAAGATGCCGTAGTCGTAGCGAATGCCGTAGCCGATCGAGGGGATGTCCAGCGTGGCAAGCGAGTCGATGAAGCATGCGGCCAGGCGCCCAAGTCCGCCGTTGCCAAGTCCTGGTTCAATCTCAACGCCGCGCAGGTCGTCCAGTTCGACACCCAACTCGGCGAGCGCCTGGGAGGCGATCTCCTCGAGGTTGGCCGCCAACATGCTGTTCTCCAGTTGCGGGCCCAGAAGGTATTCGGCCGAGAGGTAGGCGACCACCTTGGCTTGGTCCCGGTACTGATTGCGCAACGTCTCCAGCCACTGTGTCGTCAGGTAGTGGCGCACGGTGCGCGACAACGCGAGGTACTTGTCGTTGACCGATGCGCGGTCCAGGTCTACGCCCTGGCCAAAGTTGAGTTCGCGCAAGAACTCGCGGGTGAAACTCTCGACGGTGTAGATGCGGGCGGAGACGGGGGGAGTATTGGGGTTCACAAGACAAAACTTAGCCGATGCAAGCGCTTGCAGATGCACACTGTGCGGGCGCAGGCCGCGACACGCCCGTGTGCCTGGGCGGACAAGGCGCGGTGAGGCCGCAGTATTGACGGGCGGCGACGTCCTCGCTGCTACCGCTGCGGCGTGGCGTAGATCTGTTCCACGAGGTCGGAAAAGTGCTCCAGCACGACCCGACGCCGCACCTTCATCGACGCCGAGAACTCTCCTTCCGCCTCGGTCAGTTCCCGGGGAAGCACCCGCCACCTGCGGATCGCTTCCGCCTTCGACACATGCTCATTTGCTGAGGCGACGACGGCGTGAAGGTGGGCTTTGACATCGGCGTTGGCAGCTGCCTGAGCGATGGTCATGCTCGGCAGGCCTTGGGCAGACAGCCATGCGGCCAACATCTGGACATCGAGTGAGATCAAGGCGCCGATGAAGGGCTTGCCGTCGCCCACCACGATCACCTCCTGGATGATCGGGTCGGGCCGTATCGCATCCTCGAGTCCCGCGGGCTGAACGTTCTTGCCGGCGTCCGTGACGATGATCTCCTTCTTGCGCCCGGTGATGCGCAGGTAGCCGTCCGCATCGAGGCTGCCCAGATCGCCCGTGGCAAACCACCCGTCGCTCAACACCTCCGCCGTAAGGTCCGCACGGTGGTGGTAACCAGCGAAGACGTTGGGTCCCTTGATGAGCACCTCGCCATCCTCCGCGATACGCACCGTACACCCCGGCAGGGGCGGGCCCACGGTGCCCACTCGTGGGGCGTCTTGTGGGTTGCACGTGGCAGGAGCGGAGGACTCGGTCAGTCCGTAGCCCTCCAAGACGGTGACCCCCAGGCCCGCATAGAAATGCGCGAGCGAGGGAGACAGCCGCGCGCCGCCGGACACCACAAACTGCAGATGGCCGCCCATGGCGTCGCGCACTTTGTGCAGGACCAACGCATCGGCCACTCGCAGTTGGAGCGCCAGAATCGGGCCAATGCGGCCACTGTGGCGCCTGGCGGAAGCGCGCCGTGACACATCCGCCGCCCACCTGAACAACCGTTGCTTGATTCCGCCACCGGTACGCGCATCGGCCGTGTTGTAGAACGCCTCCAGCACACGCGGCACGGCCAGCATCCAGTGAGGCTTGAAGGACTTCAGGTCGGCCGGGAGGGTCGCGGGAGTGGGGGCGAAACCGAGGGTCATGCCCGACGCCATCGAGAGAATCTCCAGGTGCCGGGCCAGCACGTGCGCCAATGGCAAGAACAACAGGATGCGTTTGCCGGGTGACGTCAGCTTGTGGAGGTCGGGGTACGCGGCCGCATTGAGCGCGTGTTCGACCAGGTTGCGGTGCGTCAGTTCGACTCCCTTGGGATTACCCGTCGTGCCCGACGTGTACACGATCGAGGCGACATCGTCAGGGCCGATGCCGTGGGTGCGGGCCTCGAGTTCCTGGTCGGACACGTTCTGCCCGGCGCTTACCAGCACGTCCACAGCCCGCGAATCGCCGTCGATGGCGAGCACCCGAAGCCCGTCCGGTAGGTTCTGTGCGATCTTCGTCGTCTTGGGGCTTTCCACGACCAACACCTTGAGCGCCGCATCGTCGGCGATCCACGCCACTTGCGACGCCGACGAACTGGGGTAGATCGGTACCGTGACGCCGCCAGCTGCCATGATGGCGAAGTCGAACAGGGCCCACTCGAATCGAGTCGAGGCCATGAGCCCGACGCTTTCGCCCGGCCCGACTGACGAAGCCACCAGCCCTTTGGCCACGGCGATGACCCGATCGGCGAACTCACGCAACGTGACCGGAACCCACACCCCGGCGGCGGACTTGTACTCGCAATACAGCCTGTCCGGATGCTCCGCGGCCCTGTCGCGCATCAGCGCCGTGGTGGAGACGCTGTCTGCGACCGTCACCAGGGCGGGAATACCAAACTCTGTCAGCGTAGA
The DNA here is from genome assembly GCA_030148645.1 of Demequina sp. GTDB lineage: Bacteria > Actinomycetota > Actinomycetes > Actinomycetales > Demequinaceae > Demequina. The sequence goes on along the minus strand of JASBTB010000025.1, from coordinate 2,746 downwards.
CATCTCCACCGTTCGCATCCTAGTGCCCGGTGTGACCGACAACGGGACGGTGGTCCCCGAGTGGGTCGCCCCTACCCGGACTGGGACGTCTACTTCGCGCCGGACTTCGCCCTCTTGGCCTCCGCCTTGTCTTTGCTCTCTTGGCGTTCGCGGAAGTGCGCAGCCCCGGCCGCGGCACCCACGATGCCTGCACCGTTGAGCAGTTCGGCAGGAACGATGGGGGTGCGCAAAGCCAGCTTGGGCAGGAAGTTCTCGTGGGACTTCGAGACCCCTCCACCCACGATGATGAGGTCGGGCCAGATCAGCCGCTCCACCTCGGCGAAGTACGTCTGGAGATGGCCCGCCCATTCGTCCCAGTCGAGGTCGTGACGCTCGCGCGCCGATGCAGCCGCGTACTCCTCCGCGTCGAGGCCGTTGATGGTCAAGTGCCCCAACTCGGTGTTGGGTACCACCTCTCCGTCGACAATCACCGCCGTGCCGATGCCGGTGCCAAGCGTGGCAAGGAACACGACACCGTCGCGGCCATGCGCGGCGCCATAGAGGAATTCGCCGTAGCCCGCAGCGTCGGCGTCGTTGAGTGTGTGAACGTATCGGCCAACGTAGTCGCGCATGACGTCGTCGATGTTGACGCCTATCCAGGACTGATCCATGTTAGGGGAGAACTTCACCACGCCGTGTTGGACGACACCGGGAAAGGTGATCCCTATAGGCGTCTTCTTGGACGGGGAAAACATGGAAACCACTTGTGCCACGGCGCTACCGACGGCGTCGGGCGTGGCAGGGTGGGGCGTCGCCACGCGGTACCGGTCCTGTGCGAAGGCGCCCTTCTTGAGGTTGACGGGCGCCCCCTTGATGCCGCTGCCGCCGATGTCAACGCCGAATGCGAGGTGTGTGCTCATGGTGTGGTCAAGACCTCCGGACCGTCGGGGGTGATGAAGATCGTGTGTTCGAACTGCGCGACCCACGAGCCATCGTTCGTCACGACCGTCCAGCCGTCGTCCCACTCGTGATTCGCCTCGGAACCGGCGACGATCATGGGTTCGACGGTGAAAACCATGCCAGGCTCGATGATGTCGTCGTGAAAAGGCGCGGAGTCGTAGTGGGGGATCACCAGGCCCGTGTGAAACGCGGGCCCCACGCCGTGGCCGGTGTAGTTCTTGACGGACTCGTACCCGAACCGAGCAGCATACTTCTCGATAACCCGGCCGATGACGTTGACCTGACGGCCCGGCTGGGCGGCCTTGACACCCCGCATCGTGGCCTCGCGCGCCACCTCGAGGAGTCGGCGGGACTCGGGCGTTCCCTCGCCAGCGATAAAGGATCCGCAGTTGTCGCCGTGCACACCGTTCGTGAAGGCCGTGATGTCGATCTTGACGATGTCGCCATCCTGCACCACCGAGTCGTCCGGGATGCCATGGCAGACGACCTCGTTGACGGAGGTGCACAACGCCTTGGGGAATGGGGGTCTGCCCGCGGCGCCCGGGTAACCCAGGGTGGAGGGGTACGCGTGGTGGTCCATGAGGAACTCGTGTCCCACGCGGTCGAGGGCGTCCGTCGTGACCCCCGGAGCGACGTGACGGCCAACCTCGGCCAGGGCCTGGGCGGCGATCCTCGCGCTGATGCGGATGCGCTCCAGCATTTCCGCGCTGTGGACGTCGCCACCGTGCCACGCCGCAGCCCTCTTCTTGCCCACGTACTCGGGGCGAGCAATGCCGCCGGGGACCGGGCGCATCGGGGAGACGGAGCCCTTGGTGATGCTCTCGCGTACGGGGGCCATACGTGGCAGTCTACGGGTGGAGGAGGTCGAACATGCACGAGGCAGACGACAACACGGAGTACTACTTCAACACGCAGACGCGCATGGTGGAGAAGGGGCGCCTCAGTTCGTGGGAGCATCTGCTCGGCCCCTATGACACCTTCGACGAGGCGTCCAAAGCCATCGAAATAGCCGCCAACCGTTCCGATGCGTGGGATGAGGCCGACGCCGCTTGGCGCGATGAAGACGAGCGCTGACCTCCAACGAGAGTCCGGACTGACGACGGACTCTTGGCGATTCTGGCTGCGCGTAGCGGCCTTCGCGGTGCTCGTGGCTGGCGGGGTTGACGCTGCAGTGTGGCTGATTCCCGGCGGCATGTTGGCTTTCGCGATGACGATGTGGGGGTCTCCCTACGTCTTCTTCGCGAGCCACGGGCTGGCCGCCGCCTTCATCGCGACTGTGCTGCTGCAGGCCTACTGGTGTGGCCGCATGATTCTGGGCTGGACTCGTGCCCGCAGCGGAGACGTCAACACGGTCGTGAACTTTGGATCGTCTGGCGGGCGCTTCGCCGCGCGAGGCGTCGCTCTTGTGAACTCGGTGATGGCGGTGGCGGCTCTCGTGGTCACGCTAGGCGGTGAGTATCTCCCGGTCCGTAGTGGGATGGCGTTTCTCGTGGCGGTATCGAACGCATGGGTGGGTGTCTACATGCACGCCGGCCGTCGATGGGATGGACGGCGGCTCGGCCGCTGGCGATCCACCGTCGACTAGGTGTTCTGGCGCATGATGTTGGTGGCGCGGACGCCCGCCGTTCGGTGTCACCGCGTGCGCGGGGTTGGTGTGTGTGGTTGGTGTGTGTGGTTGGTGTGTGTGGTTGGTGTGCGGAGGGCTACGGTCCAGTGGGCGCGGTTCGCTCGCGGGGCGTCGTGCCCAGGACGCGTCCGCGCTGACTGTCCACAGGACGTCGGCCCTGCTAAGTGCATGTCAGACCCC
>JASBTB010000017.1 GCA_030148645.1 Demequina sp. | reverse complement strand
GCCGCGATGTAGGCGGCGAGCAAACCGGCCGCGGCCTCAGCGTCGGCGAGGGCGGCGCAAGACTAATTTTTCACGCCCCACTGGCGCGGGAACAGCGGACCGCGTATGGTGCGTTGAATCATTGCTGGTGCAGAACGCGTGCATACCCTGTGGATACAGTGTGCATAAACTGTGGAAACGCCGTGTGATGCACTTGCGTGAGGTCCATCGGTCAAAGAGACTGAGGGCGACGAGAAGGAGACCATCTCATGACGCGCAGCAACAGCGGGACCATCACCACTGCGAATGAGACCGTTGGCGGGCAGTTTGCAAACAAGGTCACGGAGCTTGTTGACAACCTAGGCAAGGCGCTCGTGGCGTTCACCCTCGATGCAGATGTCTCAACAGTGGGTCGTTGGGCCCGCGGGGTGAGCCTTCCCAAGAACCTCGACGTCGAACGGCGCATCGAGAACTTCCACCGCGTGTACCGCTTCCTCACGACTGAGGATGGAAAGACTCCCGAGCGCTCTGCCCACGAGGTTCGCGCATGGTTGATGGGCGTCAATCCCCATCTGGACGACGTGTCACCGGCTGAAGCGATCCGAGACGGTGATTACCGGGCCGTGATGGCGGCCGCGCGAGCCTATGCCGCCGGAGGGTGAGGCAGGCGAGGACGCTCCACAGATCCGGACGGTCGCCCTCCCTTCGACGGTGTACCGGGTCGCCCGCAAGCATGCGGCGACCCGGTATTCCCGTATCCGCCCGGAAGACGATGCCGACCCAAAGGCGGGGCACCGCTGGGACGTGGTGGGAGGGGGCGTCCTCTACGCAGCATCGACTTCGCGAATCGCGTACGTGGAGACCTTGGGCGTGCTGCGGCCTGCGCCCGGGGTGGTTCTGCCCGTCGCAGACGACGACGCTCAGTTCATGCTGCCGGGCTCGGTGCCTGCCGACTGGCGCGAATCCCGAGCCATCTTCGAGCTCAGCGCAGGCCACCGCAACGGGCTTCCGGTGTTTGTCGATCTCGCGGATCTCCAGACGCGAACTGCATTGGGAGGGGTGCTTCGGGAGTTCCTCCGGCCTATGGGTATCGGGTATATCGACGTCCCGGAGGTCACGTCCACGAACCGGGTAGCGACTCGCATGCTTGCACGCGCGATCTACTCTGCCCAGGACGAAGAAGGCGTAAACGTCTACGGGGGAATCCGCTACGTCTCGCGCTACGACCCTCAGGAGATCTGCTGGGCGATCTTCGACCACTATCCAGTCGAAGTAGTCAGGCAGAGTCCCATCGAGGCCTCGGACGCCGTACTCAAGGCCGCCGCGAAGGATCTGGGCCTGACAGTCCACTAGTACCGCTCGGAACGGCCACGAGTAGGGATGTCAGGCTTGCGATGATGCTCCTATGTTTGTCAACGTGTGTTGAGGGTCAGCATTCGTTTGGTGGGGATGGAGTCTGGCTGCTGGGTGAGCCAGTCGCGGTAGGTGTGTGCGAGTTCGTCGTCGCGTAGTTGTCCGCGTTCGAGTCGGGACATGAGGAATTGTCAAGACCTGTGGATGGGCGTGTCATGCGGCGTGGGCGTGACCTGCTGATTCGTCGGGTCGTTCGACGAGTCTGCCGTTCTTGAACTCGGCGCCGGCACGTACCAGGGCGACGAGGTGCGGTGCGTTGACCGCGCGCCAGCGGGCCTGGGCGGACTCGATGAGCTTGAACGCCATCGCGATTCCTGCGGCACGGGAGCCGGGGCCCTTGGTGACCCGCTGCCGGAGCCGAACGGTCGCGAAGGTCGACTCGATCGGGTTCGTGGTCCGCAGGTGGATCCAGTGCTCGGCGGGGTAGTCGAAGAACGCCAGGAGCATGTCGAGGTCGTCGATGATCTTCGCGACGGCCTTGGGCCACTTCCCGCCGTAGTCGGCGGCGAACGCCCGTGCGGCGGCGATGGCGTGGTCCTTGTCCTCGGCGTTGTAGATCTCCGCCAGCGCGGCCTTCGCGCCGGGGTGCGCCGACTTCGGCAGCGCAGCGAGAACGTTGCCAAGCTTGTGCCACCAGCAGCGCTGCTCGGTGGTCTCGGGAAACACCTCGCGCAGCGCCTTCCAGAACCCCAACGCGCCGTCACCGACCGCGAGAGAAGGGGCGCGCATCCCGCGGCGCTTGCAGTCGCGCAGGAGGTCGGCCCACGACTCGCTGGACTCGCGGAACCCGTCCGAGAGGGCGACGAGCTCCTTGGTGCCGTCGACGCGGACACCGATCATCACCAGCAGGCACACCTTGTCCTGCTCGAGCCGGACCTTGAGGTGGATCCCGTCGACCCACACGGACACGTAGTCGGAATCCTTCAGCGACCGCTTGGCGAACGCCGTCGCGTCGTCTTGCCACTGCTTGGTGAGCCGGGTAACGGTGGCCGCGGACAGGCCCGCGGTGGATCCGAGGAACTGCCCCAACGCCGGCACGAAGTCCCCGCTGGACAGGCCGTGCAGGTACAGCAGCGGCAGCACCTCGGCCACCCCCGGCGACTTCCGTGCCCAGGCCGACAGGATCGCCGAGGAGAACCGCTTGCGCTCCCCGGTGGTCTCGTCGATGCGTTTGTCGTTGACCCGCGGGGCACGCACCGGCACCGCCCCGGCCGCGGTGGCCACCTCGCGGGGCTCGTGGAATCCGTTGCGGACCACCAGCCGCCTGCCGTCCTGGTCGACCTCGCCCGCGTGCGCCTCGACGTAAGCGGCGACCTCGGCCAGCAACGCCGCGGCCAGCATCTGCCGAGCGCCATCACGGGCGAGTTCGTCGAGCAACGACCCACCCACCGCCGCTGAGAGGTGCCGCTGGGACTGGTTCTCCTCGTGGACTACCTTGAACATGGGCGTACCTTCCCGAGCCGGCGCGCCAACGCCGACCTCGATCCGAACTTGAGCATGGGCTTCGATCTTGCTCGGGAGGTACGCCTCTTCCACGTCACCTCGCCGAGAGCCATCCACAGGTTCTGATCATTGCTC
>JASBTB010000093.1 GCA_030148645.1 Demequina sp. | reverse complement strand
ACCGTGGTGATCGGCGACCAGAAGTTCGCCCTGCACCTGCTGCCCAGCGGCATTCTCACGCCGGGAGTGACGCCGGTGATCGGCAATGGCGTGGTCGTGGACCTATCCGTGCTGATGGGGGAACTCGACGCGCTGACCGCCCGCGGCGTGGATCCATCCAAACTGCTGATTTCCAATGCGGCCCACGTGATCGCGTCGTACGCGCGCACGTTGGACCAAGTCTCGGAACGATTCCTGGGCAAGCGCAAGATCGGCACCACGGGACGCGGCATCGGCCCGGCGTACGCCGACAAGATCAACCGTCTGGGAATCCGCATCGGCGACCTGTTCGACGAGGCAGTGCTGCGCGACAAGGTCGAGGGCTCACTCGTGGCCAAGAACCACATGCTCGTCAAGGTCTACAACCGTCGCGCCATCGAGGTGGACGAAGTGGTCGAAGAACTCCTGAGTTACCGCGAGCGGCTCAAGCCGATGGTGGCGGACACCTCGCTGCTGCTCAACGAGGCTTTGGACGCAGGCATGAACGTTCTGTTCGAAGGCGGCCAGGCGACGATGCTCGACGTCGACCACGGCACCTACCCCTTCGTGACGTCGTCCAACGCGACGGCGGGCGGCGCGTGCACCGGCTCGGGAGTCGGCCCCACCAAGATCGACTCCGTCATCGGCGTCGTCAAGGCCTACACCACGCGCGTGGGAGAGGGCCCGTTCCCCACGGAACTCACCGACACCTGGGGCGAACGCTTGCGCGATGTCGGCTACGAGTTTGGTACCACCACGGGGCGGCCGCGCCGCTGCGGTTGGTACGACGCGGTGATTGCGCGGTACGCCGCGCGAGTCAATGGACTCACCGACTTTGTGCTCACCAAACTGGACGTGCTCACCGGCATCGACGAGATTCCGGTGTGCGTGGCGTACGACGTGGGCGGCAGGCGCTTCGACGAATTGCCGCAAGATCAGGCCGACTTTGCGGCGGCGGTTCCCATCTACGAGACCTTCCCCGGATGGAGCGAGGACATCTCGGGTGCCACGACATTTGAGGAGTTGCCGCGAAACGCGCAGGACTACGTGGTGGCGCTTGAGGAGATCTCGGGATGCCGCATTTCTGCGATCGGCGTGGGAGCCGAACGCGACCAGATTCTGGTCCGGCACGACCTCCTGCACGCACGGGGCGCGTAACTCGGCGCCTACGCCGCCCGCTCCCGCACCACCGTGGCCACGTCCACGCGGCGCACAGCCCGCACGGCAGGCCATTGAGACAGGGCGGCCGCCGCCAGCACGCCGAGCGCGCTTGCGGGGAGCATCCACCACGGCATGGCAAGTTCCAAGGTGAAGAGGTCGTTGGAGAACGACGCGAGGAACGTGCGCGCCGCGAGCACCCCGAGCCAGAGTCCCACCGGGATGCCGAGGGCGGTGGCCACCAGGTTCTCCGTCGCGATGGTGCGGGCCACCTTCCCGACGCTCACCCCGGCGGCCCTGAGGGTCGCGAGTTCGCCCGTGCGCTCGGCCACGCTGACCGCCATCGTCACGTAGATCATGGCGAGCGCCAGCACCGAGCCCAGCGCGATCATCACGGCGATGAACGCGTAGAACAGTCCCAGGTAGTCGTCGACCACCCCGACCACAGCGTCGGCGTCCTGATACGCAACCACCCCGTCCATGCCCGTGATCTGATCACGCAACTGGTCGCGGTCCGCGCTGGCGTCGAGGCGCAGGAGGTAGGTTTCCACGCCGGATGCGGGAACGATGCTGGCGGCGACCGAGGTGGTGGCATACAGGGAGGTGCCAAGCGGCTCGTCGACGAGGCCCGCGAGCCGTACCCGGTAGTCCTGTCCGCCGACCGCGAGCGTGATCGTGTCGCCTACCTTCACGTCGAGAATGTCGGTGAGCGCCTGTCCGGCGAGTACCCCGTCGCCTGGCAGCGCCACGGTCGAACCGTCGGGCGCGAGGAAACCATGCATGGCCGTGCCTTGCTCGAGTCCCTGGACAGAGGTGGCATAACTGTTGTTGCCCGCGACCGCCGTGGCTGCGCCCACCACGGTGGGTTCCACGGCGGCGACTCCTGTGACACGTGCGAGGGCGTCGGCGCCGATGCTGCCCGAGGCAACCGTCACCGTCGCGTCCTGAGTGGCAACCTCCTGGTACTGGACGCGCAACGCCTCCAGAATGCTGGTCATCATGCCCACCGAGGCGATCACCACGACGAGGGCCAGCACCCCGCCCAAGGCCGTGGCGAGCGTCCGCCTGGGGTTGCGGCCCACGTCGCGCAGCGCCAGGCGGGTGCTGACCGGCAGTCCGCTCAAGCGGGCCACGAAGCGACTCCACGGACCGGGTGTCAGTGGTGTGGCGCTGGCGCGCATGGCCTCGGCTGGGGGCGTGCGCGACGCCGTCAATGCTGGCCCGAAAGCGCCGACCAGGCCCACGACGACGCCGAAGGCCAAGCCTGCCGCCAGCATCCAGGGCCGCGTGCGCACCACGGTGTCGGGAATGCCAAGCGCACCCGTGTACGCGCTGGTCACTGCGCCATTGGCGGCAGCCCCCAGCACCGCTCCGACCGCCGCGCCCGCAAGGCCCACCAGCACGCCTTGGAACAGGTAGTGGCACAGCACTCGGCCGCGCCGCGCGCCCGCCGCCATGAGCGTGCCGATGATGGGTCGCTCACGCCGGATGCGCCGGGCGAGCATCACGTACGACGCCACACCGGCAGCCGTCAGGAACAGCAGAGGGAAGGCCACGGACATCTGGTTGAAGCCGTCCAGGTCCTCCTGCAGGGTCGCTTGCGACGGCTGGTCGCGCCACGTGACGACGTCGAGGGCGCCTGCCTGCTTCATGGCCGTGGCAACGGGGCCCGACGCGTCGGCGTCAGTACCGGCGGGCAGGAGCACCAGGGCCTGGGTTGGCTGGGCGCCAAGCCAGTCGCGCACCAGGCTCTCGGGTGCGAAGACCACGGCGAACGATTTGGGGTCGGCGATGACCTCCTGGCGGCTCCGGGCCGCCCAGATGTACTCAGGGGAGACGACGATGCCCTGCACGGTAGCCGGGCGCCAGGTGCCATTGCCGAACACCTCGATAGTGTCGCCCGGTATCAGGCCAAAAGTGTCCGCGGCGTGCTTCTCCACCAGTACCTGGTCAGTGGCGCCTTCGTCCGGGTAGGCGCCGTCGATGACGTCCACATCGTTGACGGTGGGGTGGCCTGAGTCGGGTAGCGAGACCACGCGGCCCACCAGGGCGGTGCCGCCGATTCGCATGGGCGGGTCGACTTGGATACGGGTGATGGCGTCGGTCGCGCCTGCCGCGAGGGCGGCATCGGCCGCTGCCTGCGGGTCGCTACCGGTCGAGACGAGGTCCGCGAAGTTCAGACGGTCATAGGTTTGGCGATAGGAGTCGGTGAGGTTGAGGAACGCGCCCGCCGTGGTGATGTACAGCATGACGCCCAGGAGAATCGTCACGCCGACCGCGATCACTTGGGTGCGCTGCCGGGCGAGGTCTCTGAGGCTTTTGCGGGTGCTGACGCGCATCGGGATCACCACGTGACGTCGGCCACGTTTGCCGGGGACGTAGTGTCATCGACGGACTCGATGCGCCCGTCCACCACGGTGATGACACGGTCGGCGATCCGCGCGACTGAGGTGTTGTGGGTGATGACGACGACGGTTCGCCCGCGGTCTCGCAGGTCCTGCAGCAGGGCGAGGATCTGGCGACCCGTGTCGAGGTCGAGCGCCCCGGTGGGTTCGTCGGCCAGCACGATGGCGGGGTCGGTGGCCAGCGCTCGAGCCAGCGCGACACGCTGTTGCTGGCCGCCGCTGAGTTGGGACGGGAAACTGTCGGCCTTGTCTGCCAGGCCCACCGACTCGAGCAGCCCGGGCACGTCGGCCTTGCTCCCACGGCCCGTCAATTCGACGATGATCTCGATGTTCTCGCGCGCCGTGAGGGTGGGAATGAGGTTGAAGAACTGGAACACGAAGCCCACGTGGGCGCGACGAAAGTCGGACAGGTCCGCGGGTTTGCGGCCGCCGATGCTCTCGCCGCCCACTGTGACGTTGCCGCTGGTGACGGCTTCGATGCCGCCGATGATGTTGCATAGGGTGGTCTTGCCGGAGCCGGAGGGGCCGAGCACCACCGCCAACTGGCCTTCACCGATCTCGAGGTCGATGCCTCTGAGGGCGTGCACCGCCGCATCGCCAGTGCCAAAGGTCTTGGTGACGGCTTCGAGGCGGACGGCCGTGTCCGTAGCGACGACTGAAGGTGTGCCTGTCATGAGTCCTCCTTGGTGAAAGCGCCGTGGAGGTACACGTCGAAGGCGACGGAGGCCCATCGCTGCATGCCCTCTTGCGTGAGCGGGTCGGTGCCGATCACGTCGGCGATGTGGTCGTGGAGCAGGATCATGGCGAGGTCGTTGACCATGAGGAACGCGGTCATCGCGTCGCGGTCGGGTGTGGGTCGGAGGTTTCCGCTCGCATCCATGGCGTCGGTGGCGGTGAGCGAGAGTTCGAACCACTGGCGAAACAGGGCGCGGCCCACTGGGTCCCCGGACAGGAGCAGCCTGCGCAAGTACTGCGGAATGGGGGAGTCCTTGGGTATCTGGGAGGCGAGGAGTTCTGCGAAACTCTTGAGAGCCTGCGGTTCGCCCGATGCGAACACGTCCGGCTCCTCGACGGTGTGGGCCAGCATGTCCTCGAAGAGCGTCTCCACGTGGGTGTCGACGGCGTCCCTCAGGCCCTGCTTGGAGCCGAAGTGGTGGAGCACCAAGCCGGGCGAGACGCCAGCGCACGCGGCGATGTCGCGCACCGTGACGGCGTCGGGCCCGCGTTCGCCAAAGAGCCGCAGGGCACAGTCCCGAATCTGCGCACGAGCGGTAGCGTCTTGAGTGCTGGCCATACGTTCAAGGTACTGAACACTTGTTCAGTACGCAATCTCGTTGGTCCTAGCCGGACGCGGATGTACTATCCGGTGGGGGTTTTGCGTTCGGGGTTGGTCCAGGGGGTGTTGGCGTCGCGGGCGGCCAGGTAGTCGTCGATCTTGTCGTCGGGGATCAAATAGTTGAGGATTCCGTCCCCGTCCGGGTCGAACACCGTTTTCTGGTTACCCCCACCTTGGCTGCCGTTGACACAGT
>JASBTB010000092.1 GCA_030148645.1 Demequina sp. | reverse complement strand
GCGTCGCTCGCTACCGGCGTGGCCGTGCCCGTCGTCGTCGCGCCACTGCTCGCCGCATTCGTGTGGGGCGGGCCGTGGTGGTCGGTGTCCGTCGTGGTCGCGGTGGCGTGTGGCCTCAGCGGAGCATGGGTGGGTACGCGCGTTGCGGGCGCTGTCTATGAGAGGCGCCAGGGCCAACTGATCGGCATGATCTCGTGAGCCGTCAGCGGGGGCCGTACGGCTTACGATGGGGTCATGAGCGAGACCTCTGACGAGCCCGCTACTGGCGGCTCCCTGTCGACCGTCGAACGCACCACCGAGCGTGAACTCGTCGAACCCGGAGATGCGGAACGCTTCTCGCACTATGTGCGTAAAGAGAAGATTCTCGAATCGGCCATGACGGGTGAGCCCGTGATCGCACTGTGTGGCAAGGTTTGGACGCCCGGGCGGGACCCGAAGCGTTTCCCGGTATGCCCCGCCTGCAAGGAGATCCTTGACTCCGCGTACGGCCCCGGCGACTCGTCCGACGATTGACGGACAGACCTCATCCTGTGAGCGACGATCCCCGGCCGTACGCTGGTGGAGTGTCCACGCAGCACCAAGGCTCCACCGACGTCATCGTCGAGTCGCGGATTGCCGACGCGTGGGTGACGATCGTGTGGAACGACCCCGTCAACCTGATGTCGTACGTGACGTACGTGTTCCAGACCTATTTTGGATGGCCGCGAGAACGTGCGCAGGCGCGGATGCGCGAGGTCCACACCGAGGGCAGATCGGTCGTGTCATCCGGCGGTCGCGAAATGATGGAGGTCGATGTTCAGGCGATGCATTCGTTCGGGCTGTGGGCCACCATGCAGCGGAGCGGGCAGTGAGAGGGTTCGAGGCGCGCGGCGACATGGCCGTAGCCCAGTTGGACTCCGAGGAGCGGGCCGTGGTGGCGCGAGTGATTGCCGACGTCGGCCTCTTGCTTTCTGGCGAGGCTTTCGGGGCGCAGCGCGACGGAGTCGAGGACTTCGAGGATGAACTGTTCGCGCATGTGCGCGGTTTCGAGGTGGCACTCAGCGACCCCGAGGACCCGGCAGTGTTGCGCATTCTGCCAAACGCCGCGCCCACCGATCGCCAGGTCGCGGACGAGTTTCGTCGCCTGACGGAGCCGGAACTGCGCGCCATCAAGGTGGATCGGCTACGGGCGATTTGGGATGCTTTGAGCGAGGATGGCCCCGAATGGAAGGTGCCTGCGGACGAGGCCATGGCCACCGCCGCCGCGCTGACTGATGTGCGACTGGTGCTCGCGGCGCGGCTGGGAATCGACACTGACGCGGACGCGGACGCGTTGTATCGCGAGATCGAACACGCCGAGAACGCCGCGGCGACGGACGTTTTCGCAAGCCTCGCCGTCGACCCACACCGGGTGTGGCTGGGCATGGTGTACCAGGCGCTGACCTGGCTTCAGGAGTCATTGATGACCTACGTGATGAGGGACGATGTCTGACGCACCCATCGGTGTCTTCGACTCTGGTGTGGGGGGCCTGACGGTGGCCCGCGCCATCATGGACATGATGCCGCGCGAATCGATTCACTATGTGGGTGACACGGCTCACGGGCCGTACGGACCACTGCCGATCTCACAAGTGCGCGAGCATGCGCTCACCATCATGGATGCGCTGGTGGAAGACGGGGTGAAGTTGCTCGTGATCGCGTGCAACACGGCATCTGCCGCCGTGCTGCGCGACGCACGGGAGCGCTTTTCCCGCGAGCGCGGTGTCCCTGTCGTTGAGGTCATTGTCCCGACAGTGCGCCGGGCCGCGAGTCTGACCAGGTCGGGTCGTGTGGGTGTCATCGGGACGGTGGCGACCATTACCTCCGGCGCCTACGACGATGCGCTGGCGGCCGCCCCGAGCGTGCGGGTCACGTCTCAGGCATGTCCGCAGTTCGTATCGTTCGTCGAGCGGGGGATCACGTCCGGGCCCGAGGTGATCGACGTGGCCCGCGAATACCTGGCGCCGCTCCAGGAGGCGGGGATCGACACCCTCATTCTTGGCTGCACCCACTATCCGATGCTCCAGGGCGCGTTGTCCTACGTGATGGGCGAGGATGTGACGTTGGTCGACTCTGCGACGGAGACCGCCATGGACGTGTACCGCGCCCTGGTGGCCACGGGACTTGAACGCCAGTCCACCGAGCCTCCGGCGCACCGTTTCTATGCGACTGGCCCCACCGAGGCGTTCGAGGCGCTCGCCCAACGCTTCCTGGGGCCGATCGTGCGGGTCGTGGAACCGCTGCGGGCATGAGGCTAACGGTCATCGGTTGCGCTGGCTCTGTTGCTGGCCCCGACAATCCGGCATCGAGTTACCTGGTGGAGGCCGACGCGGATGGCCGGACATGGCGCCTGCTCCTCGACCTGGGTTCGGGGTCGCTGGGACCGCTTCAGGCGATCGTCGACCCCGCTCGACTCGACGCCATCCTCATCAGTCACGGCCACCTCGACCATTGCGCCGACCTCGCGTCGTTGTCCGTCCTGTTCCGCTACGGCCCAGCGCAGGCAACGGCACGTGCGCCGCTGCCACTGTGGGGACCCACGGGTATCGACGAGCGGGTGCGGCAGGTGGATGGAGCAAGCGCCGACGCCGGTCTTGAGCCCTATGACTGGTTCGCCTTCGCGCCGGGTCAGAAGCGCGTGCTTGGCCCGTTCGCCGTCACCGCGGCGCGTGCGTGGCATCCCGTTCCTGCCCTCGCCTACCGCATCGAGGGCCCCGGAGAGGCAGGCGGGCGGGCCACGCTTGTCTTCACGGGAGACACGGACTTGAGCGACGATGTGGTCACGCTCGCACACGGAGCGGACCTCCTGCTTGCGGAGGCTGGCTGGGCCGATCGCGACAGCAATCCCCCTGGCATCCACCTCAGTGGCAGGCAGACGGGTCAACTGGCCCGGCGCGCGGGCGCGAAGGTGCTCGTCGTGACCCACGTGCCGTCCTGGGTTGACCCCGCCGCGACGCTCGCTCAGGCCCGTGCCCACCATTCTGAAACCCTGCTGGCGAGGCCAGGCATCGTCGTCACGGTGTGAGCCACCGCTAGGCTCATCGCATGACTCGCCTCGATGGACGCACCCTAGACCAACTCCGCCCCGTGACCTTTGAGCGGGGCTTTCAACGCGCGGCCGAAGGATCCTGCCTGGTGACCTTCGGCAATACCCGCGTCTTGTGCTCGGCGTCGTTCACGACGAGCGTGCCGCGCTGGAAGAAGGGTTCCGGCGAGGGCTGGGTGAGCGCCGAGTATGCCATGCTGCCTCGCGCCACCGACACCCGCAACGACCGCGAGTCGGTGCGCGGCAAGATCGGTGGTCGCACTCACGAGATCTCGCGGCTGATCGGTCGTTCCCTGCGGGCCGTCATCGATGTCAAGGCGTTAGGCGAGAACACCATAGTCCTGGACTGCGACGTGCTCGACGCCGACGGCGGCACCCGTACGGCGGCGATCACGGGCGCGTATGTGGCGCTCGCGGACGCTGTGGCCTGGGGCAAGGCACAGGGCGCTATCCGCGCCGACGCCGATGCCTTGGGTGACTCGGTGAGTGCGGTGTCGGTGGGCATCGTCGATGGCGTGCCGATGCTCGACCTGCCCTATGAAGAGGACGTACGAGCGCAGACCGACATGAATGTCGTGATGACGGGACGTGGGCATTTTGTCGAGGTGCAGGGAACGGCCGAGCGCACCGCATTCACCAAGGCGGAACTCGATGCGCTGCTCGAACTGGCTGCCTCAGGAAACGCTGAGTTGGCGCGGCTACAGGCGACCGCCCGGGGTGTGTAGTGGCCCCGATTGTTGTGCCCAGGCTCGTCTTCGCGAGCCACAACGCCCACAAACGCGACGAGGTGTGGGCCATCCTCGCGCCCCTGCTGAGCGGATGGACACCGGCCGATCTCGCCTCCGCTCGCGACCTCGGCGTGCCGTCTCCCGTCGAGGATGGAGTGACGTTCGCTGAGAATGCGCTCGTGAAGGCACGTGCGGTCTGTGCCGCGACCGGGCTGCCTGCGATCGCCGACGACTCGGGATTGACGGTCGACGTCATGGGAGGAGCCCCCGGCATCTTCTCCGCGCTGTGGTCGGGCTCTCACGGCGCCGACGAACGGAACTTACGGCTGTTGCTCGCCCAGTTGGTCGACATCCCGGACGAGCACCGGGGCGCGGCGTTCGTATGCGTGGCCGTCTTGGTGACGCCTAGTGGCCGCGAAGTGGTGCGGGAGGGCCGTATGGAGGGACGCATCGCGCGTGAGGCGGCCGGAGTTGGCGGATTTGGCTACGACCCGATCTTCATCCCTGCAGGGCTCACGGTGACGGCTGCCGAACTCACTGCGGAGCAGAAGAACGCGATCTCGCACCGAGGCAGGGCCTTCACCGCTTTGGCGGCCGACATCGCCCTTCTGTGACCGTGGTGCGGGCCGCGGCCCAGGTGGCGTGCACGCTATGCCGGGAGCGCGCCGCAGTAGGCGAGTGCGTGACGGAGCAGGACGTGTTGGCCTCCCGCCATCTCCTCCACCGCGTCATCGCTTGCGGCCTCCTCGGGGGTCAGCCACACGATGTCGAGGGCGTTTTGACTTGGCGCGCAGTCGCCATCGATGGCGACCACGTACGCCAAGGCGACCGCGTGCTGTCGCGAGTCGTGAAACGTGCCGAAACCCTCGGTCGGGAAGTATTCGGCGATGGTGAAGGGCGTGGGGGACAGCGGCACACGCGGCAACGCCGCAAGGCCCAAGTCCTTCTCGAGGTTGCGCATGATCGCGTCGCGGATCGTCTCGTGAAGGAGTACGCGACCGGCGACCAGGGCGCGCGACATGACGCCGTCGTCGGCCCGCAAGAGGAGACCTATCTGCGTGATCTCACCAGTGGCGTTGGTGCGAACGGGCACCACGTTGACGTAGAGAATGGGCATTTCGGAGCGCACATGGTCCAGTTCCCTGTCGGAGAGCCAGCCCGTGGGTTCGGATGGTAGTTCGGCCATATCGGTCATGCCTCCAGTGTGCCGGGTGCGCGCCAGGCTTGCCGCATCCGCGCCGCGCAAGTCTCGTGCGTCTGCGCGAGGCGCCCGTGCGTCACCCTGGCGTGCTGGCGTACCATCGGATGGAATACCCCCAGGGGTTGCACGGTTACGTTCGAGTCGGGCATCTGGCCCGAGGGGAAGGAAAGCATGGCAACGATTGACCTGACCACCAGCACGTTTGACGAGGTTGTTGCGAAGGACGGGATCGTCCTCGTCGACTTCTGGGCGGACTGGTGCGGTCCTTGTAAGAACTTCGCGCCGATCTTCGCGGCGAGTTCCGAGAAGAATTCCGAAATTGTGCATGCCAAGGTGGACACCGAGGCGCAACAGGAACTCGGCGTGAAGTTTGGCATCACGGCGATTCCGACGCTCATGGCGTTCCGTGACGGCATCATGGTCTTCAACCAGGCGGGAGCGTTGCCGGCGCCCGCGCTCGAGCAACTTGTGGATGCCGTAGTTGCTCTTGACATGGATGACGTTCGCGCAAAGATCGCCGAGCATGAGGCCGCCGAGCACTAACCTGTCCACGAGAAGTCTTCGATAACGGTCCGGCACCCCAGGGTGCCGGACCGCTATTGCGCGTGGGACGGTCGCGCCCGACACCGAAGCGTCTGTGCCACGCCGACCTCGTGGCCGTCGACGATGTCGTTCATGAATTCAGATCGCGCCTTGTGGGTTCAGATGGAGGCCGCGACTGGTGGCGGTGCTGATCGTCGGGTTGGGCTGCTCACGAGTGAGGGATAACCGTCGGAGCCGGGCGACGGGTAGCGACGGCGGGGCGTCGTCACGCCTGGGCGGGCGAGTGCGGACCAGCCGGTGGGTCTGGGCGTCACATCCACACCACCAGCACTCGCGAAGATGCAGGGAAACCGCGCGCGCGAGAGGCTCGTCCAGTTCACGGTCCACGTGGGCCCCCACCACCGATCTCAATCGAAGGTGTACCAGTGGTGTCATGTGGCGGGAACCCTCGGGGTGGTCGCGTGATTCCCCGGTGGACGATCTTGCGCAGATGGAATCACCGGCACGTCTGATGGGTTTCTCTCCACGTGACTGAGCCAGCCAGTGACCAACGCCAGCGGGCGGCGTTCGACGAGTACGTCGTCCCCGAGGTTCCGGTGCTGTGGCGGGTTGCTCGCTCGCTGACGGGTCACAGCGCCGACGCCGAGGACCTTGTGCAGGACACGCTGCTGCGGGCCTACCGCGCGGTGGAACGCTTCGATGGCGCCCACCCGCGGGCCTGGCTGCTGACGATCCTGCGTCACACCCATCTCAACCGAGTCCGCGGACGCTCTGCAGTCTTGATGCGCGACGGGGCTACCGTCGCCGCGACGCTCGACCGGCTTGGCACTGCCGAGCCCGCCGCCGAGGACGTGGTCATGTCCCAAGTCTTCGAGTCCGTGGTCGCGGAGGCTCTTGTGGCCCTGCCCGACAAACACCGGATCGTCGTGACGTTGGTCGACATCGACGGGTTGTCATACCAAGAGGCTGCCGACGTACTCGGCATACCTCGCGGGACGATCATGAGCAGACTGCACCGTGCTCGCGCCCGCATCCGAACTCGTTTGACCGCCGCAGGTCTTGCACCACAGAAAGGGCCGATGTGATGTTCCCCTCCATGCTCTCGCGCTCCGGGTGCCTGCGGGTCACCAGGGTCTTGCAGTCCTACCTCGACGGTGAGATCGACCCCGAAACGTCCGCAATCGTTGCCCAACACCTTGAGGAGTGCCGCAAGTGCGGTCTTGAGGCGAGTACCTACCGAACGATCAAGACGGCGATTGCCCAGGTGGGGGACGAGGCGGCGTCCGTGGATCGTGCGGCCGTAGAGCGGCTGCGCCATTTCGCGGACGATCTTGCCGACCCGCCGACCCCCGGCAGGTCCCAGGCGTGATTGGCGTCCCGGACATCGCTCCCTTGTCTCCAGTGGTGGCGTAGCCCGTAGCGGGCAGAGAGCCCCGATTTCAGCAGGTGAGGAGTTGGTGGCCCGCGCCGGTGAGTTGCCGATGCTGGCGTGACCCTTGTATTCGTCAAGCAGTCGCCATCCGGCGGTTGCAACCGGTTCACTGACACCGTGTGCTGTGCTGCAGAAGGCACACGCGCCGCGGGTGACCGGGCGGAGTTTCTCTACCAGGCCGTGTAGCTGGTGGTCCGGGGAACGTGCCGCCGCCCGTGCGGCGACCGATCAGAATCGAAACCCGCGCGCACGGCTACCTGCGGGTGGGTGGGTCCATTCCGAGTCGCCGCGCGGAGTTTACCAGACCCACGTGGGAGAAGGCCTGAGGGAAGTTGCCGAGCATGCGCTGGTCGGACGCGTCGTATTCCTCGCTGAGTAGGCCGACATCGTTGGCGGTCGCGAGGACCTTTTCGAACAGTGCGCTCGCCCGTTCGCGGTCGCCACGCATCGCCAGAGCGTCAATGAGCCAGAAGGTGCACAGGACGAAAGTGCCTTCGGAACCGGCGAGCCCATCCGATGCCGAGCCCTCGTCGTCGTCCGTGCGGTACCGCTGGACGAACCCGTCCCGGGTCAAATCCTGCGCGATCGCGTCCACCGTGCGGACGACCCGCGGATCGTCGGCGGGCAGAAATCCCACCGCAGGTATACGTAGCAGGCTCGCGTCCAGACGTCGTGAACCGTAGTGTTGCACGAAGGTGCCGAGTTCGGAGTCGTAGCCCTCGCGGCATACCTCGGCGTGGATCCGGTCGGCGAGGGCCCGGTAGTGGGCAGCGTCGCCGGGCAACCCGTGCTCTGCGACGGCGCGGGCAGCTCGGTCGAACGCTACCCACGCCATCACCTTGGAGTGCACAAAGTGTCGGCGTCCGCCGCGCATCTCCCAGATACCCTCGTCCGGATCCCCCCAATGGTCTTCGAGGTGATCCGCCAGGGCGCGCTGTAGTGCCCACGCATCGGCATCGGGGGCCATCCCGGCGATGCGCGCCTCGTGCATCGCGGAGAAGACCTCGCCGTAGACGTCCAATTGGAGTTGCCCGGCTGCGCCGTTGCCGACGCGGACCGGGACGCTGCCCTCGTACCCCGCCAACCAGTCGAGGGTCAGCTCCGGCAGCCACCTGTTGCCCTCGATGCCGTACACGATCTGCAACTGCTCGGCGTCCCCGGCGATCGCTCGAACCAACCAGTCTCGCCATGCGACCGCCTCGTCCAGAAGGCCGTGCGCGGTGAACGCCTCAAGGGTGAAAGCGGCGTCGCGTAGCCAGGTGTAGCGGTAGTCCCAGTTGCGAGACCCGCCGAGCTGCTCGGGGAGCGACGTGGTGGGAGCGGCGACCAGGGCACCTGTCGGCATGTAGGTCAGGGCCTTGAGGGTGATGAGCGAGCGGGTGACCTGTTCGGCCCACCGCCCTTCGATCCGCGCCCCGTCGGTGAACTCGTGCCACTGCTGGACGGTGTCGTCCAGGAGTTGCTCGGCGTCACGGGCCGCAGGCAATTCCTGACCCCAGGAGTGCCAAGTCATCACGAACGGGACCCGCTGGCCGCTACTCACCGTGAAATCCGCTACGTGCTGGCGACTGTCGCCCGTCATCGGCATCGGGCAGGTCAGGACAACGGATTGCGAGCCGATCACTGCGGTCACCGTCGTGTCGTCCACCCGCAGCGAGGGCACCGAGCGGCCGTAGTCGAACCTCAGGCTCAAGGTGCTGCGCATGGCCACCTCGCCCGTGACCCCTTCGACAATGCGCACCACCGTGGGTGCCCCGTGCCGGTGTGGCATGAAGTCGAGGATGCGCACCGTGCCGGTCTCGGTGCGCATCTCGGTCTCGAGCACTAAGGTTCGGTCCCGATAGGAGCGCTGTGTCGCACGCACAGTACCGACCGGTGCGATCCTCCACTGCCCGTTGTCGTCGTCGCCAATCAACGCGGCGAAGCATGCGGGGGCATCGAAGCGGGGAAGGCACAACCAGGTGATCGCGCCGTCCCGGTTCACGAGCGCGGCGGTGTGGGTGTCGCCGATGAGTGCGTGGTCCTCGATGCGCGGGCTCATCGCGGGGGTCGTCCACAGTGATCTGGCAGGAGGGCAAGGGAGTGTGTCATGCCAAGGGCAACCCGGATTGGCCCGAAATTACTCCCTGCGAGAGTCGGAGACCCGACGTTCACCGACGTGACACTCGCCCGGGAGTGCGCCGGGCTAGTTGTGCGCGAGGGGGGACTTGAACCCCCACGTCCGAAGACACTGGAACCTAAATCCAGCGCGTCTGCCAATTCCGCCACTCGCGCGCGAGCCCACGATACCGCCGCCGCGCCCACTGCACCGTTCACCGACCGTAGTTCGCAGATGTGGGAATGTTCACACCGTGTCGTTCGGCGTGTGGTGGCGTTGCACCCTAAAGTCGACGTGGACGTGGTGGCGAAGTGCTTCCGCATCCTGTGTGACGTGCCGCAAGTACTGCACAAATCCGCCTGAGTGCCGATGAGGTGTCTATGAACGAATCGTTCCACCCGATCACGGTAGCGCCACCCGACAAGGTGGCGTCCCTGGCGGGTGTGGTGCACGTCGCATGCGACGCAACACACCACGCATCGCCCCGCTCGGCCGAGGTTACGGGATCGGCTGACGAGCGGCCATGACTCTTCCCTCCCACACCCACGCCTTGGACGCACGGTGGACCCAATTGATCGACGACGCGATCGCCGGCGACGGGGTGGAGTGCCACTTCCAACCCATCATCGACCTGGACCAGCGAGTAGTGGTGGGCTATGAGGCTCTCGCACGTTTCAGCCACCCGGACGCAGAGGGTGTCGGACCTGACATCTGGTTCGCGCGTGCCAAGGCGCGCGGTGTCCAGCCGGAACTCGAGGCGGTGGTGTTGCGCGAGGCCATTTCGCACCGCGCACAGATGCCCAGGGACACGTTCCTTGCCGTCAATGTGGAGCCGGACTCGTTGCGCCACCCCCTGGTACGCGACCTCTTCGGCGAGATGCCCGATCTCACAGGACTTGTGCTGGAGATCACCGAGCATTCCTCATGGGAGTGGGCCGATCTGGAGCCGTCCATCAACGCGGCCCGGGCCAAGGGCGCACTGATTGCGGTCGACGACGCCGGTGCTGGCTATTCGGGTCTGCAACAGATTCTCGAGTTGCGGCCGTCGATCCTGAAGCTCGACCGCGCCATCGTGCACGGCGTCGCCACCGACGAGGCCAAGGTGGC
The DNA here is from genome assembly GCA_030148645.1 of Demequina sp. Classification (GTDB taxonomy): domain Bacteria; phylum Actinomycetota; class Actinomycetes; order Actinomycetales; family Demequinaceae; genus Demequina. The sequence goes on along the minus strand of JASBTB010000092.1, from coordinate 6,780 downwards.
GCTTGTCGAAATGATCGGACTGTTTGCCTCCCGCGTCGACGCGTGGGTGGTCGCCGAGGGAATCGAGTCGCTCGCGGACGCGAAGCGTCTGTCGGACATGCGGGTGCCGCTGGCTCAGGGGTTCCTGTTCGCTCGACCGTCGCGCGACTTCACGGACATAGACCCGGAAATATCGGCGCAACTGGCGGCGTTCTGCGACCAAGCCGGAGATACTATGCACCGCCTCATCCAGGCGGTTCCCACGATCCCTGTGGAACAGAGTGCGGCTCACGCCTGGGGTCACATCGAGAGTCATTGGGTGGTCGTGGTGGACAAGGACCGGCGCCCGCACGGTCTGGTCAACCCTGCCGCCGCCATCGCGGGAGAACTGATCTCTACCCTCACAGTGAACGTGAATTGCCGCCCAGCGGAGGTTGCTCAGCGCATCAGCACCGCACGGAGCGAACCCGGCGCACCCATCATCATTACTGACGACCTGGGCCACTTTCTCGGCATCGTGACGCTCCGGAGGCTCTTGGGCAAACTCAGCGCTCTCGCTTCCTGAATCGTCAGTGCAGATCGAGGTCGCGACGCAGCTTGGCGACGTGGCCCGTCGCCTTCACGTTGTATTGAGCGAGCGCGACCTTGCCGTCGGGATCGACCACCACCGTTGAGCGCAACGTGCCCTCCACAGTCTGTCCGTACATCGACTTCTCGCCCCACGCGCCGTACAGTCGCTGTATTTCACGGTCGGGGTCTGACACGAGCGTGAAGTTCAGGCCCTCCTTGGCGCGGAACTTCGCGAGCTTCTCGGGAGAGTCCTTCGAGACGCCCACCACCTCGTAGCCGGCGGACTGCAGGGTGGACAGTGAATCGCGGAAATCGCATGCCTGCGTGGTGCAGCCCGGGGTCATGGCCGCCGGGTAAAAGTAGACGATGACGCTCTTGCCACGGTGGTCGGCGAGCGTGAAAGTGCCGGTGTCGGTGAGGGCGGTGAAGTCTGGAGCGCGGTCGCCTGGTTCGAGTCGGGTGCTCATGGTCTACACCAACCGCCCGCGACCCGTCACCATTCCCGGATGGGAACGCTGTCCCGATTTCTTTCCCAGCGTGCGGTACTGCTAAAGTTGCGGGTCGCGTCAACCATGCGCCTCTAGCTCAACTGGCAGAGCAGCTGACTCTTAATCAGCGGGTTCGGGGTTCGAGTCCCCGGGGGCGTACACGACACGAGGGCCCGGTCCGCACGGACCGGGCCCTCGTGTGTCATGTGACGGTGGCAGTGGCTAGGAGCCGAGCTCCCCATCGGAACTCAAGACGAGTCCCACGGCGATCTCGCCCTGGCGTAGCGCGGTCTTGGTGAGCGGACCGCCCGCGTCGAGGGAGGAGAAGTTGGCCACGTCGATGCCGTAGACCTCCTCGAGGCCAACCTGGCAGAAGGTGCGCTCGGGGCACTCCGGTGGCCCACCGAGCACGATTTGCTCACAGTTGGCCGCGAGGTCGCTAAGCGATGTCACGCCGTACCTGTCGGAGAATGCGGTGGTCACGGCGAACGCGTTCTGGTCTTGTGCAGCGGCGGGCTCGCCGAACACCACACCGAAGTCCCGGAACCCGTCAAGGGCGGCCTTCGTCACCGCGATGTCGCCGGAGGCCACGGCGGGAGCGTCGGCTCCGTTGATTGAACGGTTGATGAACTCCGCGGCGGTCGCGGCGTATTCGGGAACCACATCCACCTCTCCCGAGATGAGGGCGGGCATGTACGTCTCGCGGTTGCCAATGGAGCGAACGGTGGCGTCGTAGCCCGCGTCGCGCAGCACCGCGGCATAGATCTCCGCCACCGTGATGTTCTCGGAGAAGTTGGCGGCACCGACGACGATCGATCCGCTACCCGTGGACGGCGCCGTGAGGCCGGAATCGGAGACAAACTGTGCCGCGACCTCTGCGGAGGTCTGGCGGTCGATGTCGACCGCCTTGTTGAGTTGGATCAGCGTGGGGGTGTCCAGGACGGCAGAGACGGCGTTGACGGCTGCCACCACCGCACTGTCCGCTGACGTGGCCGCATTGATGGCGGGCACAATGTTGTCCGAGTTTTGCAGCATCTTGTCGTCATCGAGCACGACGATGCTGTCGCCGGGAACAGGCAGGCAGGGTTGCGCCACGGTGCTGGTGGCTCCCGTGGTGCCCGATGCGCTGGAGTTGGAAATTACCGGATTGGCGGTGCCTGCGGAACAGGCGCTCAACAACAGGGCCGACGTGGCGAGTACCGCCAGAGATGCAAGACGGGTATGCATGATGCTCCTCGTGTGGGTTCCAACTGGTCACAAGGAATAACCCGGGCCCGACGCGTTGTGTTCCCTCGTTGCGGACATGTCGACACACTTCCCGATCCCCATCGACGCGACACGTTACGCAGACACGAGCGATGTCGTACGCCGGTAGCGAGGCGTGAGCCGCCGCTGCAGGGCGCCCAGGCCCGCATCGACCGCGAGCGTGAGTGCGGCCACCAACACCCCGCCCGCGAGGACCTCTCCGTAGCGCTGGGTCGCGAGCCCCGTGTTGATGATGACGCCCAGCCCGCCACCGGCGACGAGAGCCGCGAGGGGCACGGTCGCTACAGTTTGCGACGCGGACGTGCGCAGACCGGCGGCAATGAGTGGCCAGGCCAGCGGAAGTTCCACGCGGACGGCGACCTGGAGTCTTGTGAGCCCCTGGCCCTCGGCGGCTTCCCGTACGTCGGCGTCGACGTCGGAGATTCCGGTAAAGGCATTCGTGAGGATGAGAGGGAAGGCAAAGATGGCTGCGGCGAGGATGACGGCGCGGTTGCCAAAACCGATGGCCGATGCGGCGAACAGCGTGAGCAGTGCGAGGGTGGGCATGGCCCGGGAGACATTGGACAGGGCGACGGTGAGACCCCCGCCACGGCGCGCGTGACCTAGGGTGATCCCGAGGGGCAGTGCTGTGAGCGCCGCCAAAGCCACCGCCGCGAATGACATGTACAGGTGTTCGATGCTCAAGGCAAGAATCGAATCGTTGGCGAACCTCCAGCCGCCGTCGAAGGTGGGGCGGGTCAGGCCGTTTTGCCCCGTCCAATTGACGCCAGTGGACAGAAACTCCCACGCCTGGGCCCAGATGCTCACGATGCCCTCCTACTGCGCGCCCACGGCATGCTCGCGCGTGCCACCATGACAATGGTCAGGTCGAGAACCAGCGCCAATAGCAGCGACAGGATCGAACTGGTGGCGATCTGCGCACGGTAGTTGGACTGGAAGCCACGGAACATGAGTTGGCCCAACCCGCCATAGCCGACCACGACGCCCACGGTGACGAGCGCCACGGTCGTCACCGTCGCGATGCGCAGGCCCGCGACGATTGACGGCAAGGCGTTCGGCAGTTCCACCCCCCACAGCAGGCGCAACCTCGAATAACCCAGGCCGCGTGCCGCGTCCACCACATCCCGGTCGACGCCCTCGAGTCCCGCGATGATGTTGCGCACCAACACCAGCAGGGCGTACACGACGAGTCCGATCAGTACGGTCGTGCGGCCGATCCCCGTGAAGGGCGCCAGGAGCGCGAACAGGGCGAGCGACGGAATCGTGTACAGCACGCCTGTGAACCCCAGGATGGGCCGCGTCAACCACGGCACGTTGCGCGCCAACACGGCGAGCGGGAAAGCGAGGGCGAGCGCGATGGCGACGGCTTGGAGGGTGAGGGTTGCATGGTTGGCCAGTTGCGCGCTCAACTCGGACCAATTGCTTTCCACATAGCGCCAGGACAGCCACGGGTTAGGCGGGGCGTCCTCCATTTCACCCAGCCTAGTCGCCGCAGTGACATTCCCACCCTGTACGGTGATCCGCATGGTCGGCACTGACATCGTGTTTGAACACGCCCGCAAGTCGTATCCCGACGGTACGGACGCGGTGGAGGGTCTGAGTCTGGAGGTGCGCGGTTCGGAGGTACTCGCTCTCGTGGGCCCGTCAGGCTGTGGGAAGTCCACCACGTTGAGAATGGTCAACCGCCTGGTAGAGCCCACCTCTGGGGTGATCCGTGTGGGCGGCACCGACGTGATGTCGCAGAATCCCGTCCAACTGCGCCGCGGCATCGGTTACGTGATCCAGCATGTGGGTTTGTTCCCCCACCGCACCGTGCAGCAGAATGTCGCGACGGTTCCGGGTCTGTTGGGGTGGGACAAGGACCGCACGGCGCAGCGGGTGGAGCAACTACTGACGCTCGTGGGGCTCGATCCGGCCACCTACGCAGACCGCTACCCGCATGAGTTGTCCGGCGGGGAGCGACAGCGGGTCGGCGTCGCACGAGCGCTCGCGACGGAGCCGCCCGTGCTGTTGATGGATGAGCCGTTCGGCGCCGTAGACCCACAGGGCCGGCGGCGACTGCAAAAGGAGTTCGCCGAACTGCAACGCGATCTTGGCACCACCGTCATCATGGTGACCCACGACATTCGCGAGGCGGTGCTACTCGCCGACCGCATCGCCGTGCTGTCCAAAGGTGCGGTCATCGAGCAACTCGATACGCCCGAGGGTGTGACCCAGTCGCCTGCCAACGACTTTGTGGCTGACTTTGTGGCTGACTTCGGAGATTGACCTATTGCGGCGGGTCTTTGTCTGGGTCTTCGTCTAGGTCTCCCGGCGAGGCGTCGGCGTTTGTGGAGCGAGCCGATCGTGAGCGCAAGCTGGGCGTCAGCGCTGTGCGATGCTCGTTCACCCGTTCGAGTCGATCGCGCCACGAAGCGCGCCACCAGGCGACCTTCTCGCCGCGTTCGTGGGCCGCTTCGCGCTCACGTCGCTCTTGCGCTTGCAGAAGTTCTCGACGGTGGCGTCTGCGGCGCCCCGCGGTCACGATGTAGTAGAAGGCCAGACCAAGGCCCAAGAGCACGACGGTGACGAGGATGGGCGCGAAGATCGCCAGGAGGGTCAGGACCACCGCCGTGGCGTCTTCCGCGAAGGAGGCGAGCGGGGCGCCCGTGCCGCCGGTGGCTGCGTTGACCGCGGGCCTCGATGTCGCCTTGCCGGTGTGCACTACCAGGGCGATCACGGCGCCGACGACGCCCGCGATCATTGGGTTGTCCGTCCAGAACCGACCGGCGTCGAGTTCCGTGGCCGAGGCGCTTGCGGCAAAGATCACGCCCCCGACGAGTGGCCGCACACCGGTTTGGATGAGGTCGTTGACGTGGTCCACGCCGGGGATCTTGTCGAGCACCAACTCCGCGGCGAGCAGCAGCAGCGCGATGATGAGCGTGGGCCACTCCTGGAGCCACGTGAGGTTCTCAGGTAGTTCGACAAAGGTGGTGAAGCGGGCGAAGACACCCACCAGGACAAGCGGGATGAACGCGTTGAGTCCCGCTGCGGCCGACAGGCCAGAGCCGGTCAGTGCGGCAATCACCCGAGCCTCCTCGGTGTCTGAACGTCAAGCACGCCCTCACGATAGCCTGTTCGCCACCGCGAGACGGCCCCGGCGTCTGCCGGGGCCGTCTCTTCGCTGGGGTGGCTAACGGGACTTGAACCCGCGGCCCCCGCGACCACAACGCGGTGCTCTACCAACTGAGCTATAGCCACCATCGGCCGAAGGGCCAGCGAAAAGTGTACCGCGCGGCGCGCGCTAAGGTGCACGCCAGGCACGTCGCAAGTCGACTGCGACGGCGACTAGTGGGAGTGTGCTGCGGTGACGGCTGCGGCCGCTGCCTTCGCCGCGTCGGAATCCGGGCCGGGTGCGGGCGCGAAGACCGCCTCCCGGTAGTACCGAAGCTCTTGGATCGAATCCTCGATGTCGCCGAGCGCCCGGTGGCCGCCGGTCTTGGTGGGCGCATTGAAGAAAACGCGTGGATACCAGCGGCGCACCAATTCCTTGATCGAACTGACGTCCACCACGCGGTAGTGGAGCAGTTCCATGAGCCCCGGCATGTCGCGATCGAGGAACGCCTTGTCCATGCCCACGGTGTTGCCCGCGAGCGGCGCCCGGGCACCCTTGACCTGCGCGTTCACGTAGTCGGTCAGCCGCTCCTGGGCCTCATGCAGGGTGAGGCCGCCTTCGAGTTCGGGCAGGAGCCCGGACTTCACGTGCATGTCGCGTACAAAGTCGCTCATCGCCCCGACCGCTTCGGTTGGGGGTTTGATGACGACGGACACGCCGTTCGCGAGCGGATTGAGGTCGGCATCGGTGACGATGCAGGCGACCTCAATGAGGGCGTCGGCGGTGAGGTCCAGCCCCGTCATTTCGCAGTCGATCCAGACCAAGGGCGCATCGGGCATGGCTCTTACTGTAGGGCCAAGTGATGGTGCGAATGGCGCAGAGGTTGACAACCACGGCAATTGCTGGTTGGTTAGTTACGGTACCAATTAACCAAGAAACCGGGAGCGCACCGTGGACGATGGAAGACCGATCTTCGTCCAGATCGCTGAGCAGATCGAGGGGCAGATCGTGGACGGCACCATGCCAGAGGAGTCTCAAGTGCCCTCCATCAACGAGTTGGCCGCCTTCCACAGGATCAATCCCGCAACGGCACTCAAGGGAGTCAACGTGCTTGTAGAAGCAGGAGTCTTGTACAAGCGGCGCGGTATCGGCATGTTCGTGGCGACGGGAGCCCGGGAGTCGCTCATCCAGCGCCGACGGGACGCGTTCCGCTCGCAATACGTGCGCCCACTCGTGCGTGAGGCGGACACCTTGGCCATCACACCACAGCAATTGATCCAGATGATCCACAAGGAGTCACCACGATGACGACCCGTGTTGTCGAGGCCAGCGGTCTCACCAAGAGATTCGGCGCCGTCGAGGCGGTAACGGACGCCACCTTTG
>JASBTB010000005.1 GCA_030148645.1 Demequina sp. | reverse complement strand
AGGGCCGTGAGGGCGTTGTCGCGGAGGATCCCCTCAATGAGTTCGCGGGTGCGCTCATGAAGGTGCTCGCGCTCGTCCCGCTCGAGCGTTGTCGCGCCCCTAATCGCCCGTACAGCCATGCGGACATGTTACCGGCGTCGGCTCGTGCATCGCAGCGCGGTAGCCTACAGACCCGACTCCTGCTGCAACAGCCCCACCTCAGCGTTGCTCAGTTGGCGATGCTCGCCGGGTTGAAGTGTGCCGAGACTGATGGGACCGAACTTGGTGCGCACCAGATCCATCACCGGATGCCCCACGGCGTCGAACATGCGGCGGACGATGCGATTGCGCCCCTCATGCATCACCACCTCCACCAACGAGTGGTCATCGGCGGCGGCGAGGATCCTGCACTCGACGGCACGCACAGGCCCGTCGTCCAGTTCGAGCCCTTGACGTAGTGTGGTGCAGATGCTCTTGTTGACTCGACCGCGCACCTCCGCCACGTAGACCTTGGACACCCCGTAGGTGGGGTGTGCGAGGGCGTTCGCCAGGTCGCCGTTGTTGGTGAGAAGCAAGACGCCTGTGGTGTCTGCGTCAAGTCGGCCCACGTGGAACAACCGCTCCGGGAACTCCGTGACGTATTGCTCAAGCGATGGCCTGCCCTCAGGGTCGCTCATGGTGCTCACCACTCCCTTGGGTTTGTTGAGCACCACGGTGATCAGGTGGGTATCCACGGAGACGCGCTTGCCCTCCACCTCGATGACGCACTCGTCTGGATTGATCCGGACCCCCAACTGATCGACCACTTTGCCGTTGACCGTCACCTTGCCCGCCGCGATCAGGTCCTCGCATCTGCGCCGCGACCCCACTCCGGCCTGCGCGAGAACCTTTTGGAGGCGTACGCCCTCGGGGCGGTAGATCTCAAGGTCGCCCATCACGTCACCTCATCCACATCGGCAAGGTCGGGAAGATACGGTGCCAAGGCGGGCAACTCATCCAAGGAACTCAGGCCCAGGCGCTCAAGGAACTCCGTGGTGGTGCCGTACTCCACGGCTCCGCCCACCTGCCCCACCTCGGTCACGAGGCCGCGAGCAAGGAGTGTCTTCATCACCGAATCCACGTTGACTCCGCGTATCTGTGAGACCTGACCACGCGTGGCGGGCTGCCGGTAGGCGACCACGGCGAGCGTCTCAAGAGCCGCCTGCGACAGCCTGGCGGACTGGCCCTCGACCACAAACGCCCCCACGGCATCGGCGAAAAGCGGCGACGAGTAGATGCGCCAGCCACCACCCACGTTGCGTAGTTCGAAGCCCCGGGGGTTGTCGGGATCCGCGTATTCGTCTCGGAGCGCGTGGAGGGCGTCCAGAACCTGCAGTTCCGGAACGTCGAGCGCCGTGGCCAGGTCCACTGGCGCAACCGGCTCGTCGACCACCATCAGGATCGCCTCAAGGGCGGGGCGCACCTCAACGCTCATGGGGCAATGTCCTCCTCGGCGCCATCAAACTCGTTGCTCACGTGAACATCGTCGCGCGAACCGGTCCAGCGAATGGTGAGTTCGCCGAGCGAGCGTACCTGCTCAAAGGCCACCGCCGATTCACGGAACAGTTCCAGGAGCGCCAGGAACCGGGCGACCACCATGCCGACGTGGTCGGCGTCGGCCACGAGCGAGCGAAAGGTGATGGCGCCCGCGCGTCGCAATCGACTGGAGATGAGTGCCGCTTGCTCCTGCACGCTCACTTTCGGATTGTGGAGGTGACTGAGGGAAACGCCGAACTCGTGCGGCTTGGGCTGCAGTGCGTGCGCGGCCAAGCTGGCCAAGTCCTCAGGGGTGACCCGCCACACGAGTTCCGGCAAGAGCATCGCAAAGTGCGGCTCGAGCGCCACGTCCCGTGGCATCCTGCGCGGCGCGTCCATGAGTCGTTCCAGCGTGCCCGCGACGTCCTTGAACGCCCGGTACTGAAGCAACCGAGCGAACAGGAGGTCACGTGCCTCCAGCAGCGCCAGATCCTCCGTATCGTCCACTTCGCCTTGAGGTAACAGTCGCGCCGCCTTCAGATCGAGAAGCGTGGCGGCCACCACCAGGAACTCCGATGCCTGGGACAGGTCCCAGTCGCCCTCACGCGCGCGCACCACCAGCAGGAATTCGTCGGTCACGATCGCCAGTGCGACATCCGTGATCTCCATCTCGTGCTTGGAGATCAGGCTAAGCAGCAGGTCGAAAGGACCCTCAAAGTTGGGCAGGTGCACCTCAAAGGTGCTTCGTGCCCCCTCGACGGCGGCAGTCACGTCAAGCCGCCACCCCGCGCGCCACCAGTTCACGGGCAAGTTGGCGGTAGGACTCGGCGCCTGCGTGCTTGGGTGCAAAGGTCAGAATCGACTCGGATGCCACCGAAGAATCGGGGAACTTCACGGTGCGCCCGATCATGGTCTGCGTGACGCGATCCCCAAAGGCGTCGCGCACGCGGTCAACCACTTCCTGGGCGTGCAACGTGCGCGGGTCGTACATGGTCGGCACAATCGCGTCCATCGCAAGTTTGGGGTTGAGGCGGTCCTGCACCTTGCTCACCGTGTCCACCAACAGCGCGACTCCGCGCAGCGCGAAATACTCGCAAGCCAACGGGATGACCACCCCGTGGGAGGCGACCAGGGCGTTGACGGTCAACAATCCCAGCGACGGCTGGCAGTCGATCAGGATCAGGTCGTAATCGTCTGCGACGGAACGCAACGCACGTGCCAAGGCGCTCTCCCGCGCCACCTCGCCCACCAGTTGTACCTCGGCCGCAGACAGGTCGATATTCGCGGGCAACACGTCGAGTCCATCGAGAGCGGTCGGCACGATCACGCTCGCCGCATCCACCTTGGGTCCCATCAGCAGGTCATAGACGGTGGTGTCCAACTCGTGCGAGTTCACGCCAAGACCGGCCGACGCGGCGCCTTGGGGGTCGAAATCGACCAACAGCACCTTCCGGCCGTATTCAGCGAAGGCGGCCGCAAGGTTCACCGATGTGGTGGTCTTGCCGACTCCACCCTTCTGGTTGCACAGGGCCACGATCCTGGCTGGGCCTGTGGCGTTCAGAGCGGGAGGTACGGGGAACTCGGTCACGTCGCTCACCTTACTCTGGGCGAGGCGCGACGCCACCGCGGGCACGCGGGTGGGCCATCTGGTACACCTCGCGTAGCGCATCTCGCGTGACCAGCGTGTACACCTGAGTCGTGGTGACGGACGCGTGGCCGAGCAACTCCTGCACGACCCTGATGTCCGCCCCTCCGCGCAACAGGTGTGTGGCGAACGAGTGGCGTAGCGTGTGCGGCGAGACGTCCTCCACCCCCGCACGCTTGGCCGCAGACTTGATGATGGTCCACCCGCTCTGTCGGCTCAGGCGCCCACCACGGGCGTTGACAAACAGCGCAGGGGTCCCTTTTCCGGCCGCCACCAGCGCGGGCCGCGCTCTCACCAGATAGGCGTTCACGGCGTCGGCAGCGTAGTGCCCGACAGGCACGATTCGCTCCTTGCGTCCCTTGCCCCGCAACACCACCGACTCCGCCCCCGGCTCAAGCGCGATGTCATCCACGTCCAGGCCCATCGCCTCGGACACGCGCGCACCCGACGCGTACATGACCTCCAAGAGCGCCCGGTCCCGCAGTGCGCCGACCCCGTCCCCCACCCCGGCAGCGACCAACACGCTTTCCACGGCGTCGGTGCTGAGCGCCTTCGGTAACCGTGCGGGGGTGGTCCGCGGCTTGACGTCGATGGCGGCGTCGTCGATCGTCCAGCCCTCGGCGAGCGCGAAGCGGTGCCAGCCGCGCACCGCCACCACCGTGCGGGCGGCCGATGCGGGGGCCAGCGCCGTGCGTCCGTCGTCTCCCGCCGCGATGGCCTGGGCGAAGTCCGACACGTGCGTGGGGCTTGCGTCGGCGAGACAGGTCACGCGGTGGGCGTCCAAATACTCCACGTAGCGGCCCAGGTCACGACGATACGCGGCGACCGTGTTGCGCGACAGGCCACGCTCGACGGCGACGTGAGCGAGATAGGTGGCGAGCTCTCGCTCGAGTCCTAGCCCTGCCACACCGTGAGCGAATCCGGCCAGAATGGGTCGGCCAAGATCGCGCCGAACACGACGGACAGATACATGATCGAGTCGCGGAACAGGCGCATCGACCGCAACTTCGAGCCATCCACGGTGCGCTTGTACAGTGCCACACACCCTCCCACGAACCACACGCCGAACCCGAGCGCCAAGACCGCATAGATCCAGGTCATGGACGCGAGAGGGACCAAGGCGAGGGACACCACCACCATAGCTACGGCGTAGGCCACCATCTCTTTGGCGACCTTGACAGGAGTGGCGACCACGGGAAGCATCGGCACCTCGGCGTGCTCATAGTCCTTGCGGAACTTCAGCGCGAGCGGCCAGTAGTGCGGCGGTGTCCACAAGAAGATGATGAGGAACAACACGACGGGCACCCACGAGAGCGACTCCCGGACGGCAGCCCAGCCGATCAAGACAGGCATGCACCCGGCCGCCCCTCCCCACACGATGTTCTGGGACGTGCGCCGCTTCAACACCATGGTGTAACCCACGGTGTACAGCAGGATCGCGACCACGGACAACAGCGTGGCAAGCGGCGACCCGACCAGCCACCAGAACCACGCCGTCGCGACCGCGCCAAGAATCCACGCGAAGGTCAGCCCAGCACGCGCACCCACCGCCCCGGTGACAAGCGGCCTGCCTTGAGTGCGCTTCATCACCGCGTCGATGTCCCTGTCGAGATAGCTGTTGAACGCGTTCGCGGAACCGGCGGACAAAGTCCCGCCGATCAACGTCGCGACCATGAGCCAACCCCCGGGCCACCCGTCGGCCGCAAGCACCATGGTGGGAAGGGTGGTGATGAGCAGAAGCTCGATGATGCGGGGCTTGGTGAGAGAAACGTACGCCTTGAGCACCCGTGTTGCCAACAGCACTCGGCCCACTGAGGGTGCGGGGACGTCGGTGGGCGTCGTCGGGGCGGACGGCATGCCTTGATTGTACGTGGGCCCTGCGCGAACATCGGCCCCACGCGTGCCCATGGGCGGCGAGCGCCGGTAGTCTGGTGAAGCCGCCTGACGATGTGACAAGGGAGAATCATGGCCACTGGATGGACCGACCTCGATACCCGCGCGATCGACACCCTCCGGGTTCTCGCCGCCGATGCTGTGGAGAAGGTGGGCAACGGCCATCCCGGTACGGCGATGTCGCTGGCCCCCGCCGGCTACCTGCTGTTTCAGAACGTGATGCACCACGACCCTTCGGACCCGACGTGGCTGGGTCGTGACCGCTTCGTGTTGTCCTGCGGCCACTCCTCGCTCACGCTCTACCTGCAACTCTTTGCCTCCGGCTATCCACTCAGCCTCGACGATCTCAAGCAGTTGCGCACCGAGGGTTCGCTCACTCCCGGTCACCCCGAATACGGGCACACCCCAGGGGTGGAAATCACCACCGGGCCGCTCGGGTCCGGCCTCGCATCGGCCGTCGGGATGGCGATGGCTTCCCGCCGTGAGCGTGGCCTGCTGGACCCCGATGCCGCGCCCGGCGAGTCAGTGTTCGACCACCACATCTACGTCATCGCCTCCGACGGCGACCTGCAAGAGGGCGTCTCCTCCGAGGCTTCGGCCCTTGCCGGGGTGCAGGAACTCGGCAACCTGATCCTCATCTGGGACGACAACAAGATCTCCATCGAGCATGAAACCGACATTGCGTTCGGCGAGGACGTCCTCAAGCGGTACGAGGCATACGGCTGGCACACGCAGCGCGTCGACTGGGTCACCCCCGACGGCTACGAGGAGGACGCCGATGCCCTGCTGGACGCTATCCACCACGCCCAGGCGGAGACCGGCAAGCCGTCGATCATCGCCCTCAGTACGATCATCGGCTGGCCCTCGCCGTCGAAGCAGAACACTGGCGGTGTGCATGGCTCGGCGCTCGGTGCGGACGAGGTTGCGGGACTGAAGACGGCGCTCGGTTTCGACCCCGAGCAGGACTTCGCAGTCGAGCCACAGGTGCTGTCGCACATGCGGAAGGTCTACGACCGTGGCCAGGCCGTTCACTCCGCATGGAACAGCCGCTTCGCGAAGTGGCAGGCCGAACAGCCGGAGCGTGCCGTGCTCCTGGAGCGTCTGGTCGCCAAGGAACTACCCGAGAACTGGGCCGACCACCTCCCGACGTTTGAGACAGGCACGTCGATGGCGACGCGGGCGGCCTCGGGCGAGGTGCTCACCGCTCTCGCGCCCGTGCTTCCCGAACTGTGGGGTGGTTCGGCCGACCTCGCGGGGTCGAACAACACCACCATGAAGGGCGAACAGTCGTTCCTACCCCCGCACCGCTCGGTGAAGTCTTGGGAAGGGACGTGGTATGGCCGGACCCTGCATTTTGGCATTCGCGAATTCGGCATGGGCACAATTCTCAACGGAATCACGCTCCACGGACTGACACGTGTGTACGGCGGGACTTTCCTGGTGTTCTCCGACTACATGCGCGCCTCGGTGCGGTTGGCCGCCCTCATGGGCATTCCCACCACGTTCGTGTGGACCCACGACTCTGTGGGTCTGGGTGAGGACGGCCCCACCCACCAGCCCATCGAACACGTTGCCTCGTTGCGCGCCATCCCCGGGATCGACATCATTCGCCCCGCAGACGCCAACGAGACCGCATGGGCTTGGAGGCACGCGCTCGAAACCACGGACCGTCCGTGCGGCCTCATCCTGACGCGTCAGGGTGTGCCGACGCTCGAGGGCACGTCGCCCGACGGGTTCGCCAAGGGCGCCTACGTACTCGCTGGCGCGAACGAGGACGCCGACGTGCTCCTCATCGCCACCGGTTCCGAGGTGCAGGTGGCGCTGGCCGCCCGCGACGAACTCGCCAAGGACGCCATCAAGGCGCGCGTCATCTCGATGCCGTGTCGCGAACTTTTCGAGCGCCAGGATGCCGACTACCGCGAATCCGTGCTGCCCGCGTCCGTCAAGGCGCGTGTGTCAGTCGAGGCCGGTTCGCCGCTGGGCTGGCGCGAGTTCGTGGGGGACGCCGGACGCATCGTCGCTGTCAACCACTTTGGCGAGTCGGCGCAGGGAACTCTTCTGCTCAAGAAATACGGGTTCACCGCCGAGAATGTCGTGGCCAAGGCCAAGGATTCCTTGGAGGCCTCTGCGTGAGCACGCTCCAGTTCAGGTGGGTGGGCCGCGGCGCTGCGACCCACTGCGCGGTCACGGGGGCGGGCGACGCCGCACCAGCGGCCTCAAAACTCACGCCTGGCCTCGTCGACGACCGGGTCGCCTCCCGCACCGCCAGCGGCGACCGTGCGCGCACGGCGTCCGTGGTGTGGTCACGCCGGTCGGCACTGTGGAAATGGACCCGCATGTTCACGACCCCGACCGTCGCGCGTCACGGTACGACGTGGCGCATGCGGCCTGTGCCCTGGGAGGCTAGTCGACCGTGGTGAACCCTCTACGCGATCCGCGGGATCGTCGCCTGCCGCGCATTGCGGGGTCCTGTGGCCTCGTCATGTTCGGAGTTACGGGCGACCTCGCTCGCAAGAAGTTGATGCCCGCGGTCTACGACCTCGCGAACCGAGGACTGCTTCCCCCCGCGTTCGCCCTGACCGGCTTCGCACGCAGAGACTGGAATCAGCAGGACTTCGCGAGCGTCGTGCACGACTCGGTCCAGAAGTACGCTCGCACGCCGTGGCGCGAGGAGACCTGGGAGCAGTTGTCCCAAGGCATCCGTTTTGTCCAGGGCACGTTCGACGACCCGGACGCGTTCGCGCAGTTGCGCCGTACGGTGGAGGATCTCGACACCGAACGCGGCACGGGTGGCAATCACGCCTTCTACCTGTCGATCCCCCCGTCCGCGTTCCCGCAAGTCATCACGCAGTTGCGGGACTCGGGACTGTCCGACCCCCAAGAGAATACGTGGCGCCGGGTCGTCATCGAGAAACCCTTCGGCGACAACCTCGAGACCGCGAACCAACTCAACGAGGTGGTCAGCGAGGTCTTCCCGCCCGATGCGGTGTTCCGTATTGACCACTACCTTGGCAAAGAGACGGTACAAAACCTCCTCGCCTTGCGCTTCGCGAACCAACTCTTCGAGCCGATCTGGAACTCCCAGTACGTGGACCACGTCCAGATCACCATGGCAGAGGACATCGGCATCGGCGGTCGGGCGGGGTACTACGACGGCATCGGCGCAGCCCGCGACGTCATCCAGAATCACCTCCTGCAACTACTCGCCCTGACCGCCATGGAAGAGCCTGCGTCGTTCGGCGCGACGGACCTGCGTACGGAGAAGGAAAAGGTCCTCAGGGCTGTCGCCCTTCCCGAGGACCTCTCCTCGTCCACGGCTCGTGGCCAGTACTCGGCGGGCTGGCGCGGCGGCGAGCGGGTCGGCGCCTACCTCGAAGAAGACGGCATTGCGCAGGACTCCACGACCGAGACGTACGCGGCCATCAAAGTGGATATCCCCAACCGGCGCTGGAACGGCACGCCCTTCTACTTGCGCACGGGCAAGCGTCTGGGGCGTCGAGTGACGGAGATCGCCCTCGTATTCAAGAAGGCCCCCTCGCCATACTTCCAACAGATCGAGGGCTCCGACGTCGGTACGAACGCCCTGGTCATTCGCGTCCAGCCCGACGAAGGCGTCACGCTCAAGTTCGGCTCCAAGGTTCCCGGAACAGCGATGGAGGTCCGCGATGTCACCATGGACTTTGCCTACGGCAATGCGTTCACCGACGAGTCGCCGGAGGCCTACGAACGACTCATCCTCGACGTCCTGTTGGGCGACCCCCCGCTGTTTCCCCGCCATGAAGAGGTGGCGCTGTCCTGGCGCATACTCGACCCCATCGCAGAGTTCTGGGCGACGCAGGGCCAACCCGAGCAGTACCGCTCCGGCACCTGGGGTCCAAGTCAAGCGAACCGTATGATGGCGCGCGACGGGCGCGTGTGGAGGCGTCCATGATTCTCGACCTGCCTGGCACCAGCACTGTTGACATCAATGCGGAACTCCTGCGCCTGCGCAAGGAGGGTGGAGTCATCACGCTGGGGCGTGTCATGACGCTGGTAATCGACGCGTCCGACGCTGACGCCGAGGAGGCGATCAGCACGGCCAACGTGGCTTCCCGCGAGCACCCGTGCCGCATCGTGGTCTTGTCGCCCCAGGAGTCCTCTCGCGTGCTCGACGCTCAGATTCGCGTGGGCGGCGACGCGGGCGCCTCCGAGGTGGTGGTCCTCCGGCCGCCCCTGGCGGCGATGGAGCATGCCGACACCCTTGTCACACCCCTGCTGTTGCCCGATGCGCCGATCGTCGCGTGGTGGCCGGCTATCGTTCCGCTCGCGCCATCATCGACGGGGCTCGGTGCCATGGCACAACGGCGCATCACCGACACGAAGGGCGCTGGTAACCCCGCCTCCGTCCTGTGTGCCCTCTCGGACGGCTATCGAGCCGGAGACACCGATCTGGCCTGGAGCCGCGTCACCCGCTGGCGCGCACTCCTGGCCTCCGCCTTGGAGCAGGTGAGCGATCGACGCGTCACGATGGCCCGGGTCCACGGCGACGTCAACTCGCCATCGATTCTGCTGCTCGGGGCGTGGCTACGCCGCACACTGGGTTGTGAGTTCGAGGCCACCTACGATCCCGAGGCCACCGGACTCGTTTCGGTCTGTCTGGATACACCCGCGGGCGAGATTGGCATCCGCCGCCCCGACGGTCTCAACGCCACACTCAGCCAACCGGGCCAGCCCGACCACATCATCACGCTGCCATCGCGGTCCCTGAGCGAGTGCCTCGCAGAGGAGTTGCGGCGCATGGACGACGACCCGGTCTATGGCGAGGCTCTTCACGAGGTCGTGCACTGCTGATGCGCCGTGTTGTCATCTACCCCGATCAGCAGGCCGTCGCGGACGCGACGGCTGCGCGCCTGGGAATCGCTGTCACCGACACCGTCGCTCACCGCGGCATTGCGCACGTGGTCCTCACAGGTGGCACCGTGGGCATCGGCCTACTCGCCTCGTTGGCAGCCTCCCCACTGGTCACGGTCATCAACTGGACCAGCGTGCACGTGTGGTGGGGCGACGAACGCTTCGTTGCCCTCGGCGATCCCGACCGCAACGAGGCACAGGCACAGGAGGCGCTCCTGGGGCACGTGCCGCTACCGGAGGACAACATCCACCGCATGGGAAGTTCCGACGACTTCGGCGCTCCCGAGCAGGCTGCCGACGCGTACTCGCGGGAGGTGGCATTCCACGGCACGCCCTCGTGGGACGTGCTGATGCTGGGCATGGGACCCGATGGCCATGTCGCGTCGCTGTTCCCAGGCCATCCCGTCTACGCCGCAGGAGACTCCGCAGAGGCGGTCGCGGTGCGCCACAGCCCCAAGCCGCCGCCCACGCGCGTGAGCCTGAACCTTGCGTCGATCAACCGCGCGCGGCAGGTGTGGGTAGTCGCCGCTGGCGCCCCCAAGGCCGAGGCGGTCTCTCGCGCTCTAGCAGGAGACCTGCGACTGCCAGCCGCGGCCGTTGCGGGCACCGAAAGCACGCTGTGGCTCCTCGATGCGGCGGCTTCCACCGCGGTCTAGAACTGCGTGCGGGCGCGGGCACGCATCCATTGCCTCGAACGTGACGTCGTCGGGCACTGCCAGGGCGGCGCCTACTCTGCGGCGACGAACGCGCGGCGAGCGCGCAAGGAGTCGAGCGCCTCTTGCAAGAGCGCCTGACCCTCGGCGTCGGTGCGCCGCTCCTTCACGTAGGCCAAGTGAGTCTTGTACGGCTCGTTGCGTAGCGGCTCCGGTGGATTTTCGGGGTCCAGACCACCGGGCAAGCCACACCGGGGGCAGTCCCATTCGGCGGGAATTTCACGGTCGTCACCCGTGGCGAAACTGGGCCGCGTGACGTGCCCCTTCGCGCAGTAGTACGAAAAAATCTCGCGGGGGGCGGATTCGCCGCGCTCCTCCTCGCCCAGCGGACCTGCGCCGACGCGCGACCCGCGAATTGCGTTACCACCTGCCATGGTGTCCTACCCCTTGCTTCTTTGCGTGGCTAGTTGGCGTACTTGGCGATCAGACCAAGCAACACGATCGACAGCGCCCACGTGATCGCCACGCCCCACGTGATCCGGGACAAATTGCGTTCACCCACCGCGGAACTCTGAATGCCGGAGGCGATGCCGCCACCGAACACGTCGGTGATGCCGCCGCCACCGCCGCGGTGGACGAGCACCAGGGCGATCATCAGGAGGCTGGTAGCAACCAGCGTCACCCACAGGACGGTTGTCAGTATTTGCACAGCTCTCCTCGAACTCTCAAGTCGTTGGCACCAGGATACGCGACGCCCGGAGTCCCCTGGGGCGTCGGGCGTGACGGGCCCCGCCGCACGTGGCGTGTTGTACGACGGGGCCCCACGCTCACGCGGTGTTGTGCTCTCTGAAGCGCGCGATCGTCGCGAACTCCTCAGGGTCAAGACTGGCGCCGCCCACCAAGGCCCCGTCGACGTCCACCTCGGCCATCAACTGGGCGATGGAGCCGGACTTCACGGAGCCGCCGTACAGGACGCGCACACCGGCGGCGAGTTCGGCGTCGTACAGCTGCGCCAGGCGACCGCGGATCGCACCGCAGACCTCTTGCGCGTCTGCGGGCGTGGCCACCTCGCCCGTGCCGATGGCCCACACAGGCTCATAGGCAATGACCACGTCCTTGGCCTTGTCGGCAGGCAGGCCCTTCAACGCTCCGTCGACTTGAGCCAGGGTGTACGCCACCTGGTCTCCTGCCTTGCGAACGTCGAGCCCCTCACCCACACACACGATCGGGACGATCCCGTGGTCGAACGCGGCCTTGGACTTCTTGGCCACCACATCGTCCGTCTCGGCGTGGTACTGGCGGCGTTCGGAGTGGCCTACCGCGACGAAGTCGCAACCGAGCTTCGCCAACTGGCTGCCAGCCACCTCACCCGTGTAGGCGCCAGCGTCGTGTTCAGAGACATCCTGGGCCCCGTACTTGAGTTCCAACTTGTCGGCATCCACGAGCGTCTGCACAGAGCGTAGTGACGTGAAAGACGCGAGCACGGCCACCTCAACGGACAAGAAGTCATGCTTGGCGTCGCGCAGAAGCCACGCAAGCTTCTGCACGGTGTGCGTAGCCTCGAGGTGGTCGAGGTTCATCTTCCAGTTGCCTGCGATGAGCGGGATGCGTTCCATGTGTCAGCCCTCCAGCACGGCCAGGCCCGGGAGGGTCTTGCCTTCGAGAAGTTCGAGTGACGCGCCGCCACCCGTGGAGATGTGACCGAAGCCCGCCTCGTCGAAACCGAGGATCCGGACCGCGGCAGCCGAGTCACCGCCGCCGACCACGCAGAAGCCTTCGGCATCGATCAGGGCCTGAGCCACGGCCTTGGTGCCGCTCGCAAACGCATCGAACTCGAACACGCCCATCGGGCCGTTCCAGACGATCGTCTTGGCGTCCACGATCTTGGAGGCGAACAACGTGGCCGACTTGGGACCGATGTCAAGACCCATGCGGTCGGCGGGAATCGCGTCGGCCGCGACCACGTCATGTTCGGCGTCCGCGGCGAATCCGGTTGCCACGACGATGTCGGTGGGCAGCACAATCTCTACGCCATTGGCCGCGGCGGTTGCCAGGTAGCCCTTGACGGTATCGACCTGGTCTTCCTCGAGTAGTGAACTGCCCACCTCGTAGCCCTGGGCCTTGAGGAAGGTGAAGACCATGCCTCCACCGATCAGCAGGCGGTCGGCCTTGGTCAGCAGGTTGGCGATGACGCCCAACTTGTCCGAAACCTTGGAGCCGCCGAGCACGACGGCGTAGGGGCGGGCCGGGTCGACGACGGCCTTGCTGAGGGACTCGACCTCCTTTTGGACCAGCAGGCCCGCGGCCGCTGGCAACACCTTGGCAATGTCGTACACCGAAGCCTGCTTGCGGTGCACCACACCGAATCCGTCGGATACGAACACGTCGGCAAGCGTGGCGAGTTCTGCGGCGAGGGCTTCGCGCTCTTCGTCGATCTTGGAGGTTTCCCGAGCGTCGAAACGCACATTCTCGAGCATGGCGACGTGGCCGGGCTTGAGCGCCGCGACGGTGGCCTTGGCCGACTCGCCGACGAGGTCGGACGCGAGCGAGACCGGCTTGCCTAGCAACTGCGCCAAACGCGCGGCTGCGGGCGCCAACGAGTACTTGTCCTCCGGCGCACCCTTGGGTCGACCCAGGTGCGCCGTCACGATGACGGCGGCGCCTGCCGCCAGGAGCTTCTCGATGGTGGGGACCGAGGCGCGCACGCGGCCGTCGTCCGTAATGGTGGTGCCGTCGAGCGGCACATTGAGGTCGGAACGCACCAACACCTTCTTGCCGGTGAGGTCGCCCAGGCTGTCAATCGTCTTCAGCATGTCAGTCTTCCTTAGTCGTCACAGAGAAACGTCCGCACACGCAGGTCGCGTGCACGGACGTTTCTCACGGGAGTGTTAAAGGCGCTCGCCGACGTACGACGTCAGCTTGACGAGGCTCGTGGCGTAGCCCCATTCATTGTCATACCAGGCCACGATCTTCACCATGTCGCCAGAGACCCTGGTCAACTTGGCGTCGAAGATGCTCTGGTGCGGGTTGCCCACGATGTCCGAAGAGACGATGTCATCCTCGGTGTACTCAAGGGTGCCAGCCATGGCCCCATCCGCTGCGGCCTTGACCGCCGCGTTGACCTCCTCCACCGTGACCTCGCGCGAGGCGGTAAAGGTCAGGTCGGTGGCCGAACCCGTGATGGTCGGAACGCGCATCGCGAATCCGTCCAACTTTCCCTTGAGTTCCGGCAACACCAGGGCAACGGCCTTGGCAGCACCGGTCGAGGTGGGGACGATGTTCTGCGCGGCCGCGCGGGCGCGGCGCAGGTCCTTGTGGGGGCCGTCCTGCAGGTTCTGGTCGCCGGTGTAGGCGTGGATCGTCGTCATCAGACCCTTGTCGATGCCGATGGCGTCGTTGAGGGCCTTCGCAACGGGCGCCAGGCAGTTCGTGGTGCACGAGGCGTTCGAGACGATGTGCTGCGTGGTGGGGTCATAGTCGGTGTGGTTCACACCGACGACGAACGTGCCGTCTTCGTTCTTCGCAGGAGCGGAGATGATGACCTTCTTGGCGCCCGCCGCGATGTGGGCGTTCGCCTTGGTTGCATCCGTGAAGAACCCCGTGGATTCGATGACAATGTCCGCACCGAGCTCGGCCCAGGGCAGGTTGCTGGGCTCGCGCTCGGCAAGGGCACGAATGGCTTTGCCGGCGACGATGATGTTCTCGTCGTCGTACGTGACCGTGTCGGGGAAAACTCCCAACACGGTGTCGTACTTGAGAAGGTGTGCGAGCGTCTTGTTGTCGGTGAGGTCATTGACGCCCACCACCTCGATGTCAGCGCCCGACGCCACGATCGCGCGGTAGAAGTTGCGTCCAATACGACCGAAGCCGTTAATTCCGACCTTGATGGTCACTGTGTCTCCTCGGCTCGCGCGCTCACGCGCGGTTTTAGGGATGTGGTCTGCGCGCCTCGCGCGGGGGGCCCGCCGAAACGAGCCACTGGCGTCAGCCTACTACCTGCGCCGCATCACTGGCACGCGACGAAGGTCCCTCGCACGCCCCGTCGTGTGCGTGCCGAGAACATCACTCGTACCGCAACAACTCTTGGTTGATGCCGGCTTCTGTATCGGGAATGCCGAGGTCCTTGGCCCTCTTGTCGGCGGTGGCCAACAGGCGACGAATCCTGCCTGCTACGGCATCCTTGGTGAGCGGTGGGGTTGCGAGGCGGCCCAGCTCTTCAAGCGACGCATCGCGGTTCGCCATCCGCAAGGTTCCCGCCTCTCGAAGGTGTTCGGGAACCTCGTCCGCGAGGATCTCGAAGGCCCGTTCGACCCGAGCCGATGCGGCCACGGCGGCTTGGGCCGAACGTCGCAGGTTGGCGTCGTCAAAGTTTGCGAGCCGGTTGGCTGTGCCCCGCACCTCGCGCCGCGTCCGCTTGTTCTCCCACTCCAGTACGGAGTCGTGCGCTCCCAAACGCGCCAACAGCCCCGAGATCGCGTCCCCATCGCGAATCACGACCCGGTCCACGCCGCGCACCTCGCGAGACTTGGCGGTGATTCCTA
This sequence comes from Demequina sp., assembly GCA_030148645.1. Lineage (GTDB taxonomy): Bacteria > Actinomycetota > Actinomycetes > Actinomycetales > Demequinaceae > Demequina. Next base: position 23,035 of record JASBTB010000005.1, on the reverse strand, counting down.
GCCTGCGCGCCGCACCCACCAAGGCAAGCGCCGCCTCCGGCCCCGGCGACGTCACCTCAAGGCTCGCCGAACGGCCAGGCTCCGTAAGCGAACCATGCGCCAGGAACGCGCCCCGCCACGCGGCCACGGTGTCCTCGACAGAGCCACCCACGACCTGTGGTGGCAGTCCGCGCACGGGACGGCCCCGGTGGTCGAGGAGGCCGGTCTGACGTGCCAACGACTCGCCCTCCTTGACGACCCGCACGACGTAGCGATTGCCACGCTTCAGTGCGCCACCGGACACGACGATGATTTCCGAGCCAAGGTTGTACACCTCGTGAATGAACGTGCGCAGCCGTCGCGCGGCCGCCGCCGTGTCCAGTTCCGCTTCTATCACGATGCGACCGGACACAATGTGTAGCCCGCCAGCGAATCGCAGAGTCGTCGCGATCTCAGCCTTTCGAGACGACATCCTTTCGACGGCGACGCGCGCCAGTTCGTCCTTCACCTGTGCCGTGAGCGCCATGTGCCCCATCCTGCCATCTCGGCGTGTCCTTCTCAGTCCGAAAGGCTGCCCAGTGCCTGCGCGTAGGCTTGCGCGAGCCGCGCCACGTCATGACGGTCCAGTGCATCGGAGCGTCTGAGTTCATGCACGACCAGCCGAGAGCCCCAACCGTCGATCTCCGCCAAGAGTTCCCGGTCGAGCCCGTGCGACGCGTCGGCCAGGACGACGGCGGGCCGGAAAGCGGGTTCGAGGCGCCGAAGCGCGCGCACGTCGTCCACCCGATCAGAGCCCTCGGTTTCCGCGTCTTCGTACGCGATATTGAGGGTCAGCACCGTGCGTGGGCCAGCCTCGACGAGAGCCCGCGCCACCGGTTCGACCAAGAAATGCACCAGCACCGACGTATACCAGGAGCCGGGTCCGAGCACCACCGCCGAGGACCCCGCGATCGCGTCGAGTGTTACCTGCGGCACGCGCGGTCGAGCAGGTTCGATGCTCAGCCCAGACACGCGTCCACCCGCCGTGGCGACCGCCACTTGTCCGCGCGCCACCGAACTCGTGTGCTCGCCGTAGACCAGTGCCGAGATCTGGAGGGGTTCCTCGGCCAGCGGCAGCACCCTGCCCTGAGCCCGTAGCAAGCGGGCCACCCATTCGAGGCCCTCCACGACATCGCCAGTGCGTTCCCACAACCCCGCGATCAGAAGATTCCCCAACGCATGGCCGTCGAGCGGTCCGGGCGTGGAGAACCGTGTCTGCAACACGTCCCGCCAGGTTCGGCCCCACTCGCCATCCTCGCACAATGCGCTCAGCGCCATTCGTAAGTCGCCCGGCGGGACGATCCCCATCTCTTCACGCAGCCTGCCGGAGGAGCCGCCGTCGTCGGCGACCGTGACGACCGCAGTCAGGTCGTCTGTGACGTGACGCAAAGCTGTCAGACTCGTGTGGAGCCCGTGCCCGCCACCGAGTGCGACCACAGACGCAGGCCTCATTGCGTCGGCCGGTCCCGATGCGTGACCCTGACCTGGTCGCGGTGGGCGCGCAGGCGTGCGCCGATTTCTTCGGCAATCGCCACCGAGCGATGCTTGCCACCAGTGCAGCCGATCGCGACCGTGACCGAATGCTTGTCGTGGGCCCGGTACAACGACAACACGGATTCGAGCATCGCGGTGTACGTCTCGAGGAACTGTCCGGCACCATCCGAAGACAACACGTGATCCCGCACCGCTTCGTCGAGCCCGGTCAGGGGACGCAACGCGGGCACCCAATGCGGGTTCGGCAAGAATCTGACGTCCGCCACGAAGTCCGCGTCCGACGGCAATCCGTTGCTGAATCCGAACGACACGATGTTCACCGACAGCGGCCGGTCGGTGTGACCGGCTTCGCCCGTGATGGCGTCGCGCAACTCGTGGACATTGAGGTCGCTCGTGTCGACCACCACATCGGCGCGGTCCTTGAGCGCCTCCACCAATGCTCGTTCGCGGTTGATGCCCTCCAACAGCGTTCCATCGTTTTGCAGGGGGTGCGGGCGCCTGGCTTCCTCGAAACGCCGCACGAGCGCATCATCCGAGGCGTCCAAGAAGAGGAGCCTGACGTCGATGCCGCGGGCCGCGAGATCATCCAGCACCGTTTCGACGTCTTGGAAGAAGTCACGTCCTCGCACATCAACCACCACTGCGAGGCGGTCCTGCGGTTCCCGACCCACCATCGTCACCAGACCCCCCAAGAGTTGCGGGGGCAGATTGTCGACGACGTACCAGCCAAGATCTCCCAACGTCGCCGCGGCCCGCGTCCGGCCCGCACCCGACATTCCGGTGAGAATCATCACTTCCGGGGTCACTGCAGGAGCGTCGAACTCCGGCTTGCGAATTCCGGAGGGATAGGTGACTGGCTGAGCCTCATCCGTCATGGGTCCAGGATGCCACTGTCCGAGCGCAGGCTCGCGTCAATCGCGCGGGCGGTCGCCGCGCCGATGCCGGGAACACGCGCAATCTGTTCGACGGAGGCCTCCTTGAGCGCCGGCAGCGAGCCGAAGTGCCTCAGGAGCGCCTTGGCCCGAGTAGGACCCACGCCCGGGACGTTGTCAAGCGCGGACGCCTTCATGGCCTTGCCGCGTTTGGCCCGGTGGTGACGGATCGCGAAACGATGCGCCTCATCGCGCACGCGCTGCAACAGATACAGCGCCTCGGAGCCGCGCGGCAGGATCACAGGAAAGTCCACCCCGGGAAGCCACACCTCTTCCAGTCGTTTTGCCAAACCCACCACGGGGATGTGGGGCACACCCACCTCGTCCATGGCCTGGCGCGCCGCGGCCACCTGCGGCGGCCCTCCGTCGACCACCACCAGGTGCGGAGGGTAAGCAAACCGAGCGCTCTCGCGTTCGTCGGGCGGCAGTTCCGTCTCCTTCAGGTAGCGTGCGAAGCGCCGTGTCAGCACCTGATTCATGGCCGCGGTGTCGTCCACGGCGTCCCCGATGGAGAACTGGCGGTACTCCTTCTTGCGCGGTAGGGCGTCCTCGAACACGACCATCGACCCCACCTGATGGGTGCCCTGGGTGTGCGAGATGTCGTAACACTCGATGCGCAATGGCGCCTCGTCGAGCGCAAGGTACTCCTGGAGGTCCCGCAACGCTTCGGAACGAGTCGTCAGGTCTGACGCGCGCTTGAGGCGATGTTGATCGAGCACCTGCTGAGCGTTGCGCCTGCCGGACTCGGCTAGTTCGGCCTTCTTGCCGCGTGACGGCACCCTGATGGTAACGTTCCCGCCGCGCACCCCGCGAAGAATCTGTCGCAACGCTTCGGCCTCGGCGGGCACGGCAGGAACGACGATCTCTGGCGGCACCGAGTCCGCCGTAGTATAGGCCTCCTGAAGCAAGGCCGCCACCATGGGTCCGACCTCGAGTGGCTCGGGCTTGTCGACTATCCAACCCCGTTCACCGGTGATGCGCCCGTCGCGCACGTAGAAAACGTGTGCCGCCGCCTCCCACTCGTCGTCGACCAGGCTGAAGACGTCCACGGCGACGCCTGGGGACAACACCATCGCATTGCGCTCCAACACGCTTGTCAGTGCGCGCAGACGGTCTCTCGTGCGTGCTGCGACCTCGAAATCCTCCCGTGCCGCCGCCTCTTCCATGGTGCGCGTCAGTTCCCTAATCAGTGGCTTGGCGTCGCCAGCGAGAACCTGGCACACCTTGTCAGCGAGTTCTCGATGCTCCTGCTCGCTGACACGGCCGACGCACGGCGCCGCACACTTGTCGATGTAGCCCAAGAGGCAGGGGCGCCCCTGGCGCTGTGCCTTGCGGAACACCCCAGGCGAGCAGGTCCTCACTGGCAGGACGGTGAGGAGGGTGTCGACAGTCTCCCGAATCGCCCACGCCTTCGCGTACGGGCCGAAGTACCGTACGCCCTTCTTACGGTCGCCACGCATGACCTGCATGCGGGGGAACCTTTCGTTCATGGTGACGGCGAGGAATGGGTACGACTTGTCATCTTTGAACACCACGTTGAAGCGCGGGTCGAATTGCTTGATCCAGGAATGTTCGAGGATGAGTGCCTCGACCTCGTTGCGCACGACCGTCCACTCGACCGACGCCGCCGTCGTCACCATGAGCCGGGTGCGGGGGTGGAGTGCCGCCAGCGGTTGGAAATAGTTGCTCAGTCGCGACCGCAGACTCTTGGCCTTGCCGACGTACACGACCCGGCCGTGTGGGTCGCGAAAGCGGTAGACGCCCGGTGCCGTGGGGATACTGCCGGGCGGGGGACGGTATTGGGAAGGGTCGGGCACGATGACAGCCTAGGCGGGAGCGGCCATCGGAGCACGGGCCCCTAGTACACCGGCCAAGAACTTTCCCGTGTGAGAATTGGGACGGTTCGCCACATCCTCTGGGGTGCCTTCGGCGACCACTTTCCCACCACCAGAGCCTCCCTCCGGACCCATGTCGAGGACCCAGTCGGCAGACTTGATGACATCGAGGTTGTGTTCGATCACGATGACGGTGTTGCCCTTGTCTACGAGGCCTTGAAGCACGTTCATGAGTTTCTTCACGTCCTCAAAGTGAAGGCCGGTCGTGGGCTCGTCCAGAACGTAGACGGTGCGCCCCGTGGAACGGCGCTGCAACTCCGAAGCGAGTTTGACGCGCTGGGCCTCGCCGCCCGATAACGTCGGCGCGGGTTGCCCGAGCCGCACGTAGCCCAAACCCACATCAACAAGGGTCGACAGGTGCCGCGAGATCGCCGGGATCGCCGCGAAGAACCCGGCGGCCTCTTCGATGGGCATGTTGAGCACGTCGGCGACGCTCTTGCCCTTGAAATGCACCTCAAGCGTCTCCCGGTTGTACCGTGCACCCTTGCAGACCTCGCACAGAACGTAGACGTCCGGTAGGAAGTTCATCTCAATTTTCAACGTGCCGTCACCCGAACAGGATTCACACCTGCCACCTTTGACGTTGAACGAGAAACGACCGGGCCCGTAGCCTCTCATCTTGGCTTCTTGAGTTTCTGCGAAGAGTTTGCGGACCTTGTCCCACACCCCGGTGTAGGTCGCCGGGTTGGACCGTGGGGTGCGCCCGATGGGACCTTGATCGACGTGCACAATCTTGTCCAGTTGATCGGTGCCCACGATACGGGTGTGCCGACCTGGCACCTGCCGCGCCCCGTTGAGTTCGTTGGCGAGGGCCGTGTACAGGATTGCGTTGACGAGCGTGGACTTGCCGGACCCGGACACTCCCGTCACCGCCGTCAGCACGCCCAAGGGGAAGGACACGTCAATGTCCTGGAGGTTGTGCTCACGCGCACCCACGACGGTGATCTTGCGGCTGAAGTCGGCAGTGCGACGGCATGCGGGCAAGGGTATGGTCCGTCGCCCAGACACATAGGCGCCGGTGATTGACATCTCGTTCGTCAGCAGGTCGGCGTAGGTACCCGAATGCACCACGTGGCCCCCGTGTTCTCCAGCCCCGGGACCAATGTCGACCACCCAATCGGCGGTGCGGATCGTATCCTCGTCATGCTCCACCACAATGAGCGTGTTGCCCAAGTCGCGCAAACGGGTGAGTGTCTCGATGAGTCGGCGATTGTCACGCTGGTGGAGCCCGATGCTCGGCTCGTCGAGTACGTAGAGCACGCCCACCAGACCGGAGCCGATCTGTGTCGCCAGACGAATCCGTTGGGCCTCGCCCCCTGACAGCGTACCAGCGGCCCGCGCCAGCGTGAGGTAGTCCAGGCCCACATCGAGCAGGAAGCCGAGCCGCGCGTCGATCTCCTTGAGCACCTGCGTGGCGATGTGCAGCGCGCGTTGCCCCCACGCGACCCGCGACAGAAAACTGCGCGCGTCGCGAATGGACAACTCACACACCTCGGCGATCGACTTGTCGCCGATGGTGACCGCGAGCACCTCGGGTTTGAGCCGCGCGCCGTGACAGACGGGACACGGAACCTCCCGCATGTATTGCTCGTATTTCTCCCGCGAGTAGTCGGACTCCGTCTGACTGTGAAGCCGTTCGAGCCACGTGATGGCTCCCTCAAAGCCCGTCGTGTACTGCCGTTCCCGCCCGTATCGGTTGCGGAAACGTACGTGGACCTCATAGTCCTTTCCCACCAACAACGACTCGCGCGCCTGCACCGGTAGGTCTTGGAACGGCGTGTCGACTGAGAAACCGACGTCTTCTGCGAGGGCCCGCACCATGCGACCGAAGTAGTCCGATGCCATGGACTCCCACGGCGCAATCGCCCCCTGGGCAAGCGACTTACTCGGATCGGGCACCACCAATGCTGGATCCACCTCGAGTCGCACACCGATGCCGGTGCACTCCGGACACGCGCCGTACGGGGCGTTGAAGGAGAACGTGCGTGGCTCCATCTCTTCGAGGTTCAAGACGTGGTCGTTGGGGCATGCCCTCCTTTCCGAGTAGCGCCGCGCGGGCGCATCGCCGTCGACGGGATCGATGATCACGAGGCCGTCGGCCAGTCTCAAGGCCGTCTCCACCGAGTCGGCGAGCCGTTGCCGCACGCCGTCCCGGGCGACGAGGCGGTCTACGACCACCTCGATGGTGTGCTTGAGCTTCTTCTCCAAAGCGGGAGGGTCGCTCACCTGCACCGACTCTCCATCTACTCTCGCTCGCGCGAAACCTTGCTGCTGAAGGTCGGCGAAGAGGTCCGCATACTCACCCTTGCGGCCCCGCACCATGGGCGCGAGAACCTGGTAACGCGTCCCCTCCGCGAGCGTCAACACCGAGTCCACGATCTGCTGCGGCGTCTGAGACTTCACTTCCTCCCCGCACACTGGGCAGTGGGCAACGCCCACACGTGCGAATAGGAGTCGGAGATAGTCGTACACCTCAGTGATGGTGCCGACCGTGGATCTGGGGTTCCTGTTGGTCGACTTCTGGTCGATCGACACGGCGGGCGACAGGCCCTCAATGAAGTCCACATCCGGCTTGTCCATCTGGCCCAAGAACTGCCGTGCGTAGGCGCTCAACGACTCCACGTACCGGCGCTGGCCTTCTGCAAAGATTGTATCGAATGCGAGGGATGACTTGCCCGAACCGGACAGGCCCGAAAACACGATGAGGGCGTCGCGTGGCAATGCGAGGTCCACACCCTTGAGGTTGTGTTCGCGCGCTCCACGCACTATCAACTTGTCGTTCACAACGCCACCCTACGTGAATATTGTCGAACACGTGTTCGAATCTGGTTTTGTGCTCGGACTGGGTCAACAGTCACGTTCCGCGACCTGTTCCACCGGACCAAAATGGTCTCATGTCTTTGTGGATCGTCCACTACACCTACGACACGCGAAACTCCGTGCGAGCCACTGCTCTCGACGAGCATCTGTGGTACCTCGCCGCGCTTGCCGACGCCGGTGCGATGATCGGTTACGGGCAGTTCCATGACGAGGCAGAGCCCGGCGCGCTCCTGATCGCTTCCGCGCCCACCAAACAACACGTCGAGGACCTCTTGGCAGAGGACCCGTACGTGATTGTCGCGGCCGTGGCCCGCATCGACATCCGCCCTTGGGATGGCCACCTGGGACCGTGGTGGAAGAACCGCAAGAGCCCCGGTGCGGTGGCTCACGAGCGCGGGGAGGGCCTTTCCTGACGCCCCGTGTTGCTGGGGGTGACCGCCACGCTCACCAACGCAGATCCCCCGATCGCCGCAACGATCACCACCAGCGACATCCAGGTAGGGATCGTCGGCGCCCAGCCGACGCCGTGGCCTTGGTTAATGAACGGCAGCGTGTTGGCGTGAAGAGCCTCCAACACCAGTTTCACGGCGATGAACCCCAACACCGCTGCCAGCCCATACGAGAGGTATTTGAGACGCTTGAGCAGTCCCTCCACCACAAAGAACAGTTGCCGCAAACCCATCAGCGCGAAAGCGTTGGCCGTGAAGACCAGGTAGGCGTCTTGCGTCAGGCCAAAGATCGCTGGGATCGAATCGAGGGCGAAAAGGACGTCGGTGGAACCGATCGCAATCATCACAAGAAGGAGTGGTGTCATCGCGATGCGGCCGCCATCCCGCACCACCACTGCTGCCCCCCGATAGCCATCCGTCGCGGGGACGAATCGCCGCACCGCACGCATGAGCGCATTCTCTCGGTAGGCGACGGCGCCGTGATCCGCGCCGCCTTCGCGCGCGACAGAGATGGCCGTCCACAGCAGGAAGGCACCAAACAGGTAGAAGACCCACGTAAAAGCGCCAAGCGCGGCAGCTCCCGCCGCGATGAAGACTCCGCGCAGCACAAGCGCCAGGATTACGCCGAACAGCAACACGCGCTGCCGGTACAGGCCGGGCACAGCAAACCTGCTGAGGATCACCAAGAAGACGAAGAGATTGTCGACGGACAGTGACCATTCGGTGAGATAGCCCGCGAAGAACTCGCCAGCGCCGTCCTGGACGGGCGTTCGCCACCACAGCATCGACAAGCCAAACACGGTGGCTGCGGCCACATAGAACAGGGTCCAGGTGACCGACTCGCGGAAAGAGGGCTCGTGTGGTGTTCGGACAACCACGACGAAGTCGAAGGCCATGACCGATACCACTGCCATGAGCGTGATGGCCCATACGGCGCCTGTCGTCACCCCGCCATCATAGGGATCGCCATCCTAACCCGCTTGCATCATCTGACGCAGTTCCCTTTTCAGTTCCGCCACCTCGTCGCGCAAGCGCGCCGCTAGTTCGAACTGTAACTGTGCAGCGGCGGCGCGCATCTGTGCCGATAGCTCCTCGACCAGCGCGGCGAGATCCTGCGCTGGCCGCCCAGCGCCTCTCGCGGTTGCCGCCGCAGCGGGTTTCGTGGTGCCCTTGTCGACGTCGCGCAGCGTGGCAATGGTGTCGGCCTCTTCGCGCGCCAGCATCTGCGTGATGTCGCTGATCTTCTTGCGCAGCGGAGTCGGATCGATTCCCTTTTCCCTGTTGTACGCCACCTGCTTCTCGCGACGCCGATTGGTCTCGTCGATCGCCGCCGCCATGGATGCCGTCACCGTGTCGGCATACATGTGAACCTCACCCGACACGTTGCGTGCGGCGCGTCCGATTGTCTGGACGAGTGACGTCCCCGACCTCAAAAAACCCTCCTTGTCGGCGTCGAGGATGCTGACCAGGGACACTTCGGGCAGATCCAGACCCTCGCGCAGGAGGTTGATACCGACGAGCACATCGAAACGACCCATACGCAGGTCCCTCAACAGTTCCACGCGCTTGAGGGTGTCCACATCGGAGTGCAAGTACTCGACTCGGACGTCCCGGTCGGAGAGGTACTCGGTGAGATCTTCGGCCATCTTCTTGGTCAGCGTGGTCACGAGGACCCGCTCGTCCCTGTCGACGCGCAAGCGAATCTGCTGAAGCAGATCGTCTATCTGAGCTTCGGTGGGTTTCACCACAATCTGCGGGTCCACCAAACCCGTCGGCCGAATGATCTGCTCGACAACGCCGTCCGCCTTACCCAATTCGTACGGACCGGGTGTAGCCGAGAGATACACGGTCTGCCCGATCCGTTCCTGAAACTCGTCCCACCGCAGCGGTCGGTTGTCCAACGCGGAGGGAAGCCGGAATCCATGGTCGACGAGCGTGCGCTTGCGGGACGCGTCGCCCTCGTACATCGCGCCTATCTGCGACACCGTCACGTGGCTTTCGTCGATGACCAGCAGAAAGTCGTCGGGGAAGTAGTCCAGGAGTGTGTGTGGGGGTGTCCCGGGCTCGCGTTGCTCGATGTGTCGCGAGTAGTTCTCGATGCCGCTGCACGTGCCGACGGAACGCATCATCTCCAGGTCGAACGTCGTGCGCATCTTGAGTCGTTGCGCCTCAAGCAACTTGCCTTGGCGTTCCAACTCCTGCAGCCGTTGCCCCAACTCCTGCTCGATGGTTGAGATTGCCGTGCTCATGCGCCGTTCGCTCGCCACGTAGTGCGAGGCCGGGAAGATGTGTACCTGATCGCGCTTTGCGACAACCTGCCCGGTGAGGGGATGCAGGGTGTACAGGGCCTCCACCTCGTCGCCAAACATCTCGATACGAATGGCCAGTTCCTCGTATACGGGGATGATCTCCACCGTGTCGCCACGCACACGAAAGGTCCCCCGAGTGAAGGCCAAGTCGTTGCGCGCATACTGCATCTGCACGAACTCGCGCAACAGCGCATCACGAGGCACCACGTCACCGACCTGCACACTCACCATGCCCTCGATGTATTCCTCAGGTGTACCGAGTCCATAGATGCAGGACACCGAGGAGACCACGATCACATCGCGTCTGGTCAGCAACGAGTTGGTGGCCGAATACCGCAGCCTTTCGACCTCCTCGTTGATCGAGGAGTCCTTCTCGATGAACGTGTCAGTTTGGGGAACGTACGCCTCGGGCTGGTAGTAGTCGTAGTAACTCACGAAGTACTCGACTGCGTTGTGCGGCATGAGGTCCCGGAACTCGTTCGCCAACTGGGCGGCAAGGGTCTTGTTGTGGGCCATCACCAACGTGGGCCGCTGCAGGCGCTCGATCAACCACGCCGTGGTGGCCGACTTTCCGGTTCCTGTGGCACCGAGCAGTACCACGTCGGGCTCGCCCGCTTGGATGCGCCTGACCAGATCCTCGATTGCCGCAGGCTGGTCACCGGAAGGCCGATACTCAGAAACGACCTGGAACGGGTTCTCGGCGCGGCGCAAGTCGGACGTCATACCCCAACGGTAGTCCCGGAGTCAGACACGACAACCAGTCACGGTAGGTGGCTGGACCAGAACTCGTCTACCTGTGCGCGCAACCATGCAACGGGACCAGAACCGTCCAGCGCGATATCGCACACCGCCGCGCGCTCGTCATCGGAAGCCTGCGCCACGATGCGGTCCACCGCCTGTTCGTGCGTCAGCCCGCGCTTTTCCTGGAGGCGAGCAATCCTCACGTGCACGGGAGCCGTCACACAGACCACCAGATCGAAATCGTTTCCTTGTCCGGTTTCGACGAGCAGAGGGATGTCGTGCACCACCACCGCGACCCCCTCGCTACGTGCTTGCCGATCAGCGGCATGTGCCGCAGCGTGAACGTAGGGGTGGATGATCTCCTCAAGCCGCAGCCGCGCCTGATCGTCCCCAAAGACAGTGGCAGCCAATGAAGCCCTGTCGAGCACTCCGCCCTTGACCACGCGGTCGCCAAACTCGCCCACGATGTCCGCGAGTGCCGCCGAACCCGGCTCGACGACACGCCGCGCCAAGTGATCGTGATCGATGACCCGTGCGCCACGTTCGGCAAAACGCTCGGCTGCCGTGGACTTGCCAGCGGCGATTCCGCCGGTCAACCCAATGCGTAGCACCGGCAAATGCTGTCACGGAAGATGGTCCCCGCGCAACATCGCCCCGCCACGGTCCCCCGCGACGACAAGGGGCCCCGACCTTATGGTCGAGGCCCCTCACTCATCGCGTGCAGGCTAGTTGCCGGTGAGCTTCTCGCGCAGTGCTGCGAGGCGCTCGTCCGATGCCAACGTGCCAGCATCCGACGTGTCATCGTCGTGGGAGGAGTACGACGTCGCTGCGCCGCCGTCGTCGCCGCGCCCACGCTTTCGCGCAGCCGCAGGCTCCGTCACCTCGGCCTGAGCCGCCTGCGCATCCTGCTTGGCCACGAACGCCTTGTGCGCCTCCCAACGCTCGTGCGCCTTGGCGTACTCGGCTTCCCACGCCTCGCGCTGAACGTCGAAGCCCTCTTGCCACTCCTGGCTCTCGGCATCGAAGCCCACGGGGTACTTGTAGTTGCCAGCCTCGTCGTATTCGGCGGTCATGCCGTACAGGGCCGGGTCGAAGTCCTCGCCCGCAGGGTCGACACCCTCGTTGGCCTGCTTGATGGACAGCGAGATGCGACGCCGTTCGAGGTCGATGTCGATGATCTTGACGAACACCTCTTCGTCGGCCTGGACAACCTGCTCGGGAAGCTCGACGTGGCGCACAGCCAACTCCGAGATGTGCACGAGCCCCTCAATGCCGTCGTACACGCGCACGAATGCGCCGAACGGAACGAGTTTAGTGACCTTGCCCGGCACAATCTGACCGATGGCGTGGGTGCGAGCGTACACGGCCCATGGGTCCTCCTGTGTCGCCTTGAGCGACAGGGAGACGCGCTCGCGATCCATGTCGATGTCGAGAACCTCGACCTCGACCTCTTGACCGACGGAGACGACCTCGTTCGGGTGCTCGATGTGCTTCCACGAAAGCTCGGAGACATGCACGAGGCCATCCACGCCGCCCAGGTCGACGAACGCGCCGAAGTTGACAATCGAGGACACGACGCCCTTGCGGACCTGTCCAGGAGCCAAAGCGGTGAGGAACGACGAACGGACTTCGGACTGCGTCTGCTCAAGGAACGCACGACGCGAAAGCACCACGTTGTTGCGGTTCTTGTCCAGTTCAATGATCTTGGCCTCGATCTGCTGCCCGATGTACGGGCCGAGGTCGCGCACCCGGCGCATCTCAACCAACGACGCTGGCAGGAAGCCGCGCAAGCCGATGTCAACGATGAGGCCACCCTTGACGACCTCGATGACGGATCCGGTGACGATTCCGTCTTCTTCCTTGATCTTTTCGATCGAACCCCACGCCCGCTCATACTGCGCGCGCTTCTTCGACAGGATCAGGCGGCCTTCCTTGTCTTCCTTAGTGAGAACAAGGGCCTCGACGGTGTCGCCGACGTTGACAACGTCGTCAGGATCGGCATCGTGACGAATGGAAAGTTCGCGGGCGGGGATCACGCCTTCGGTCTTGTAACCGATGTCGAGGAGAACCTCGTCACGGTCGACCTTGACGATCACGCCCTGGACCAGGTCGCCGTCGTCGAAGTTCTTGATGGTCGCGTCTACAGCGGCGAGGAAGTCTTCGCTCGAGCCGATGTCGTTGACGGCGATCTGGGTGGTCTCGGGGGTGGATACGGACATAGAGGGGGTGACTCCGGTGGTCGGTGAATCGTTGAAGGGTGGGCAGGCCAGCGCGCGGGGCGCACCGAGCCACCGTTCAGCCTACATTGCGCCCGTGACCGGCACAAACCTATCGGAGCGTCACGACAACACGATTTCGCAACGATTGCGCGGGTTTCGCTACAACCCTCTCGCAGCCTCAAGCAGTTCCGTGGGAACCCACTTTGTCTTGCCCATCATGGTGGCGAAGTCTTCAAGCACGATCTGCTCGCCATGAAGGGCCGTGAACGCGCCAGACTGTCCGGCGACGAGAGCGTCAATGGCGGCGATGCCAAACCTGGTGCCGAGCAGCCGGTCTGCGGCCGTGGGAACTCCGCCGCGCTGGGTGTAGCCAAGGACGGTGAGTCGCGTCGGGAATCCCGTGAGCTCCTCGATCGCCTTGGTGACCTCGTGGCCGATGGAACCTGCGATCGGATTGCCATTGTCGTCGATCGTGGGGTTGCCTTTCCAATGCGAGCCCTCGGCGGGCACGGCGCCCTCCGCGACCGCAACGATCGAGAAGTTCTTGTAGCGATGGCGGTGGCGGATCTTCTTGGCAATCGCCTCGATGTCAAACGGCTCCTCGGGAGCCAGAATGATGTCGGCACCGCCAGCCATGCCCGCCGTCACCGCTATCCAACCCGAGTGCCGACCCATCAGTTCGACGACCATCACGCGGTTGTGTGACTCCGCTGTGGAGTGCAGACGGTCGATCGCCTCGGTCGCAACCGTGACGGCCGTGTCGAAGCCGATCGAGGAATCGGTACCGACCACGTCGTTGTCGATCGTCTTGGGAATGCCGATCACGGGCACACCCGTGGCGAGCGACACCTTGCCTGCAGCCTTGAGTGTGCCGTCGCCGCCGATACAGACCAGGCCGTCGAGTTTCTCGTTGGCCACGGTCTCGCGCACGGACTCGATCCCACCTTCCACCTTGTGAGGGTGACAACGGGACGTACCGAGCATGGTGCCGCCGACCACCAGGATTCCGGAGACGTCGTCCCGGGTGAGGGGGTGGGCATCTCCGTCGATGACGCCACGCCAACCGTTGCGGAAGCCGATGATGGAGCATCCGTGCTCCGACGTCCCTCGTTTGACGACAGCGCGAATCGCTGCATTGAGGCCGGGACAGTCGCCTCCACCGGTAAGGATTCCGATACGCATGGGGCAACCCTAATGGGTGTCAGTGACCCGCAACCCGCCAATTGGTCCCACGTCCCACGTTCACATCCAGTGGTAGTGAAAGCCTCCCCGCACCTGCCATCTCCTCGCGAAGAATCGTCTCCACGTCGTCGGCCTCGCCCGGAGCCGCCTCGATCACCAATTCGTCATGCACCTGCAAGACCTGCCTCGACGACAGGCCCTCCGCCGCAAGGCGATCGTCGACGGCGAGCATGGCGCGCTTGATCAGGTCGGCGGCGCTTCCTTGAATGGGCGCGTTGAGGGCCATGCGCTCGGCCATGTCTCGACGTTGCCGGTTTGACGAAGACAGGTCCGGCAGGTATCGGCGCCGCCCAAAGATCGTCTCGGTGTATCCGTCCGCGGTTGCCTGCTTGACGACGCCGGTCAGATAGGACCGTACCGACCCGAATCGCGCAAAGTAGTCCTCCATCAGGGCCTGCGCCTCGCCGACCGTGAGTCCCAACTGCCGCGCCAACCCAAACGACGACAATCCGTATGCCAACCCGTACGACATCGCCTTGATCTGTGAACGCATCTGCGGCGTCACGCCCTCGGGTGGCACCCCGAACACCCGCGAACCGACAAAGCGGTGGAGGTCCTCCCCTGCTTTGAAGGCGTCGATCAGGCCCTGGTCAGCGCTGAGGTGTGCCATGATGCGCATCTCGATCTGGCTGTAGTCGGCGGTGACGAGCGTCTCATACCCGTTGCCGACCACAAACGCTTCCCGGATGCGGTGTCCCTCGTCGGTGCGGATCGGAATGTTTTGTAGATTGGGATCGCGAGACGACAGCCTGCCCGTGGAGGCAACGGTTTGGGAAAAGGTGGTGTGGATGCGCCCGTCCTCACGCACCGCATCCCTCAGGGTCTGGATGATCTGCGCAAGTTTGGTCGCGTCACGATGCGCCAACAACGCCTCGAGGAACGGGTGCGGGTGTGTCGCGTAAAGATCGGCGAGTGACGCCGCATCGGTCGTGTAACCGGTCTTGATCCTCTTGGTCTTGGGCATGGCGAGTTGATCGAAGAGCACCTCTTGCAACTGCTTGGGCGAACCGAGATTCACCTGGGCCCCAATGGCCGCGTAGGCGTCGTCCGCCGCCAGGCTCGCGCGCTGCAAGGCGGAAGCCGACAGTTCGTCGAGGTAGCCCGCGTCGACGGCCACACCTGCGGATTCCATGCGCCACAGCGTGTGCACCAGCGGCATTTCCATGTCACGGTACAGCCCGGTCATGTTGCGCTGGTCGACGTCTTCCCGCACAACGGAGGCGAGTCGTGCCACGAGCAATGCCTGCCTGGCGACCTCTTCGAGCTCCGATGAGCCCAGTCCCAACTCCAGCTGACCCGACGCCGCCGCGACTGGGCGCACCCCAAGAAATCGTTCGGCGACGTCCGCCAGTTCGAGCCGGCCCTGTGCCGGGTTGGCCAGGTATGCGGCCAGTTGAGTGTCGTCGTGCACTCCGTCCACGGTAAATCCGCGAGCCGCCAACGCGTGAAGAGCGTCCTTGGCGCCGTGAAAGACCTTGGACACCGCGGGGTCGCCCAGCCACTGTCCCAATGACGCGTCGGCCGATTCGTCCAGGCCCCCAAGGTCGAGCCCCCAAGCCTGCGACTGCGTGGCTACACCGAGCGCCCACGCGTCGCCCCGCGCGCCCCACACATGCAGCGCCACAACCCCGGTCAGCGCGACGACATCGGCCAACTGCGCAGGAGCGTGCACCACGGTCCCGTCGAATGCCGTGGGCGGATCGTCACCGGGTGCGGAGTCGGAGGCCGCAAGCGCGAGTAGCCGGGCTCTCAAGCCGCGAAACTGCAACGCGTCGCATACCTCGTGGATCGCGGTGGCATCGCCACCCTTGAGGCGAAGGTCTTCAAGCGTCCTGTCGATATCCAGGTCGGTGCGCAGGTGATTCAGTTCGCGATTCACCCGCACCTGATCCATGTGCGAGCGCAAGTTCTCACCCGCCTTGCCAGGAATGTCGGCGGCGGCCGCGAGGATGCCATCCAGTCCGTCGTACGTCGCAATCCACTTGGCCGCCGTCTTGGGCCCCACGCCAGGCACACCAGGCAGGTTGTCGGACGTCTCCCCGACAAGTGCCGCGAGTTCCGGGTAGCGGTGCGGCGGCACCGCGTACTTCTCTTCGACAGTGGCGGGGGTGAACTCGACAAGGTCGCTTACGCCCTTGCGGGGGTACAGGAGGGTGACGTCGTCAGTCACCAATTGGATGGTGTCCCGGTCTCCGGAGACCACAAGCACCCGCATGCCCGCCTCCCGTCCCAGGCGGGCGTAGGTCGCCAGAAGGTCGTCGGCCTCGAAATCCGGCTTGTCGACGGCAACCACGCCCAACGCTTCGAGCACCTCCCGCATGAGCGGAACCTGCGATTCGAGGTCCGGCGGAGTCTCGTCGCGGGTGCCCTTGTAGGACGGGAGTCTCCTGGTGCGAAATGTACCGCCAGGCAGGTCGAAGGCCACTGCGACGTGCGTCGGCTTGCGGTCGTTCAGCAACGTCGCAAGCATCGCCGTGAAGCCATATACGGCGTTGGTCGGTGTGCCCGTCGACGTCGCGAAGTTCTCGACCGGAAGCGCAAAGAACGCGCGGAAGGCCATCGACAATCCGTCGACAAGCAGCAAGGTGTTCTTGGCCGATTCGCTCACAGGTGCCAACCTATCCCCTATGACCGACAGCGCAGCGGCAGGCTATGCCAACCTCGGCGGCCTCATCGACCGCCTCCACATGACCGTCATTCACGTATCCGCGCAACGCGCGGTGGCGACGATGCCCGTCGAGGGCAACACCCAGCCCTACGGGTTGTTGCACGGGGGGGCATCGGCGGCTCTCGCCGAGACAATCGCGTCCCTTTCCGCGGCCGCTCACGCCGGCCCCGGCAGGATCGCCGTCGGCGTCGACCTGAATATCACTCACCACCGGGCCAAGAGCAGCGGCCACGTGCGGGCAGAGGCCACCGCACTGTATCTAGGAAAGGGCGCCGCGACCTACGACATCGTCATCCTCGACGAAGACGAAAAACGCATCGCCACCGCGCGCCTGACATGCTTTCTTCGCGACCGCTGCGCCATACGCCCGAAACATTGATGGGCTACATTGTTCCGCAACCCTTGGGGAGGACACCGGTGAAGAGATCACTTGACACCCGAGTCGCGTTGCGCGCGCTCGTGGTGTTCCTTATCGCGGCCGTCGCACTCACCTGGCTACTTTCGACGCAATCCACCGCTGTCGCCACGGAATTCGCGGGCTTCGCGAGTGCGTCATCTGTCGACGCGGCAGGTCCGCCCGCTGTAAGTGAAGCCCTTGCACTCACGGACGCGAAGGTCGCCACTGAAGTTGCCCCAACCCCCGAACAGACCGCGGTGTCCGAGTCGCAGTCGCGGGTATTTCAAAACGTGTTCAACGGCATCGTCTTTGGGTTGATGCTCGCCCTGGCTTCCGTCGGCCTGTCACTGATCTACGGCACTACTGGCCTGAGTAACTTTGCGCACGGTGAGCAAGTCTCGCTCGGTGCGATGCTGGCGTACTTCTTCGCGACCGACCAACCCGTGAGCATCCCCTTGACCCCCTGGGAATTCGTCATCGGGTGGCCGCTGTGGTTGGCCTCCCTCGCGGCCATCGCGATCGCTGGCGCCTCGGGTTGGCTTCAGGACCGCTTCCTGTGGGGCAAACTTCGCAAACGGGGAATCGGCGTGGTGCAACAGTTGATCGTGTCGATCGGGCTGTCACTGGCCATACTGAATTTCCTTCAGTGGTGGATCGGCCCCAACCGGATTCGCCTCAGCAAGGCTATCGAGGTGCGCCAGCAGGTGGGTCCCATCCAGGTGGGCGCCATCACGATGATGTCGATCGTCATTGCCGGAGTCGCCCTTGTCGGGGTCGCGTTCTTCCTGCAACGTACCCGGCTGGGTCGCGCGACCCGTGCGGTGTCGGACAACCCAGCACTCGCCGCGGCCTCCGGCATCAGAGTGGACTCCATCATTCGGCTGGTGTGGATCATGGCCGTCAGCCTCGCTGCCTTGGGGGGGATTCTGATGGCGCTCTACGACAACGGCACCAAGTTCGACGTGGGTGCCAAACTGCTGCTGCTGATGTTTGCTGCGGTGACGCTCGGTGGACTTGGCCAGCCGTATGGTGCTCTGGCGGGATCCCTTGTGATCGGTGTCGTCGTGGAAACCTCGACCCTGTGGCTCGGCCCCGATCTCAAGTACGCCACCGCGCTCGGAATCCTCATCATCGTGCTCCTGGTGAGACCACAGGGAATTCTTGGACGAGCGGAAAGGGTGGGTTAGGCCATGGGAGACCTGCTTGTTGACGTGCTCCGTGAGGCATTCACCCCCACCACCGCGGCGTTCGCCCTCGCGGCCATCGGCCTCAACTTCCACTTTGGTCTCACGGGCCTGCTGAACATGGGCCAGGCAGGCTTCATGCTGCTCGGCATGTACGGATTTGCCATCACCATCCGCGAAGGCGGATCGATCTGGCTGGCCGTCCTCGTAGCCCTGGCACTCGCCGTGGCCTTTGGTGTGCTCCTGGGTTGGCCGACCCTGAAACTGCGCGGCGACTACCTCGCTATCGTCACCATCGCTGCAGCCGAAATGGTTCGCTACCTTGGTCGCTCGCAAAACTTCAACGACCTGACCGGCGCATCCACCGGTATTCGCGGGAACGAGTTCAAGGGCCCCTTCGAGAACCTCTCGCCATTCCCCGACCGCATGGTCGAGATCGGACCTTTCGCGCTGCACGGCACCAGGTCAACCAGTTGGTGGCTCGTCGTTGTCGCGTGGTCGATCGTCGCGATCTTCGTCGTGGTGTTCTGGCGGCTGTCTCGCTCACCGTGGGGGCGCGTGCTCAAGGGCATTCGCGAAGACGAGGACGCCGTGCGCTCGCTCGGCAAGAACGTGTACTCGTACAAGATGCAGGCACTCGTCATCGGCGGCGCGATCGGTGCCGTGGCTGGGGTGATTTGGTCCCTGGGTGCTTCCGTTCAACCCGACTCCATGGGTCGTCCCACCACCTTCTGGGTGTGGACGCTGCTCCTGCTTGGCGGCGCGGCGACGATTTTTGGCCCGGTGCTCGGTTCCATCCTCTTCTGGTCATCCTTGGTGCTCGTCAAGGGCCTTGCAGCGCTGTGGATACCTGACGATGTCCTGTCACAACAAGAACTCGAACCCTTCTCCTTGGTGCTGGTGGGAATCACGCTGATGGGCCTGGTGATCTTCAGACCGCAGGGAATGCTTGGGGACAAGAGGGAGCTGGCGTTCAATGACTGACACGAATCCCTTCGCACACGTTCGCCACGAGCCCGGAGCCGCCAAAGAAGACCCGATCATCATTGCCGATCACGTCGTGCGCCGCTTTGGCGGGCTCACCGCCGTAGACGTCGACCACTTCGAGGTTCAGCGTCAGGCCATCACGGCACTCATCGGGCCCAACGGTGCGGGAAAATCCACCTTCTTCAACCTGCTCACCGGTTTCGACAAGCCCCAGCACGGCGAGTGGCACTTCAACGGCAGGTCGATGAAGGGGGTCTCGCCCGCGAAGGTCGCTCGCGCGGGTAAGGTGCGCACCTTCCAGCTGACCAAGGCGCTCAACCGCATGACCGTGATCGAAAACATGCGCCTCGGCGCGGCCGCGCAACGCGGGGAAAACCTGTTCGCCGCGTTCGTTCCACCACTGTGGCGCCAGCGCGAGGCCGACATCACCGAGAAGGCCCACGAACTTCTGCACCGTTTCACGTTGTACGACAAGAAGGACGACTTTGCGGGTTCCCTTTCCGGTGGCCAGCGCAAGTTGCTGGAAATGGCCCGGGCGCTGATGTCGGAACCCGAGATGGTCATGCTCGACGAGCCCATGGCTGGCGTGAACCCCGCACTGACCGAGTCCTTGCTAGACCACATCGTCAAACTCAAGAACGAAGGCGTATCGGTGCTGTTCGTCGAGCACGACATGCACATGGTCAGGAGAATCTCCGACTGGGTGGTGGTGATGGCAGAAGGCCGCATCATCGCCGAGGGCCCGCCAGACAGCGTGATGCGCAACCCCGAAGTACAAGAGGCGTACCTGGGTGTCCACCATGACACCGACCTGTCCGAGGAGTCCACCTCATGACACAGCCCCCCACCATGATCGAGGCGGATGAGATCATCGCCGGCTATCTTCCCGGCGTGGACATACTCAACGGTTGCTCCATGACAGTCAAGCAGGGCGAACTCATCGGCATCATCGGTCCCAACGGCGCCGGAAAGTCCACGTTTCTCAAGGCGCTGTTCGGACTGGTCCCCATTCGCGAGGGCTCCGTGACTCTTGAGGGTCGCGACATCACCAATAAGCGCGCGGACGAGCTCGTTCACCTGGGCGTGGGCTTCGTGCCGCAGAACAACAACGTATTCCCATCGCTAACCATCAAAGAGAACCTCGAGATGGGGGCGTATCAGGCCCACAAGAAGTTTGCGCAACAATTCGACCGCATCGTGGATCTCTTCCCCACCCTGGGGGAGCGTCGTAGCCAGCGCGCCGGTTCGCTGTCGGGCGGCGAACGACAGATGGTGGCGATGGCACGCGCCCTCATGATGGATCCACAGGTACTGCTCCTGGACGAGCCGTCCGCCGGGCTGTCACCCGTGCGCCAAGACGAGACGTTCGTGCGTACCCGCGAGATCAACCGTACCGGCGTCACGGTGATCATGGTCGAGCAGAACGCACGCCGTTGCCTGCAGATCTGCGACCGCGGCTACGTACTCGACCAAGGCACATCCGCATATACGGCGACCGGACAAGAACTCCTGAGAGACCCGAAGGTCATCGAGTTGTACTTGGGCACGCTCGGCGCCTAGCGGGACGCGGCGGGTTCACGCACCGACTCGCTGCCGGCAGCGGTTCGAGGTGGACCATCCACCAGGCGCCCACGAATGGAACCGACGCGGTTCGTGTGACGCGCCGAGCACGGGGGCGGCGCCGACGGCGGCTCCAGCCAGCAAAACGCACGAAGGGCCCCGGCGCGTGCCGGGGCCCTTCGTTGTGTCTGGAAGGTTAGACCTCGCCGTAGACGGCCTTGGTCCACTGTGGGACGTTGGCGTCGTCGAATACGTACACCCCCACGAAGGCGCTGGCCGGATCGTTGTCCGAGTTGAACGGACCCACGCCCGACACTGCCTGATAGATGATGTCTTCGCCAGCCAGGATCAACTCCGAGCACGCCACCCATCCGGTGCACTCGGTGCCACCGGATGCGCCCGAGACCGCCGCCAGGTTGTCGGCGACCGTCTGGCCGTTAGTACCTTCGCCCTTGAGAGCAGCCAGGGCAACGAGCATGGTGGCGTCGTAGGACTCCGCGCCGTAGGCGTACGAGTCGAGTTTGCCACCGTTGACGTCATCAAGGAGAGCTTTGAAGTCATCCGACGGGTTGGCACCAGGAATGGTGCCCTTTGCTCCGGTCAACACGCCCGGCTCGAAGGCGCCCGAGTAGTCGGCCGTGTTGCCATCGGTGAAATACAGCTTGTTGGCAGGGTAGCCAGCCCCCACCAGCGCGGGAATGATGTTCTTGGTCTGGTCAAATGCGATGACGAGGATGCCGTCGGGGTTGGTCGCGAGGACGTCCTGCACGATCGACTCGAAGTTCGAGGCGTCAGTCTGGAACTCGTCTCCGGCCTTGCCGTAGGTGACCTCGCCCCCGCTTTCCTCCACCACACCCTGGACCACATCGCGCAGCGATGTTGCATAGTCGTCGGCGAACAGCAGGATGCCGAGCTTCTTGATGCCGTCCTCCACGATGAGGTTTCCGAGCGCGGACCCCTGCACGGTGTCCGGGGGCGCAGTACGGAAGTAGAACGGCGAGTAACCGGACAGCGCAGTCGACGTGTTGGCGGGAGAAATCTGGACGATGCCAGCGTTCGCAACGTCGTCCACCACATTGAGCGACACTGACGACGAGGCCGCACCCACGATTGCAGCGACCCCGTCGCTGATCAGGGCCGAAACCGACTGGGACGCAATTTGCGGGTTGTCGGTGTCGGACGAGTCCCGGTGAATGACCTCAACATTGGAGCCGAAGATTCCCCCGGCGTCGTTGATCTCCTTGGCGGCAAGTTCGACGCCTGCGACTTCGGGCGGGCCGAGGAAGGCCAGCGAGCCTGTCAACGGCAGCAGCGAACCGATCTTGAGGCCAGCCGCAGTGCCGCCGTCGGGCGTCGATGTTGAGTCACTCGGGTCGGTGGTGCCGCTAGACGAACAGGCCGCCAGGGCCAAGGACGCGACAGCCGCGACGGTGGCGCCGCGTGCGATGGTGTTCCATCGTGCCATGTTTTTCCCTCCATACAGGTACGGCGGAAGGACCCGCCGGGGCCACCGCGAGGACGGTCCTCGCTGGTAGTTCCTGCTACCGTAGCGGCGCTACATTACGTCCGTGGGTCGCGATGGTCACGATTTCGTGACCTAAGTCCCGAGACCACGCCCGTTGCGAGACTCGCACACCAAGGATATCGACGATGGATTACTTCTTGACGTCCATCTGGTCGATGACCGCCTCGGCAACCTCGCGCATCGTGAGCCGACGGTCCATCGAGGTTTTCTGAATCCAACGGAACGCCTCAGGCTCGTTGAGTTGCATTTTTTCCATGAGCAGACCCTTGGCACGTTCGACGCGCTTGCGTGTCTCCATGCGTTCCGTGATGTCGGCGATCTCGTTCTCGAGAGCCCGAATCTCCACAAACCGTGAGGCGGCAATTTCCACCGCTGGCAACAGGTCGGCCGGGGTGAACGGCTTCACCACATACGCCATGGCACCCGCATCGCGCGCGCGCTCCACGAGTTCGGTCTGTGAAAACGCCGTCAAGAGGACGACGGGCGCTAGGCGTTCCTTCGCGATGTGCTCGGCCGCCGTGATGCCGTCCATGACGGGCATCTTCACGTCCGTCACCACGACGTCGGGCTTCAATTCCCGAGCGAGCGCGACACA
>JASBTB010000140.1 GCA_030148645.1 Demequina sp. | reverse complement strand
TCGAGGAGCCGTTGCGCGTCGGCATGCCAATAGCCGACGATGCGCAGTTCGCGCGCGGATAGACCCAGATCGCGCCGCAACCGGGTGCGCACCTGGCGAGACGTCGAGGACTCGCACGCCACCCACGCGTACACGGCGGGTTCCGTAACGGCATCTTTGCTGCGCGGCGCCCGCGCCAGTACCGCCTCTACCTCGCGCACTGCAGACTCGACGATGGTGCTGGCAGACATGCCGTTGCCGCCCGCACGCCAGTGGATCGACGCGTTGGCCGCGGTGGGAAGCGACCGAGCATCCTGGAGCGAAGCCAACTCGATCGCCACACGGAAGGTCTCGTCGGCGTCCGCCTGCGCCAGAATGCGCGCGATGGCGGGCAACGCCGTTGCGTCGCCAACGAGGACGCGGGGCACGTGTGCCTTCGGCGCCGCGTAGTAGGCCTTGGGTTCGCTCACCCTCACGGTGTCGCCCACCGTCACGGCCTCGCCCCACGCCGATCCTGGTCCGTGACCGTGAACGGCCACCTCCACCTCGAAGCCGTCGGCGGTGACGCCGGAGACGCTGTAATGCCGCGCCGTGTGAGCGTCCGCATCGGGTGTGGGTGCACCCACCTCGATGTGCACGAACTCGTCGGGCACACCCAGGGACGACCACGCGCCGCCGCGCACCCGAAGTCCCACCCGCACAAATCCGGGCGTGACACGGGCGACGCTCACCACGGCGGCGGCGATGGTCGCTTCCATGGCTTAGGCGGCCTCCCCGAATGCTGGCACCTCGGTCGCCGGGTCGCCGTCGAGCGCGGCGTCCAGTCGGGGGGCCAACTGTTCGACCACATAGGCCTGGGACAGGGGGCTGGCGAAGGAGAAGGCGCCCTCGAACACGCCGTCGGTCGACCAGATGTGCCCCCCTTTCGCGGTGATGGTCATCGAGTCGTAGGTGGGCATCGCCTCAATCTGGGAGCGGGTCTCGGGAGACAGCGCGGCCAACCAGATCACCGTGTCGAGGTCGAGGATATCGAGCCGCTCGGGGCTGACGGTGAGGTAGAAGTCCGTGGCGACATCGCCGTACCGATCGACTGGCGAGGTGTCCAGTCCAAGGCGTGCAAGCAACGTGGGGCGCGGGTCGGACGAGAAGTAGGCGCCCGGCTGGCCCTCGTACACGAAGCCGACGGCGGCCGTCTTTCCCGACCACTCGGGGTGCTGCTGACGGGTGCTCGCGAAGAGTTCCTCGTTGGTGGCGATGAGTTGCTCGCCCTGAGCGGACCTGCCCACTGCGGCCGCGATCATGCGGGTCTCCTCGGCGAACGGCATGCCGTAGTCGGCGTAGTCTCCCGATTGCGCCACCACGGGCGCGATCTGGCTCAACAGGTCGTACTCCTCCTGGGTGATGCCGGACCACGTCGCAATGATCAGGTCGGGATTGAGTGAGGCAACCTGCTCGATGTTGAGTTCCGCGTTGGACAGCACCACGGGCTCGGCGCCGACGGCCTTGCGGGCCTCATCGGCCCACGGCCAGGTCGCGTAGTCGTAGCCGCCGTACCACTCGCGCACCCCCACGGGGGCGATGCCCAGGGCGTACAGCCAGTCCTGCTCGTGGTAGCCGACGGTGACGACCCGTTCGGGCTGCGCCTCGATCGTGGTCGAGCCGAACTTGTGTTCCAGCGTCACGGGGAAGGCCGTGGCGGCGGGGGTGGCCGCACCGGTGACGGTCGCCGCTTCCGACGCTGCGGGTGGGGCGGACGACGAGCAGGCGGCGAGCGTGAGGGCCGCGACGGCCATCAGTGCCACGCTGGTACGGCGGGCAAGGGTGAGATTTCTCATGGTGTCCTTTCTTGGCGGTGATGTGCATCGAGCGATGCTTCTGGCGATGCCTCGGGTGCGCGCAGCCCCGCGAGCGGTGCGCGCGAGGGAACGACGAGGGGGGTGCCGGTGACGGGGTCCGGCACCACGGTCACCGGTAGGCCGAATGCGGCGGAGACCCGCTGCTCCGTCAGCACCTCTTGGGGTGTGCCGCGAGCGAGCACAAGGCCGGCGGACATCAGCACGACGTGGTCGGCGTAGCGTGCCGCCTGAGCCAAATCGTGCAACACGGTCACCACGGTGCGACCCTGCGCCGCAAGAGTGTGCAGCAGGTCCATCACCTCGTACTGGTGGGCGATGTCGAGGTAGGTGGTGGGTTCGTCGAGCAGCAGGATCTCGGTGTCTTGCGCAAGCGCCAGGGCGATCCATGCGCGCTGACGCTGGCCGCCCGAGAGCGAATCGACCCCCCGCAGCGCAAGCCCCGTCAGCCCGGTGGCCTTGAGCGCGCGCTCCACCGCATCGGCGTCGGCGCGCGTCCACGGGGTGAACGCGCCCAGATACGGGGTACGCCCCCGGGCCACCAGATCCCTCACGGTGATTCCTGCGGGAGCTATCGGCGCCTGCGGCAACAGACCCAACTCCCGCGCCACCTCCTTGGTGGGTCGGCGGTGAATGTCCGTGCCGTCCAGGATCACCCGGCCTTCGAGTGGCGTGTGCAGTCGCGCCAGGGCCCGCAGCAACGTCGACTTGCCGCAACCATTCGGGCCGATGATGGCCGTCAGCGAAGCGGGCGGAACCGGCATCGAGACGTCGTGAACGACGCGGGCGGCGCCATATGCGAGGGACAGGTCGGTGGCCTCGAGCCGGTACTCGGGTGAGTGGTGGTGGTCGTTCATGAGTTCCATCCCCTCGCGCGGCGAAGCAGGTATAGCAGGTAGGGCGCGCCAATTGCGGCCGTGAACAGACCGATGGGCACCTGAGTGGGCGCAAAGATTTCCCGCGCGAAGAGGTCGGCCGTGGCCGTCAGGGCTGCGCCCGCGATGATCGAGGGAACGAGCACGATTCCCTCCGTGCGCACCAGGCGCCGCGCGATCGCCGGCGCGACCAGGGCCACAAAGCCGATGGGGCCGGTGAGCGCGGCCGCCAAGCCCGCCGCGAGCGCGCCCAGTGCGATCGCGGCGAGCCGCAGCCGTACGGGCCGCACACCCAAACCGGCGGCAAGGTCGTCGCCCATCTCGAGCACGCGAAGCCGACGCTCGAGCCACAGCGCCACGGGCACGGTCGCCGCGATGGCGCCCGCCGCGATGGCGACGTGGTCCCACACGCGGGCATTGGTCGAGCCGATCGTCCACAGGTACGCCTGCGGAACGAGGCGTTCCGGTATTGCGGTCAGCAAGTAGGTGGTGATCGACGCGGCCACAAAGCCGATGCCGATACCTGCCACGATGAGGCGCAGGGGCTGGATTCCGCGCGACCATCCCACACCCACGATGAGTGCGGAGGTCAGCAACGCTCCGGTGACCGCCGCCGGGGCGAGTGCAAGCGACGAGGTGGTACCGAAGGCCCAGATGGCGGCCACGGCTGCGGCCGCCGCGCCCTGAGTGACGCCGAGCAGGTCCGGTGAGGCGAGCGGGTTGCGGGCGACGGATTGCAGCAGCGCGCCGGAGCCCGCCAGCAACGCCCCCACGAGCGTGGCCGTGTAGGTGCGGGGCGCGCGAAGCTGGCCCACGATGAAGTCGGCCGGGGAGTTTGTGGGGATGCCCACGGCGGAGCGCACGGAGTCCCACCACGGCAGTGCGGTCTGCCCGTAGGTGACGGCTGCGCTCACCGCGGCAAGCGCGATCACGGCGAGGATCAGGGACACCCACGTGGGCCTACTGAGCGTCACGGCGTCACCGTCCACATGCGACGCGCCAATACGGCCAACAGGATCCCGCCGAACAGGGCCGTCGTGACGCCCACCGAGATTTCGCCGGGCCGGGCGACGATGCGTCCCGCCACGTCGCCCAGCAACACCACGGCGGCGCCCAGCGGGATCGACAGGACCAGGAGCCAGCCGATGCGGGGGCCCACCAGCGCACGCACCAGGTGCGGCACCGCAAGGCCGACGAATGCAATGGGTCCAGCAAGCGCCGTTGCCAGGCCAGCGAGCACGATCACGGTCGCGAGCACATGGACACGGGTGAGACCCGCCCGGGTGCCGAGCGCCGCGGCTGCGTGGTCCCCCAACGCGATGGCGCTGAGCGGCCGGACGGCAAGCAGCCCCAAGGCGATCGCAATGGCCACGGACACGGCAAGGGGACCGACCGGGATGCCCGTCCGGCCGGTGAGCGATCCGGCCAGCCAGAAGCGCAATTGGTTGAGTGCGAACGGTTGGGCCACCACAATGGCCGCCGTGACGGCCGTCAGCAGCGCCGTCACGGCCGCTCCGGCGAGGACCAGACGCGCGGGCGCGGCGGCTCCCGCCCCGGTTGCGCCGACGCCGTAGGCGACGAGCCCGGCTGCGGCGGCTCCGACGAAGGCGAGCACGATCTGCGGGGCGAGGGACGCGACACCGCCCACGACGGTGCCCAACACGATCGCGAGCGCCGCACCCGCATTGAGTCCGAGCAGCCCGGGGTCCGCCAGCGGGTTGCGCGTCAAGGACTGCGTGAGGGCACCGGCGACGGCGAGTGCCGCCCCCGCCGCGATGCCGATCACGGTGCGGTCCACCCGCAGTTCGCGCACGATCTGGTGACTGGGGTTGCTGGCGTCGTACGCGAAGAACGCCTCCCACACGTCGCGCACGGGGATGTCTTGAGCGCCCACTGCGAGCGAGGCCGCGATCGCAATGAGCGCGAGGGCGACGGCCGCGAGCGCGGCGAGCGTGAGGCGATGCACGGTGACTCCGGGATAGGTGGCGACGCGGCGTCGGCGTCAGCAGGTAAGGCGAACCTAACTCACAACCTGAAGTTTACGCAACATTGCCGTTACGTAAATGACGGCGGCGGTGTCGCGCTGCTTCTCGGCGTCCCGCGTGCGCACGCGCTCAGCACGGAGGCGCTGCCGCGACGGCCCCCAGCGTTGCCCTATTCGGCGGCGGGACCGGCAGGCAACAATCGCCGATACGTCACCGTGGCGTCGTCCTCCGATTCGGGTGCCGTCTCGCCCTCAACCACCACAGAGAAGCCCTCGCGACGCAGAAACCCGCGCGCCCGGACATCGGCGGCCGCGACCTCAGTGGACAGCATCGACACCCCGGCGATCACGCACGCCCGCACCGTCTCGCTCAGCAGTTGTTGTGCGGCGCCCCGGCCGCGCACCGTGTCGCGCACCTGCACGGTGACGATGGTGGCGCACCCGTGCGCCGGGTCGATCTGGTAGGCGACGACGCCCTGGATGTCGCCGTCCACGTCATACACCAGGACGGTGGGCCCGCCCCGTTCGGGAAACAGTACCGCAGCGGTACGCTCCACCATCCCCCAGGCACTGGCCGACCCCGGACCGTGCTGGGAATCGTAGATGCCGTCGAAGAACTGTGCCACGCTGGCCGCGTCGGCCGCGTCTGCAACGCGAATGGGTGTGGCCATGGCATGAGGATACGTGGCGACCCACGCCAGTCGACACGCCTGGAGACGCGGGCGGCGTGGCTGGGGGCGGCACCGGTCGCCCCGTCACGCACCACCGGCGAACCGCGTCGGCGACCGCGCCTGCGCCGTGCACGAGGCCTCAGCTAGCGGACTACCCCCTGACCGGACCATACTTCTGCCATGAGAACGCAAAGGCTGTCTTTGATCACCCTGCCGGTCGACGACCTCGGGGCGGCCATCGACTTCTATCAACGGGCAATGGGATGGGACATCACGATGCGCTTTGGCGACGAGATCGCCTTTGTGCAGATGAATGGATTTGTGGCGGCCCTGTGGTCGCGCGCCGCGTGGGACGCCGAGGGGCTCGACTTTGCGCCGCCGGGATACACGTCGGTCGCCATCAACTTCTCGCGTCCCCCGGAGGTGGACGAGGTTGCCGCCCAATGGGCCGACGCGGGGGGTCAGATCGCCAAGGCCCCCGGCACCGTGTATTGGGGCGGGTACTCGGGGTACGTGCGCGACCCCTGGGGAAACCTCATCGAGCTGGCCGTCAACGACGCCCTCTTCATCACCGACGACGGCCACACCCAGTTGCGCCCCAACTGAGCCGCCTAGGCGAACGGGGCGTAGGGCACGCGTCCGTCCGTGATCCGGTGGTTGAGGTCGCGCAGGCGCTCTACCAGTTCGGCGTCGTCCTGCGCGATGGCCGCGGGCCAGCCGTAAGCCGCCGCGACGGCCTCGTCGAGCTCCCGGTGGAGCGCCTTGAGGTCCTGGAAACCACCCTCGTCCATGAGGTTGTAGAGTTTGGTGAGGCCCATCCGGTGGTCGAGGCACAGGGCGCTGCGCCGGGCATAGAGGGCGGACGATGCGGTGGCGACGGCCTGCCGCTGAGCCTTCGTGGGAGCGGGCCAGGGGAACGTGGCGAACACGCTCGTGGGCGTGTATCGCAGATCGCCCTTGAGGGTTGAGGACTGGGCCCACGCCCACGCGTCGTGCGCGCGCGACAAAAGGATGCCCATCGAGTAGTCGTCGTCGAAGGCGAACACAATCGTCAAATCGCTCGGGCAGACCTGAGCATCCTGCCAAGCGAGCGTGAGGCGTTTTCCCACCCGTACAGCAGTGACGAACCGCGTCAGCGGCGCGAGCGCGGCGCGCATCTCGCCTCGGGGCCGACCGAACTGCCACCACTTCTCGCGAAATCCGCGGTCTTGGTTGATATCGCGCTTGGGCTTCACCTCCCGTCGCACAATGTCGAGCGCCGCCGGATACTTCGCAGCATGCTCGAGGGGCAGGCCCGCGAAGTCGATCGCCCACCGGGAGGGCGACTGGTCGGGCCGCTGGGCGACGTCCTCGCCGATCACGTAGGGGCGAACCACATCCGCATAGGGTGCTTCTCTTCGCGAGAGCAACTGTGCAGCCGTGGCGTCGTCGATGATGAAGCCCGCCCCCACGGGAATCGGTCCCTGGAAACACCTGTCCCTGTTGGCGGCGAGCGCCACCGGAACCCATGCATCGTCCCCCGCCGCCGTCAGCGACGGGGTGATGCCGGCGACGCGGAGGCCGTCGAGGTCGAACTCGGTGACCGGCTCGGCGGGCTCATTGATCCAGTTGACGATCGACACGTGCACCTTGGCCTCACCGGGCCACTTCTGAGAGGAGACCGCGTCGGTGATGACTCCTCCGTGGGCCGCCACGTACTCGATCGACGCGCCGCGGGCACGGTTCTGGCTGATCGAGTTAGTGCCGACCAGTCCGGCGCGCTGCCCTGGGGCGAGGGAGTCGTTGGCCTTGCGGAACCAGTACACGCACAGGTCCTTGATGCCCACCCCGAACTCCTCCTTGAGCCACTCGAGGTAGTCGCTGCCCAGGGCCTCGCGCAACAGCTGCGAGCCCAGGAACGGCGGGTTACCGATGATCGCGTCCACCCGCGGCCACTGGGTGCGCAGCGCATCGGCCGCCCGCACGCCCGGCAGGCTCACCAGGGGAAGCGGCGCCTCGGCCTGCCCGTAGAGGTCCATCACCTGGCGGTGACCCATCAACAGCACCACGCGCGCGATGGTGATCGCCACGTGCTCGATGTCGATGTCGTGCAGGTTGGTCAGCGGCACGTAGGGCAGCGGCCCCGCGGGCACGGGGGCGCCGGTGGTCTCCGCGAGGGCGAGCATCCGCTGCTTGAGTTCGTACTCGAGGGCGCGCAATTCCCGGTAGGCGACGTAGAGGAAGTTGCCGCAGCCGCAGGCCGGGTCCAGCACGGTGAAGGCGCACAGCTCGTCGAGCAGGGCGCGGGCCTGGACGGGTGTGGCGGTCGCGGCGATCCGGTCCCGCCACGGCCGCACGATGGTGGGCGTGACGATCTTCATGATGTCCACCTCGTGGGTGTAGTGCGCTCCCAGCGCGGAGCGGCGCTCCTGACCCAGGACGCCCTCGAGGAGGCTGCCGAAGATGGTGGGGTTGACCTTGCGCCAGTCGAACTCGACGGCGGCCTTGAGGTGGAGCAGCTCGGCGCGGGTGAGCATGGGCGAGTCGACCTCGGCGAACAGGTCGCCGTTGACGTACCGGGTTCCCGCGTACGCGCCCGTGCGCCCCGCGTCAGAGCTCTTGTTCAGCAACCCGAACAGGTAGTCGAACTCCCGGGTCGAGTTCAACTCGGGGTCCCTGAGCACCACCTCGACGGCGTGCGACAGCGGCAGTCCGTCCAGCAGACCCAGGTCCTCCGCGAACATGCACCACACCACCTGCATGGTGAAGCGTTGGATGTCCGTCACCGGCGCCGCACCGCGATCCGCGAGCGACGTGTACAGTTGCGCCACATGCTCGGCGGCCTCCGCGGTGAGGTCCCTGCGCTGCTCCGTGAACACCGGGTCCACGTCGCCCTGCACCAGGAACATCAGCGCCTCGGCACGGTCCGGCAGTTCCTCGAGCGTCAGGCGCAGGCGCGGCTCCTTGGGAAAGCGTCCCGGCCCCAGATCTCGAGCTCGTGGAAGTTGCACAGCAGCACGAACCGCGCCGCGGGTACGCCCTGTGACGCGTCCGAGGACTCCTGCCAGTAGCGGATGCGCTGATCGTCCGCCTTCGCGAGCGGCACTCCCGGCTTCTTCATCTCCACGATCAACTGGCCCGGCCAGTGCAGGTCCATGAACCCCGCCGAGGACTTGAAGCCCTCGAACAAGGCGCCCGCCGCCAGGCGATCCGTGCCGTACGCGGCGAACAGCTCGTTGAGGAAGGTCTGCGCCTCCGCCTTCTCCGAGCCCGCGTAGCCGGTCCACCGCTTCACGAAGGCGCGCAGATCCGCCTCGATCTGCGCACCGCTTCGCACCGGTGGTTCTCCCTCAGTTCGATGGTGGCGGGCGTCAGAGCAGCCGGACCGCGTCGCCCGCGTAATACGTGTCCTGCATGAGCCGCTTGTGCTGCCTGCTCAACTCGGCGATCACCGCCTCGAGCGCGAGCTCGATGTTGCGGTCGCCGCCCGACTTCTTGACCTTCGCCAGGCCCTTCTTGGCACGCGCGATGGTGTGCTCAAGGTTGAGCAGTACCGCGGAGACCTCGCCCATCGCCTCGTCGCGCGGCCCGTCGCTCGATGGCTGCGGCGTGTGTGCTGCGTGCGTCATCAGTGCTCCCCGTATCGACCTGCCTCAGCATGCCGGGCCCGGTGACACCACGGCAGCCACGGTCGCGCACCTGGGCACAGCCAAGCCGCGCATCGTCCCCTCTCCCGCAACGCCTGCGGTAGCGGATTGTTCCCGCCCGTGGCACGCTTGCGGGATGAGCGCACCCGAAGGATACGACTACCGCACCCGCACCCACGGCGAGGTCCACATCTTCCACCACGGCAAGCTCGCCAAGATGCTCAAAGACGAGTCGGCACAACAGTTCCTGGCTGCTGTCAAGGACGGCGACGCACAGGCGGTCATGGCCGATGCGGTGGGCGGCTCCGCCCAAGGTGGCGGGGTCGCGCGGGGGCCGGGTGGGCCCAGCCAGCACCTGCACGGCAACGGCGAGGCTCACTCGCAGCGGGAGTTCCGGCGCAAGAGCGGCTGACGGGGCTGGATCATCGACGCGCTCCTCATCACCGAAGACGGCCCCACCGAGTCGCACCCCACCTGAGCCACCCATCGCCCCATCCGTACCGGCCAGGCGCTGCACCAGCCGGAGGCCTCTGCGTGGGACAGTAGTGCCATGGAGATTTACGAAACCCCACTGCCAGGAATCGGCGTGCGGTACGAGTTCACCTCAGAGCTTGGCGACCACGTGGGCGTCGTCGTGCGCCGGGACGGAAGGCGCGACGTCGCGCTGTACGACAGGCAAGACCCCGACTCCTGTCGCGGCACCATGGAACTCACCGAGGGCGACGCGGGCAAGTTGGCCGAGCTGCTCGGCGGCACGAACATCACCGTCAGGCTCGAGTCGCTCCGGCACATGGTGGAGGGCCTCGCGATCGAATGGGTGACGATGCCCGACAGCGGCGGTCTCACCGGCAAGACCATCGGCGATGGCCACATCCGCACCACAACGTCCGCGTCCGTCGTGGCAGTGATCCGCGACGATTCGGGCATACCTGGGCCCGGGCCCGACTTCAGGCTTGAGGCGGGCGACACCGTACTTGTCATGGGCGGCGCCGACGCCGTGCGCCAAGCCCGCACCATTTTGATGGGCTGAGCCGTGCCCCCTCTCGGAGGCGTCTACCGTGCGGTGGAGACCGTCCAACCGCAAGAGGTCTCGGTGGTGTTGATCGAGTTGGGCATCGTGCTGCTCGTACTCGCCGGCCTGGGTCGACTGGCGTCGCGGATCAGCCTTCCCTCCGTGCCCCTGTACCTGCTTGCGGGACTGGCCATGGGCGAAGGGAGTTTCTTTCGCGTCGACGCCGGGGAGGAGTTCCTCGCGATCGGTGCACAGATCGGCGTCGTCCTGCTACTCCTGCTGCTGGGCCTGGAGTATTCGCCCGCCGACCTCAAGCAGGGACTCAAGACCACCTGGCTGGCGGGACTGTTCGATGGGGTCGCCAACACCATCCCGGGCATCGCCTTGGGACTCATCCTCGGCTGGTCCCCCGCAGCCTCGCTGCTTCTGGGTGGCGTGACGTACGTGTCGTCGTCGGGAATCATCGCCAGACTGCTCGATGACTTCGAACGGTACGCGAACCGCGAGACAACCGTGATCCTTAGCCTGCTGGTGATGGAGGACATCGTGATGGCGGGGTTCCTGCCGATCATGGCCGTGATCCTCGTGGGCGCGAGCATGGTCCAAGGAGCGATCGCGGCGGGCGTCGCGATCGGTGTGGTCGCGGTCGCGTTCTTTGTCTCCTTCCGCTTCTCCACCCACGTGTCCAGGGCCGTGCAATCGCGGTCGCGAGAGCTGCTGTTGTTGTCCGTGCTGGGGCTGTCCTTCCTGGTGGCGGGCCTGGCCGAGGCGGTCCAGATCTCCACAGCGGTCGGTGCGTTCCTGTTGGGATTGACCCTTTCGGGCCAGGTTGCGGACGAGGTGCGCACCCTCATGCCGCCCCTGCGGGACGTGTTCGGTGGGATCTTCTTCGTCTTCTTCGGACTGACGATCGACCCGCGCGACCTCGTGCCTGTCCTGATACCGGCGCTCATCCTGGCGGTCGTCACCGCGGTCACCAAGATCGTGACCGGCGCGTGGGCGGCGGCGCGCGCTGGCATCGGCCCCAAGGGCCGATGGCGCACGGGTCTGTCACTCATCCCGCGTGGCGAGTTCTCGATCATCATTGCGGGGCTGGGGGTGGCCGCGGGTGTCGAAAGTCAACTGGGGCCGCTGGCCGCCGCCTACGTGTTGATCCTCGCGGTTGTCGGCTCGGTGCTGATGCGCCTGGCCAACCACATTCCGGTGCCGCGCCTGATCGGCAGGACTCCCGCAAGCATGGAACCGTTGGGAATCCCTCGCCCCACGTCGGGCGACCCGTAGCCCGGTCAGACCAGTGCCCGATCGCCCGCCACCGGTGTGCGAGAATTGATCGTCGCCTGGCGCGGCCCGCACCGACGTGGCCCCGGGACGATGCGCCGGTCACATCGCGCGGGTGGTGTGACGCCAGCGTCCCAGGGCGCTCATGAGGTCATTGTCGGAGACGTGTGATGTTTGCGCGCTATCGCGAAATACTTGCGCTACCAGGTGCTGCCGCCTTCTTCTGGTGGGGCCTGGTTGCCCGCATGCAGATGGGCATGACGGGACTGTCGACGTTCCTGCTCATCCAGATCGAGTACGGCTCGTATGCCCTTGCCGGTGCCGTGCTGGGCGCCGTGTCGATCGGGAACGCCATCCTGGCTCCACAGGTCAGTCGCCTGATCGACGAGTTTGGGCAGTCTCGGGTGCTCCGGGTGGGGTTTGCCCTGTCCGTCACCGCACGCATCGGCCTCGTGGTTGCGGCAGTGACGCCCGCGCCGTCCTGGGTGTTGCTGACCGTGGCGCCGCTGGTCTCCCTCAGCGGTAGCCAGTCCACCCTCACCCGCGCGCGTTGGACCCACATCGTACCCAACAAGCACAGTCTCAACACCGCGTTCTCGCTCGAAAGTTCGCTCGAGGAGGTGCTGTTCATTGCCGGACCGGCCCTCGCCACAGTGCTCGCCACCACGGTGGCATCGTGGCTGCCCAGCATGGTCGCCGCCCTCACGCTCCTGGTAGGGGGCTACGTGTTCCTGTCGTTGCGCTCAACCGAACCCCCCGCGCGCCGCGCCGACGCGGGCACCGTTGCCTTGACCATGGCGCCCGTGATCGACGGCTCGCTCCCGCGGGTCGGCCTGATCCCGCAAAGCGCGTCGGCTCGCCCCCGCCCGCGCCGCTACCGCAACCCGTTGCGCGGTCACCTGCTGGTCACCACTCCCGCGCTCGTCATCACCACCATCGTGTTCGCCACCCAGGGTGCCCTGTTCGCGTCGGTGGACGCCTCGACGGTGGCGCTCGCGGAGCAGATGGGTCACAAGTCGTGGGCCGGGCCCGTGCTTGCCGTCTTCGCGTTGGGTTCGCTGGTGGGCGGCCTGCTGTATGGCTCGCGCATGTGGGCGGGCTCGCTTGCGTCCAGGCTGTTGTGGGGAGTAGCCGGAAGCGGGGTGGGCGCGGCGACGTTCGCGTTTGCGCCCGACCTGGTGGTGCTCGGCGCTTTCATGTTCGCGACCGGACTGGTGATCGCGCCCACGATGGCGATCGGCGACGGCGTGGTGCATGCCTTGGTACCCCGCTCACGCATGACGGAGGGAATGGCGTGGACCCGTGTGGGTCTCGACCTTGGTGTTGCTGCAGGGGCGTACCTTGCAGGCGTGATGGTGGAGCGGGGCGGGCCATCACAGGGCTTTGCCGTGACGAGTGCCGCTGGCCTTGCGGGCATCGTCATCATGGCCGCATCGTGGCGCTATCTGCGCGGCAAGCGCGCGTACGACGAGGCGGTGACACGCGAGCCCGCCCTGGCTGGCGCGGGAAGCCACCCGGCTGGGACGATGAGCGCATGACTCGTCCGTTCACGATGCGCCCTGTCCGTGCGGACGATGCCACGGCCATCACGACCATCTACAACGCCTACGTACGCGACACTGTTGTCACGTTCGAGATCGACACCATCGACGTGCGCGAGATGTTCCGCCGGATCGCCAAAGTCCGGGATGCGGGCCTCCCGTGGTGGGTCGCCGAAGACGCCACGCTCCTGGCCGACGGCGGCGCCGACACCGCAGTGCTGGGCTACGCCTACGCGGCCCCGTTCAGAGACCGGGCGGCCTACCGCCACACGCTCGAGACGTCCGTCTACCTCCACCCCGATGCGCGGGCGCGTGGGCTTGGCACCGCGCTCTACGCCTCGTTGTTCGCCGCCCTTGAGGACCTCACGCCCGCGCAGAGCCCCCACGCCCCCATCCACGCGCTCATCGGCTCCATCGCGCTACCCAACAACGCCTCCGTGGCGCTTCACGAACGCTTCGGCATGAGTCAGGTCGCTCACTTGAAAGCCGTGGGACGCAAGTTCGACAGGTGGGTCGACGTCGGCTATTGGCAGGTCACGTACGATGCGTAGGCATGGGAATGTTGACGACGCACGCGGCACAGGTCTGTCGATGACGGCCGCCCGCCGGGAGTCCTCACGACGCGAAGGCGGCTTGGCCCTTGCCCCACTCGTCGCCGTCGCGCTCATCGTGGGGTTGCTCGCCGCGATCGTCATC
The DNA here is from genome assembly GCA_030148645.1 of Demequina sp. GTDB lineage: Bacteria > Actinomycetota > Actinomycetes > Actinomycetales > Demequinaceae > Demequina. The sequence goes on along the minus strand of JASBTB010000140.1, from coordinate 541 downwards.
CCCCTCTACATCGACCAGAACAAGAAGGCACGGGACACAGCGGCCAAATCCGACCTAACCGCCGTGGCCGAAAGCATCCGCGCCGCGGTCGAAGAAGGCCAGGTGGACCCTCCCACTCTTGCCGTGTCTGGGACCTCCGTGACCCTCGACGGCAAGGCCGTCGCGACCCTCTCGCCCGGTGTGGTGCTGGGCTCACTGCAATGGGTAAGCTTCGACGACTGGTGCATCGACCTCATCCAACCCGCTGGCAAGCACTCGGCCAAGCCCGGCTACAAATTCGAGGGACCGGATGGGGAAACGAAGACCGGCCAGTGCACGTGAGCGAACGCGGCTTGCGGCTCATCGTGCAGGGCGACGATGCAGGTTTAGGCCCATTGGCCACTGGCCGATCGACCCGTACGGGCCACCCCACGCGATCAGGGGCCGTCGGCGCGGTTCGCTAGCGCACTGCCTTGGCGGCCGCGATCAAGTTCTGGAGGCTGGCCGTGGTCTCGGCGTAGCCGCGCGTCTTGAGGCCGCAGTCGGGGTTGACCCACAGCTG
>JASBTB010000133.1 GCA_030148645.1 Demequina sp. | reverse complement strand
TGTTCAACATCAACCAGTACGCCCCCACCCGCTGACCCACCCAGCAGCCAGTTAGGTAATACACCCAGTCAACCCGAAAAGCCCTCCTGACCAGCACAAACACCACTCACGACCGAACTACCGAGGAAACTCCCGCTAGGTGCCAGCGAGTGCGCCGTGCGCGATCTCCGCGGCCTCTTGTTCGGCGACTTTCTTGGACGAACCCCTACCCGTGCCACGGACAACGCCGTCCACGAGCACGGTGGCGGTGAAGGAGCGTGCGTGGTCCGGCCCCACCCCGGTCACCTCGTATACCGGCCCGGGCAGGCCGTACGCGGAACACGCCTCTTGCAGCGCAGTCTTCCAGTCGAGTGCGTTGCCTGCGGTGGCTGCCTTCACCAGCGATGGTCCGACCAGCCGCAAGATGACATCCCGTGTGACGTCGATCCCGTGGCTCAGATACACCGCGCCAAAGACGGCCTCAAGGCTGTCGCACAGGATCGAGTCCTTGTCGGGACCGCCCGTGGAAATTTCCCCTTTGCCCAGCAACACGAACGATCCCAGATCAATCGCTCGGGCTACGGTGGCGAGCGCCCGTTGAGACACGCACGACGCACGGATCTTGGCCAGGTCGCCTTCAGCCAATTCCGGGTGGTCGCGGTACAGGCGGTCGGTGACGACGATGCCGAGCACGGAGTCGCCAAGGAACTCGAGTCGCTCGTTGGTGGGCAGGCCACCGTTTTCGTAGGCGAAGGACCGGTGGGTGAGCGACAGCACAAGCAGTTCGGGGTCGATAGAGACACCAAGCCGCTCAGTGAGGATCGTCGCCGCTTGGGGGCCAGGAGCACTCACGGGAACTCCGACAGGCGGCTCTAGGCCTCGTGCTCGGTACGCAACGCCTCGGCGTACTGGCGCCCGTTGTACGCCCCGCAGGTCGGACAGGCGGCGTGCGACAACTTGTCTGCCTTGCAGGTGGGGCACGTCGTGAGGTTGGCAGCAGTCGTCTTCCACTGCGAACGACGCGAGCGGGTATTGCTGCGCGACATCTTGCGCTTGGGAACAGCCACGGCTAACTCTCTTTCTTGTCCGACAGCCGGAGGCTGTCCTTCACACTGTCCAGTGCCGACCAACGAGGGTCAAGTATCTCATGCGCGTGGTCCGGATCGTCCGCGAGCCGCGCGCCGCATTGGTCGCACAACCCCGGACAGTCCGGCTCACACAGTGGGGTGAACGGCAAACTGGTGACCACCGCATCCCTGACCACGCCTTCAAGGTCGATGCTTTCGCCGTCGAACTCGAACACGTCGTCCGCGTCGTCACCCTCGTCATGCGGAGCGTCGGGGTAGACAAACAGCCCCTGCACTGGAACCTCGAGGTCATGATGAACCTCGTCCAAACAGCGACCGCACTGCCCCGCCGCTCGCGCTGCGAAGGTGCCGCTGACCCATATCCCATCGGTCACCGCCTCACACTGAATGTTCAGCGTCGCGGCGGCTCCCAATGGAACCCCAATCACCTCAGTGCCAAGGGCCTCGACGATCGTCAGATCACGGGAGTACTCGCGATGAGTGCCTGGCCTGCGCACCAGGTCGCGCACGTGAATGCGAAACTCGGTGTCGGCTTCGGGAGTGTGCCTCACACGCTCCTCCATGTCCTAACGGTCCTGCGGGACCTCGGCCCAGTCCTGACCGGCGGGCCAGCAGACGATCCTACGCGATCCGATGCCGTGAACTCAAGCCACGCCGCTAACTCTTGCCGCGCAGGGCTTCCAACACGGCCACTTCGACGCCCGGGGGAACGTACTCGGAGATGTCTCCGCCATGCCTCGCGACGTCTCGGATGAGCGACGAGGCGATGTGCGACAGGGCGTTGTCTCCCGTGAGGAAAACCGTCTCGACCCCGCTCAGCGAGCGATTCATCAGCGCCATGGGGCGTTCCAGATCGTAATCGGCCCCGCCGCGCAAACCCTTGACGATCGCCACAGCGGTCTGCGCCTGGCAGAATTCCACCAGCAGCCCGTCCGTCGATGCGACGTCGATGCCTTCGACATGAGCCACAGCCGACTGGGCCAGGCGCACGCGAACGTCCACCTCCAGAAGCGGCGCCTTGGTCGAGTTGTGTGCGACTGCTATCACCACGCGGTCGAACAGTTGCCGCGCACGCACGGCGATGTCGACGTGACCCAACGTGATCGGGTCGAAGGATCCGGGAAACACCACTGTGGCCATACGCGGCAACCTAGCGCACCACGTCGGCGAAATAGACCGTCGTCTCGCCGTAGGCCTTGCTCCGGACCACTTCCAAACCGCCCGGCCATTGCAGGGTGGAGCGGCGCGATGACACTTCCAGCACCACGGTGGCATGTTCTGTCAGGTGCGTCACCAGTTCCTCGAGCACGGGCGACAGATCGCCTTCGGCGATGTCATACGGCGGGTCAACAAGCGCGACGTTCCACTTCGCGTGCGTGCGCTTGAGATACGCAAGCGCACGTTCACGCACCACGGTGGCGCGCGCGCCCAATCCGACTTTCTTGATGTTCGATTCGATCACCCGTACGGCGGGCGTGGCGAACTCGACGAAGGTCGCCGCGGCGGCTCCCCTACTGAGCGCCTCGATCCCGAGCGCCCCGGAACCGGCGAACAGGTCCAGCACGTGGGCACCGCGAAGCGCATCGGCGTGGTCGAGTCTGGAGAATATGGCCTCGCGCACCCGGTCGGAGGTGGGCCGGGTTCCCGACCTCGGCACCGTCAACTTTCGGCCGCCCACCTCGCCCGCGATGATGCGTGTCATGCAGGTAGCGTACGACGCGCGCGTCACGATCGCGGTGGCATCCACGTGCCGGGGGATCCGCAAAACGCGCAGCAGGCGTCAGCGTCGGCACGAGAAACTCCCAGAGTCGCGCCACTTGTCTGGGCTGGCCGCTTCGTCGTGCCTGAAAGGGGCGCATTACTGCGCATTTTCGCCTAGATTGGAAGAGCAGATCGTCTATTTGGCATCCCGGGAGGGGCCATGAAGACGCATGTTCTGGTTGCGACCACGATCGGTACGATGCTCGCCTTGGCGGCGTGCACCCCGCCCGACGCTACCGACACGCCGTCGCCCGTTCCCACAGCCACGGTGACTGTCACCATCACGCAGACTCCGTCCGCGCCGCCGTCCGCACCCGCGGCACCGACCCCGGGCTTCGACTTTACGTCGCACGAGGGCGCGCAGATCGGCTCGACGTTGTTCTCCACGCATATGAGCGGCCATTCAGCGTCGGGGCCGGTCTCGCGCGACGCAGACGGTGTCGGGGTCGGCAACACCAGGGCCGATGTGTTCGCCGCGTACCCGGGCGCCGTCGTCGGGTCGTTCGCCGACCTCACCGTGGGCCCGCTGACAACCATCACCATCTGTGACACGGCCGGGACTTCGAGGGACGTCTTCGCGATTCCCGGGAACTCTGCAGACCCGAACTTGACGAATCTGCTCCCGTGGGGCGGCGGCGCAACTGGCGCCCAGTGGGGCCACCTGTGCACGGGCCTGTGACCATCACTATCAAGGAGGAAAAATGTTCGACATCAATTCAGGGGTACGCCGGGTAGCGGTGTTCGGCGCCGTCGCGAGTCTCAGTTTGGCTCTGGGTGCATGCTCGGGCGGTGGCCCGTCCGGGTCTTCCGTGCCTGGTACTTCGGCGACTGATGCCGTGCGTACCAGCACGCCGGAATCGAGCGCACCAAACGTCGCGGCAAACGGTGACTTCTGTTCCCAAGCGATCGACTCGGTCGCGGCTTCCAACCGCATGACCGAGGCCACGGATGCTCTCAACGTCACCTTGGCCGATCCCACGAGTTTCGCGAGCGGCGACATCACGCCAATTCGTGAACTCAGCCAAGCGATGATGGACTCGGCTACCGTGGCGGCGGGGTTCTACGCCGCGGGAGCGGCGCACGCGTCGGATCCCGATGCACGGGCGGCCTTCGGCGGGCTCTCGGATTTTGTGGACCAGTACTCGGTGCCCCTCGCGCGGGCGGGCCTCGATGCGACTTCCATGACGGAATACGCGACGTCAGTGACGACGATGCTGACGGACCCCGGTGTCCAGGCTCTACTTCCGCAGGCTTCCGGTTGGGCGGCAACCGTGGCGGATTACACGCAGCGAGAGTGCGGCATGGCGCCATCCAGCGACTCCTGATCCAGGAGCCGGAGACCACCGAGTATCCCTCGGGGCGCCCCGAACACACCTACCTCGGGGCTCCGGTATCGACCGAGTCTTCGTTCGCAGGGACCATTTCTCTGGGCTCCCACTCGACCTCATCCACGTCGCCAGGAAATCCCAGATAGTAGCCCTGGCCGATCGCGCACCCGAGTGCCCTGAGGGCTTTGAGTTGGTCGGCAGTCTCGATCCCCTCTGCGATGGTGAGCGCACCCAACGCATGTGCCATCTGCACCATGGCCCTAACCAAAGCATGACTCTTGGGATCGGTTCCGATGGCGGCCACGAACGACCGATCGATCTTGATGATGTCGATCGGGAATTCGGCCAGGTAGGCCAGGGAGGACAGACCCGTGCCAAAATCGTCCAGCGCAACAGTCACACCGAGCGCGCGCGCCTGGCGAAGGGTCGCGAGGGCACGGACCGGGTCCGCGATGATCGCGGTCTCAGTGATCTCGAGGCACAGTTGGAAGGCGTCGCCGCCGTCGGCCTGGACCACCTCAATCAGGTCTGCCAGGAAGGCGGGCTCGCTCAGTTGCACGGCCGACACGTTGACCGTGATCAGCAATCCGCGACGCCCGCGATCGGCCCACCGGTGACCTTGGTCGACCGCCCGGTGAAGCACCCTGCGTCCCAGCGCCATGATGACCCCGGTGCGCTCGGCTTCCGGGATGAAGCGATCTGGCGGTATCGCCCTGCCCTTGGAGTCGTGCCACCTGCACAGCGCCTCGAAACCGATCACGTCGCCCTCGGTCAGGTCGATGAGCGGCTGATAGTGCACGCGAATCGTGTCCTGCCTCACGGCGGCGCGCAAGCCTTGCGCGACGTACACGTCCCGCACCATGACGTTGAGTTGGCGCGACCGAGATCGCGCAAGGACCGCGGCGACGACCCCCACCAACACGAAAAGACCCAGGCGCACCAGCCAGGCGCTCGTGGTCTGCCGATCGGTGGCTGGCGAAGACGTGATCATCCACGGGCCCACCGCGATGCCCGCGATCACACTGCTGATGACTGCCGCTGTGACGCCGTAACGCACCGCCATATACAGGATGGGCAAGTAGTACAGGTGGGCCAGGCTGGTTGGGGCCCCACCGGTGGCGACAATCAGGGCCGTCACCGTCAGGGTCGCAATGGCGTAGAAGAGCCAACTCAGCGCGGGTGTCACCGCAGGGCCACGGCCTCGTGCCCCATTCGAGTCGCGATGCGAAGATTCGCGCACAGCACCAAAGAGGCGGAGAAAACTCAGCGGCCCGCGGCCCGGGGCGCCACTCATCGACCTGCCGGGCCCATCGTCGTCGGCTGCGCCCATGGGGTAACGAGAGCCCGTGTGCGTCGCCTCATCATGGGAACTCCGTCCGATGCGTTCGAAACCCTCCGACGATCACCCTATCGTCGGCTCTCGCAGAAATGTGAGGGGCGACGTGGGGCTTGCCCTGGGGCGCCAGGGCGCGCCACCTGGGTGGGATGCATTCGCAGCCACCGCGCGCCAACAAGAAAACGGCCCCCGAAGGGGCCGCCTCATCTTGTGGAGTCCTGCACTAACAGGGTTCTCCTTGTTAGCGACCAGGGCCCATTTCCCAGAGCGATAGCCAATGGGTACATCCTGAACGACATGTCAGCACATGTCAATACATTGTGGAATGTTGGCAACGTGCCGATACTCCACACAAGGAGGGAGAACGCGATGACGCGACACGCAGAGAACACGAGGTACCGCCTGGGCTTGGACCTGGGCACCGGCTCGCTGGGCTGGGCAATGTTGGAACTGGATGCCAACGGTAGGCCGTGCCGCATCATGCGGATGGGCTCGCGCATCTTCGGCTCGGGCAGGGAACCCAAGACGCTCACGTCGCTCGCCGCCGACCGTCGGCAAGCGCGCCAGATGCGACGGCGTCGGGATCGCTACATCCAGCGGCGCACGCGCCTTATGCACGAACTCGTCGCTATTGGGCTCATGCCCCAGGACAGCGTCGAGCGTGCTGCATGGAAAGACCGTGACCCTTTCGAGTTGAGGGCACGGGGCCTGACTGAACGCCTCGAACCCTACGAGCTTGGCCGCGCCCTCTACCACCTCCAGCAGCGGCGCGGTTTCAAGTCCAACCGCAAGGCCGACCGGGGCAACGTCGACAAGAGCGCCATGAAGCAGGCGATCCGCGACCTCGATGCCGCCATGGGGGAAGACGAAACAGTCGGCTCGTACATGTGGCGCCGCATCCAGGAGGGTAAGCGGGCACGGGTAGTCCCGGAGAAGGTGGGATCCAAGAACTCGTACGAGTTTTACGTCGACCGCGCCATGATCGAACGCGAGTTTGATCGCTTGTGGCAGACGCAACGCGCGTTCCATCCCGATATCCTCATCGACGCGAACAGGCAGAAGGTTGCGCACGCGATCTTTGATCAGCGGCCGCTCAGGCCGGTCGACCCGGGGCGATGCACCCTGGAGCCGGGCCACAAGCGCGCGCCGTTGGCACTCGTTTCCACTCAACTCTTTCGGATTTATCAGGAACTCAACGCACTGCGTGTCCAAGATCAAACGACAGTGACTCTCGCGCAGCGGCCGCTCACTCGCCAGGAACGCGATGCGGGAGTCGCGTTCCTGCGAAGTAGGCCAAAGGCGACGCTGAAGGCGCTGAAGAAGGAACTGTTCGGTCAAGAACCGATGACGCTGAGCCTTGAAACTGGCGAGAGGGCTCACATCTTGGGAGATATCGTCTCGGCTGAACTTTCCCATGCCCGGGCCATCGGCGCACGCTGGTGGGACTTGACTCTCGCAGAGCAGGACGCGATTGCCGGCGTGCTGCACGATGCGGTCAGCGATGAGAAGGTCATCGGGCAACTCCTGACCCACGGGCTTACACAGCAGGAGGCCGAAGGCGCCGCGGCCGCCTCTCTGCCTGAGGGCTACTCCCGGCTCAGCAGTGTCGCGATCGGCAAGATCCTTCCCCACCTGATGGACGGGTGGGACACCAAGGCCGACGCAGCACTTACGTACGACCGCGCCGTGCTCGCCGCCGGGTACGCGTCCCACAGTGACCTGCACGGCGACGAGTTGTTTGAGACGCTCCCCTACTACGGGAAAGTGCTCCACCGGCACACCCAAGACCTCGCAAATCGTGACTCGTTCCACGTGCGCACCACGGCAAACGCGGACGAGTGGGAGTTCGGCAAGGTGGCCAATCCGACGGTGCACGTGGGTCTCAACCAGGTGCGCATCGTTGTGAATGCGCTTGTGGAGCGATACGGGCCGCCCGCTGAAATCCATGTGGAGGTGGCCCGGGACCTGGGTCAGTCGGCTGAGGGTCGGCGCGAGGCCTCGTCCAGGCGCGCGCAAAACGAGAGGGCCAACGATGCGTTGCGTGCCGAACTGGCGGCTCTTGGTCAGCGCGACACGTTTGCCAACCGCGAACGCCTCAAACTCTACAACGAACTCAGTGCCCTGAACCACGTGTGCGTGCTGACGGGCATCCCGATCCCCAAGGCACGGCTGTTCACCAATGACTTCCAGGTTGACCACGCCCTGCCCTACTCGCGCACGCTGGACGACTCGCTGTCCAACAAGATTCTTGTTCACCACACGGCAAACCAGTACAAGAAAGCAAGGAGCCCCTTCGAGGCCTACGCGGCGTTGGAAAACGGTGAGAGTAACCCCGAGTGGGCTGCGATCCTTGACCGCGCAGAGTCGGCATTCGGCAAGACTTCACCCAAGTTCAAGCGATTCTCGGCTGACGCCATGGATCGGTACCAAAACGGCGAACAGGACTTCATTGCCCGCCAACTGACCGACACGAGTTACCTTGCACGCCTGACGAGGGAGTACCTGGCAACACTCACGCTCGCTGGCAACGATGGTTTCCATCCGGAACGCATCGTGGCGATGCCCGGTCGCCTCACGTCACTATTGCGTGGCAAATGGGGTCTCAACTCCCTGCTGTCGGACACTGGGGAGAAGCAGCGTTCCGACCACCGCCATCACGCAGTAGATGGCCTGGTGATCGCGTTGAGCGATCGCTCCACGCTGAAGGCGGTCACGGACGCGAACAAGAAGGCCGAAGACAAGTACCGGCTGGCGAACGATGCCGGGGTCAAGAAACTGCTTGACGACCTCCCGTTGCCGTGGGAGGGCTTCGTGGAGGATGCTCAAGCCGCCGTGGATCGCATCGTGGTCTCGCACAAGCCCGACCACAACGAGCGGGGTCAACTTCATGAAGAGACCGCCTACGGGGTCCTCGACGGCCCGGACAAGGACGGCCGCTACCTTGTCGCAAAGGCGGGCGAGGAGCCCCGATCGCGCCCCGTCGTACCCATCTTTCGGCGCGGCGAGGGGCCGGACTCGGCGCTGCCGTACAAGGCCTACGTGGGCGGGTCCAACTACTGTATCGAGATCGTCCGCAACGCGAAGGGTCGCTGGGAAGGAGAGGTCATCTCAACGTTCCAGGCCAACCAAGCGGACTTTCAGGCCTTCATGAGTGAGACTTCCACGTATCGGTCTCAGAGTTTCTCCGGGCGCGACTTGGTGATGCGGCTCGTCGCCGGGGACTGCATCGCGGTCGAACGTGAGGAGGGGGTGCGGGA
>JASBTB010000128.1 GCA_030148645.1 Demequina sp. | reverse complement strand
AGGCTCACGCCATCCGCACCGATGCGCGCCACCACCTTGACGGGGCCGAAGGTGTCGGGGTTCACCGTCAGGGTCAACACATGGTCGCCCTGGGGTAGCGCCCGTAGCGACGTCAGTTGTCCCGACAGCTGGGTGGCAAGTGGCGGCGGCAACGGCGGGGCGGACGGCGGGGCAGGCGGCGCCGTCGGGGCAGGCGGCGCCGTCGGGGACGTCTGCGTGGCCGTGGCGGACGCCGGGACGGAGGCAACGGCCGCGTCCTGCCCCGGCGCCGACGGCTTGGCCGCCTGCTCGGGCGAACGCACCGGGTTGAGGTCACCGGGCACCTCGATGGTCTCTGCCACACCGGCGGCGGGCGCGGGCAGGGGATCCACGGTTGCTCCCGGCGCGGCCGCCGCCGGTGTGGGCTCGACCTGCGCGGCGGTTATCCCCCCGGGTGCGGTGGTCGCGGTGGTCGCGGTGGCCGCGGGGGGCGCGGGCGTCGTGCGGTTCGCCGCGGCAGCGGTCGTCACGGTCTCGGCCGGGTCGGCGGCGCTGGCCAGCGAACCGGGGGCCGAGGCGGAGGACGCCGCCCCCGCCATCGCGGTGGCCGCGTCCACAGTGGTGGCCGGTGTGGACGGCGACTCAGCGCCGACACCGTTGGGCGAAGTCACCGTCTGCGCCGCGTCGGATGGCGGGTTGAGCCCGGACTGCGCAGCCTCATCCCCTGCGGTGGCGACTTCCACCGTGGCCGCCGTCGGGTCGACGGTTGCGCCGTCCTGCGGCGATGGCGTCTGTGCCGCCTCAGCGGGAGCCTCGGCAACCGCGGTCGTCGCCGTGGCGCCAAATGCCGCCGCATCCTGGGACTCGATGCCCGAATTCCGGGCCCCAGGTGCGGCGGACGTCTGGGGGGCGTCGGTCTGATCGTCGCTTGCTTGCACACCGCGCTTCGCGCGCACAGCTCCGGAATCGTCGCGTATGGACCTCTCGCCGTCCGAGCGCGCCTCGATGCGCCGCTCGCGATCGCGCGACTGTGCGCGGGCCGCGACGGCAAACTCATCGGCGAAACGCCCCCCCCTGCCCGACACGGCCGACTTTGCGGGCGGCGGTGGCGCGGGAGCTGGTGCGATGGTGGCGGTGGCGATAGCGGTCACGGCGTCACCTCCGCGGCCTTGCGCAGGGCCGATTCGTCCAGCACGATCTGCTCTTCGCGTAGGTCGGCGGCCTCCAACTCGTGGTGGTGCTTGACCTCGAGCTTGGTGATCATCGCGGCGCGCATGCGGGCTTCGCTCCACTCGTCCGTTGCGGCATCGGCAGCGTCGGCGGCGACGGACACGGCGTGGTGATACTCGCCCAAGAGTGCGGCGGCCGATGCCCGGGCAGCCACGATGGCGCGCCAGGTGGGCGTGTGGACGGAGACCTCGTGGGCGTGCTGTTCGTCGTAGAGGTCGGCGGGAGCGTCGGCCGGGAACGTCTGATCAGCCAATTTCTGCTCGGCGACAGCCCGCGCTACCTGGGCCTCGAGCCTGGCTCGGTTGGCCTGGGCAAGGTCGGCTGCAGCGCGTTCCTCCTGGAGTTCGCGCACGCGCATGAGCCCGCTCAAGGCGAAGTTTCGGTTCACCGTTCCACTCCCATCTGCGTCACCAAAGCACGCAACTGCGTCCACGATTCGCCGGGGTCCGCGACCACATCGAGGCTCTGGCGAAGGAAGGCGTCGATCTGGTGCGAGTGAGTGACGGCCGCATCCACCAGGGGGTTCGACCCGGTCGCGTACGCACCGACGTCCAGCAGGTCCTGCGCGCGGCGCCTGGCCGCGAGTATCTGGCGCAGGTGCAGGGCGAGCGACCGCTGTGGCGCGGACGTCACACGGCCAGCGACGCGGGACACGGAGGCCAGCACGTCGACGGAGGGGAAGTGCCCGGCGACCGCGAGTTCGCGGGTGAGGACCACGTGACCATCGAGGATGGATCGGGCTGCGTCGGCGATCGGCTCATTGTGATCATCGCCGTCCACCAGCACCGTATAGATGCCGGTGACGGAGCCGGCAGCTGCGGTCCCAGCGCGCTCCAGGAGTTGGGCGAGGACCGAGAAGGTTGACGGCGGGTATCCACGCGTCGCGGGGGGCTCGCCCACGGACAGCCCGATCTCGCGTTGGGCCATGGCAACACGGGTGAGCGAGTCCATCATGAGGACGGCATGACGGCCTTGGGCGCGCAACTCCTCCGCAATGCGCGTGGCGACAAACGCGGCACGCAAGCGCACCATCGGCGGCTCGTCGGAGGTGGCCACTACCACCACGGACCGCGCCAGGCCCTCCTCGCCCAAGTCGTCCTCGATGAACTCGCGCACCTCCCGGCCGCGTTCGCCCACCAGGGCAATGACGGACACCTCGGCGTTGGTACCCCGCGCCACCATCGACAGTAGGGACGACTTGCCGACGCCGGAGCCGGCGAACAGGCCAATGCGCTGCCCGCGACCCACCGTCACCAGGGTGTCGAGGGCACGCACCCCCAAGCCAAGCGCAGTGTCGACCCGGGCGCGGTGCAGAGCCGACGGCGCGCTACCGGTGATCGAGACGCGCCGTGCGTGAGGCCCGTTCATCACGGGACCCTTGCCGTCGATGGGTCGGCCCAAGCCGTCGAGCACCCGGCCCAACAGTTGCGGGCCAGTGGGCGTCATCAGCGGGCTGCCTGTCGCCCGCACCTGCATGCCGACGCGAAGCCCGTGCACGGAACCCAGCGGCATGCACCGCAACGCGCGGGGCGTGATGGCCACCACTTCGGCAACGGTCGGTTCGTCGCGGGCCGATTCGATCGAGACGAGATCGCCGACAGCACCGCTGATGCCGGTCACGTCGATTGACAGTCCCACGATCTGCGATACAGCCCCCACGCGTTGTGGGGCGGCGGCCTCAAGCGCACGGCGCAACACCGGGTCGGCCTCCCGCACGGAGGCTCCGGGGTGCGGTTCGAACAGTGTGGGAACACTCATGGGGTGTCTCCCAGGAGCACCTCGCGGGCGCGGGCCAGTGCCGTCGAGATGCGGGCGTCGAGCGCCCCGTCCTCGTGCTCGGTAATGGCGTCGCCGGGACTCAGTCGCGCATCGCCCACGAGCGTGAGCCCGGCTGGCACCGACGCCTGCCCCGACTCGACCAAGAGATTCACGTGCAGGAGGTCGTCGGGGTGCAGACGGAGCACCGTGGGCGACGCCTCGATGGGAAGGGCGAGCGCCCGGTTCAGGAGAGTGCGGGCCGAGTCGGCTGACGGCTCGACCTCGCGCTGAAGCACCGCGGCGGCCACCTCGAGCGCGGCAGCGTACACCGCGCGGCGGGCGTCGTCGACGACGGGCACCGCGCGCGCGTGCCACTGGTCGATCGCCTGGCCGAGAGCGGCCAGAGTCTGGGCGGTCGCGGTGTCGCGTGCGGCTTCGCGCGCGGCGTGGTCGTGCTCCATGCGTTGCCAGTCGGCCTTGGTGGCCTCGGCGGCGGCTCGAGCCCCGGCAGCCCACCCGGCGGAGAATCCGGCCGCGTGCGCCGGGTCGTCCGGCGTGCTCCGGCGCGCAGTGATCGCCACCGGCTTGAACGTGGTCACCTTCGGCTCAGTTGACATACTCGTCCTCGCCGTCGCGGCTGATCATGATCTCCCCGGACTCTTCGAGCTTACGGATCACCTGGACGACTTGGGAGCGGGCCTCCTCGACGAGCGACATGCGCACCTTGCCCAGTAGATCGATCTCCTCTTCCAGGGTGGTCCTGGCGCGCTCCGACATGTTCTTGAGGATCTTCTCGCGCACGGCGTCCTCCGCACCCTTCAGCGCGGTCGCCAACGTGGAGGTTTCGACGCCACGCAACACCAACTGAATGGCGCGGTCCTCGAGCAGGGTGATGTCCGCGAAGACGAACATCATGGAGCGAATGACGTCGGCAAGTTCCGGGTCGCTCTGCGTGAGTCCCTCGAGGATGAGCTTCTCGGTCGCCGCGTCGGCGCGGTTGATGATCTCCACGAGCGGCTGCACCCCGCCCACCGCCGACATCTCTTGTGTGGTGAGTACGGCGGTGGCCTTGCGCTTCAACGATTCGGCGACCACGGCCACGACGTCGGGAGACGCTTTCTCCATGAGCGCTATGCGGCGAGCGACAATCGTCTGCACGTCGGGGGCAAATCCCGTCATGATGGCCGATGCGTGTTCGGGTCGCAGGTGCGCGAGCACGAGGGCGATGGTCTGGGGGTGTTCGCCCACGAGGAGCGACACCACCTGCCTAGCTTCGGCGTGCATGAGGAACTCGAAGGGCTGCCCCTGAATCGAACTCGACAGGCGTTCGAGCACGTCGCGAGCCTTGTCCTTGCCCAGGGTTTCCTCGAGGAGGCGCTGCGCGAAGGTCAGTCCGCCTTGGCCGAGTCCCGGGCCGCGGTTCGAGGCGGCCTTGAACTCGTCAAGTACGTCGAGAATCGTCTCGTCGTCCACGGTGTGCAGGCGGGCAATCTCTGTGGTGAGCTGCTCGATCTCCGTCTCGGTGAGTTGCGTCATGACGCGGGATGCGGTTTCGCGTCCCATCTGGATCAGGAGCAGGGCGGCCTTCTGGGTGCCTGTCAACACGGCGGTCATTGTTGCCTGCCCGACACGAGCCAGCCGCGCAGCACTTCCGCAACCTCGGCGGGTTGCGCCGAGGCGAAGGCCATGATCTCGTCGCGCACGTTCGCCGCAACCGACCCCATGTCGGGCACGGGCGCGGCGCCCAATTGTCCGGCGGCCTCGGAGGCCTTGTCGAGGACCGCCTGGGCGCGGGCCTGGAGTGCCTCCTGCGTACGGCTTTCGAGGGCTTCGACGGCTTCGAGGCTGAGGGTGGTGCGCTCGGCCTCGATCGCACGCCGAGACATCCTGAGGATGAGGAGGAACACCAGGATCACCACGATCGCGAGCGACGCCCACTTTGCGATCTGGATGTACATGGCGGTAGTGGCGGCGGCCTTCGCGTCCTGCGCGGCCGCCTCCAACGCCACCTGCGCCGTGTCGGCGGTTGTCGTGTCGAAGGCCATGCGGTTGACCGATACGACGTCACCGCGTGAGTCGTCCACCCCTGCCGCCGCGGCCACCATCGCCTGCAGGTCCGCCAGTTTGAGGTCGCCAGCGGCCTGGTCGGAGACCACCACGGAGACCGACTGGCGCTTCACGTCGCCCGGCGCTGTCTCGAGAGTCTCGGTCACCTTGTTGATGGCGTTGTTGTTGACGGCCGTTTCCTTGCGGTAGTCGCCGCCGCCGTCGGCGGTCGCGGGCACCATGATGTTGTCGGGGCCGAGTACCCCGGTGGCAGTACCGGCGCCGCCCGTGTACTCCTCCACCAGGGTGGATTCGTTCAGCGGGGGCAACTCCTCGTCCACCGAGAAGGTCTCGGTGGTACGGGCTGTCTTGTCGTAGTCGAGTTCCGCGCTGACGGACACCACGGCGTTGCCGACGCCGACGACGCGATCCAGCATGGCCTGGACATTTGCGGCTACTCGTTGTTCATAGTCGCTCACCTGGCCTGACTGCATGAGCGAGGACGAGTCGCCGCCCACCGTGGACAACACCACGCCGTTGGCGTCGATCACGGCGACGTCCTCAGCCTTCATCCCCTCAATGGACGCCGATACCAGATTGACGATCGCCTGCACACCCGCCGTGCCAATCGACGATCCGGCACGGGTCTCGATGAACACCGAGGCGGTAGGCGCGGCCTTTTGTGCGACAAAGACCGTGTCTTGAGGTATCGCGAGCTTCACGGAAGCGGCCTGGACACCCTCCATGGCACTGATGGTCTTGGCCAACTCGCCTTCGAGGGCGCGTTGGTACGTCACTTGCTGTTGGAACTCGGAACTGGTCATCGACATGTTGTCCAACAGCGCATATCCGGCGTCGGAGTTGGCGGGCAGCCCCGCACCGGCGACCGACAGACGGGTGTCGTAGAGTTGCGCGTTGGGAACCATGATGGTGGTGCCTCCCGCGGTCAGTTCGTACTCGATACCGGCGGCGTTCAACTGGTCGACAATCGCGGCGGCGTCTGACGCGGACAAGTTGGTGTACAGCGGGGACATCGTGGGTTTCGTTGCCCATTGACCGAGCGCCACCGCGCCCAGCACGATGCCTGCGGCCAGGAGCAAGGCGAATACCCGCTGGGCGAGGGACAGTTGCTGAATGGACTTGTTGAGACTGCCGAGCAGCGTGGTCAGCGGTGCGGGCATCAGCCTTGCATCCTCATGATCTCGTTGAAGGCCTCAACGGCGCGGTTGCGCACCGTGGCGGTCAACTCCATGGCCACGGCGGACTCGGTTGCCGCGATGGTGTACTGATGCACGTCCGCCAGGTCGCCCGTCACCGCCTTCACGCCCAGGTCGGCGCTCTTGGCCTGCAGTGCCTGCAGGCCATCGACACTTTGCGCAAGCGACGCCCCGAACGCGGCGTCGGATCCAGGCACGCCCGGGGGGGCGGCGGGTTGCGCGGTGGGCACATAGCTGGAGGCACTGACGGCCGATGTTACGGCGGGGACAAACATCAGCTCTTCCCAATCTGCAGCGCGGTGGTGTACATCTCGCGGGCCCGGTCCACCACCGACGCATTCGCTTGGTAGCCACGTTGAGCCATGATCAGTTGGACCATCTGGCTTGAGAGGTCGATGTCGGGGTAGCGGACGTAGCCCTCCGCGTCGGCCAAGGGGTGACTCGGTTCGTAGACCACGCGTCCGGTCGCGTCGCCAAACGCGGCGCCAGCCACCCGGACGCCTCCGGAGTCTCCCCCTCGGGTGTCATTCGACTGCGCCACGATGTAGCGGGCTTGGAAGGCGGCCTCGTCCGTGGAGCGCACCGTGTTGAGGTTGGCGAGGTTGTCGGATACCGCGTCGATCCAGCGGCGGTAGACGTTCATTCCTGAGCCGGCGATGCCCAGCGCCGCGAAGGTGCCCATCAGTTGCTCCTCATCGCCACACGCACCGCCGTGAACTTGCCGTCGATTGCGCGAGAGGCCAGTTGGAAGCGCAGATTGGTGTCGATGTTGGACAACACTTCGGTGTCCAGGTTGACGTTGTTTCCGTCTTCACGAGTGGGTTCGAGTGACGTGAGGACCCGCGGTTGAATCCTTCCGGAACCTTCGCCCACGGCGGCGCTGAGCGCCTGTTCGAACTGCACGCGGCGGGCCTGGAATCCCGGGGTCTGCACGTTGGCGACGTTGTCGGCGATGACCCGCTGGCGTAGCGCCAGGGAATCGAGCGCACTGGACATGGCCTCGAAACTGACGGAACCGAACACGGATCGCACCACCCTTCGTGACGACGTGGGGGCCGATCCGTGGCCAAATCTCAGGAGCTATCCGTGCTCACGGGCCCCATCGGCCATTCGCCGGGTGCGGTGAGGTGTGTCGGCGTGACGTTTGTCACGCCCGCTTCCACGAGGTGGCGGGTTGCGCGAGCTACGCCGGGGTGTCCAGGTAGACGGGAAGTGACGGTGTGGCTACCTGCAATTGCGACAGGGCTCGGTCGTGCTTGCGGGAGTTGCGTGCGGCCGATGCCAGTTGCTTGGAGACGCTCAGTTGACGCTCCAGCAGGGCGCGGGCCCGTTCGACCAGGTGCGCGGGAAGCGGGCCCAGGTTCGCTGGTGGAGTCCACGGGTCCCGGACAACCTCCTCGAATACGCGGTCGAGCGCCAGCATGCCTTCGGCCTCGGCGACATCCATTTCGAGGCTCTCGAGCGCATCGGCCCAGGCGTCTTGCCAGTGGGCGCTCGGCTCGGGGTCGGTGGTCACGCGACGCCCAACTCCCCGAGCGAGCGCTCGGGTTCCGCCTCGGCCACTTGGCGAGCGGCCTGCTGCCACGCGTCTTGGAGCGGCTCGACGAGTTCGCGGCAGGCAGCCACCTTGGCCGCATCGGCTTGAACGTTTGCCTCCACCAGGGAGGTGGCCAGAAAGGTGTAGACGGACATCAACTCTCGCGCACCGTCCCAGGCGTTGACGTCGAGCGTGGCGGCCAGTTCGGAGACGATGTCCTGGGCGTGAGTGAGTTGCTCATTGGCCGCGTCGCGCTTGCCTTCGGCCAATGCCGCCTCGGCGCGCAACAGGTCGAGCACCAGGCGGTCGTAGAGCATGATGAGGAGCGTCGCGGGCGACGCCGTCGACACTGCGTCCTGCACGTAGCGGTCGCGAAGATTTGCGTAGTTCATGGCCTGCCTGCCTTTCCTATGCCGATGCGCTCGTCGTCAGGTTGGAGAGTTGACCGCCCAACCACGAGGACTGCGCCTGGAGGTTGGACAGCGTCACCTCAAGCGAGGAGTACGTTGCCTTGAGGGTCGCCTTGCGCAACTCGAGGCGCGTGTCCCAGTCCTCGATCTGTTTGGCGTATCCCTTCACGAGCGATTCCTGGCTGGTGATGCGTGACGTCAGGGTTCCCCCATAGGGATCCGACATCGCGTTGGCGGCGTCTTGGAGGCGTGTCGCAATGGCCTGCACAAATTCGGCCGTACCAGCGGGGTCTTTGCCCACGGCGGCCGCGAACTTGTCCGCATCGAACGTCACGCTGCCGTCCTTGCCAAGGACGATGCCGACGCTCGTGGGCGACACGCCGTAGACAGGATAGGTTCCGGCCTCCACGAGTTGTTGCCGCAGGGCACTGATGCCGATGTCCCCGGTCAGCAGACCGCCCTTGGTGCTGGTCGTGCCGTTGGAGTTGGTGGTGGTCACCGTTGCGGTCCGGGAGCCGATGTCGGCCAACACGAGCGACAGGGAGCCCACCAGATTCTTCGCGAGGTCGGAGACTTTGGCGGCGTCGGCGGCGACGTCCACGGTGACCGTCTCGCCCACACCGGTCACCGTGCTGACCGAGACGTCCACGCCCGTCATCAGGCCGGTGAAGGTATTGGAGGATTGGGTGGAGATCTGTTCGTAACCCGTGCCCTTCCACAAGGTGATCTGCGCGTCGGTCGCTGCGGTGGCGACCGCCGTGTCGAGCCGGGGCGCGGTGGCGGCGGTGACCGCAGCCTCATCGCCCACGTACAGTTCGAATGCGCCCGCCGTTCCGGTGGTCCCGGACGTGAATTGCAGACGGTAGGTCGCGGGAGAACCACTCGACACGCGCACGGCGGTCGCGCTGATACCCATGTTCGACTCGTTGATCGCGGTCGCAATGTCGCTCAGGGAGTTCGACGCCGCAGTGACGCTCACCAGGTCTCCGCTCGACTTCTTCAGGGTGAACGTCGGCGGATTGTCCGGTGCGAGCGTGGCGCCGTCGGTCACCGCTGCACTCAGCGACACCTGGCGGTTCGCGACGGCGTCTACGGAGAAGGTGAGCGCACCGGCCTGGGCCGCAGTATTCGTGGTCGCCACGACGGAGGTGGAACTCGACGTCGCGGTGAAGGCCTTCCAGTTTTCTGGGGTTGCGGACTTCTCGGCCGTGCTCGACAGTGACCTGAGGCGGCTGTTGATTCCCTGCAACGCGGTTGCCACGTCTTGCGCGGTGGACTGCTTGGACTTGAGCAGCGTCTGCGGCCCGGCCTCAATCTGCATGAGGGAGTTGATGAGGCCGGTGGTGTCCAGCCCGGAGGCGAGTCCGTCGATGCCAAGGATTGCCATCGGACTGTCCCTTCCTCTTGCATCGTGCTACGTGGCGGCGGTGCGCCGACGGCGGCGAGGCGACTCGGGCAAATCGTCCCGCCGCCGCATGGCGACCTGGGGTGGGGCCGCCGAGGCAGCCCCACCGGGGTCGGATTACCGCAGGAGCGAAAGGACGCCCTGCGGAATCTGGTTGGCCTGCGCGAGCATGGCCGTGCCAGCCTGCGACAAGATCTGGCCGCGGGTGAACTGCACCATCTCGGACGCCATGTCGGTGTCGCGAATGCGGCTCTCGGAAGCGGAGAGGTTCTCCACCGCGACGTTGAGGTTCTTGATGGTGTAGTCGAAGCGGTTCTGAAGGGCACCGAGGTTTGCACGCGAGGTGGAAACCATCTTGATGGCGGTGTCGATCGAGCCGATCGCGCTGTTGGCGCCAGCCTGGCTGGTGAGGTCGACGCCGTTGACACCCAAGTCAACGGCGGAGAACCCGCCGGAACCGGAGGCCGCGGCCGCGGACGTGTCAGCCGCAGACAAACCAGTGCCGGTCACCGCGATGGTGCCCGTCAGGCTCTTGTCCTTGGCCTCGACCTCAAGGTATCCCGACGAGTTGACCTTGGCGGAGAACACCGCCGAGAACGACGCGTCGCCGTTCAACTGGCCAGCGATGTCGGTGACGTTGGTCGATGCGGTCAGCGTGCCCGTGGTCGCGGAAACGCCGTCGACCGTGAAGGTCGCGGTAGCGGCCGTGGTCGTAGGTGTGTTGAAGGTGGACTTGGCGCCCTGTGCACCCGTCGAGACCACGTCAACGTCGATCGTGTCGCCCGCGGCGTAGCCCACCTGGAACTTCTTGGTGGTGAACGAGCCGTCCAGCAGGTTGACGTTGTTGTAGGTGGTCTTGTCGGCAATACGCGTGAGTTCCGACTTGAGGGCCGTGGCCTCCGAGTTGATCGCCGCGCGCGAGTTGGCGTCGTTCGAGTCGTTGGCGGACTGAACGGCGAGGTCACGCATGCGCTGCAGGATCGCCTGACTCTCCGTGAGGGCCCCTTCAGCGGTCTGCACGACGCTGATGCCGTCCTGAGCGTTGCGGGCAGCCACCTTGAGGCCACCCACCTGCGAACGAAGGCCCTCAGAGATGGCCAGGCCAGCTGCGTCGTCGGCCGCCCGGTTGATGCGGAAGCCGCTGGACAACTTCTCAAGCGACCGGCTCAGGTCGTTTTGCGTGATGGACAGATTGCGGTAGGCGTTGACCGCCGCAATGTTCTGGTTAATCGAGAGACCCATGGTGCTTCTCCTCCTTGAATCGGGTCATGACTGCCGCCCTTCCGTGGGCGAGCAATTGCTTGATCGGCCCCTGATGGTCAGTGTTGAGTTTTCTGTCGCGATTTCGTGGCCCTAGCGGACACCACGCGCCCCGTGAATGTGCGATCGGCGTCGCACGGGACGTCTGGGTGTCAACTCGCGGCCCGCGCCCACGAGTGCGCGGCGGCATCGACCGTCGGCGCCACCGCTGCGGCGCCGCGCAGTTCGGCTGTCCGTGCCGCGATCGCCGCATAGTACGCCTTGTGACGACGCTCGACCACACCTTCACTGGGGTCGACGGTGGGCACTGCGTCGGCTTCGAGGTTCGCGTTGAGGCCGCCCTTCAACAACGCGAGTGCCTCGGTACGTAACTGGCTGATGCGCGAGCGGGTCAGGCCCATCTCTTCCGCGAGTTCCACCACGGGGCGGTCGTGGAAGAACAATTGCTCCACCACATACGCGAGCTTGTCGGGCAGGCACTCGATGCCGGCACGCAGGTACTCGATCTGCTCGGAGTTGACGAGCGCGTCGAGCGGGCCCACCGTGGAGTCGACGACCATGTCGGCCACGGCGCCATCGAAGGCGTCCATCGACAGGATTCGTGTGTCGGCGTCGGCGTGGGCGGCGTGGACTTCTTCCACACTGACTCCCATGGCCTGGGCGATCTCCACCCGGGTGGGGGTGCGGCCGAGTTTGCCGGTCAGCATGTCACTGACGTCTGCGGCCGTACGAGCGCGGCGGCGGGCGCCCCGGGGAACCCAGTCCATGGAGCGCAGTTCGTCCACGAGGGCACCGCGGATGCGTAGGGAGGCGTAGCGGGCAAACGGAACGCCCATGGTGTCGTCGAAGGAACGGGCCGCCCGCACCAGCGCCATCGCTCCGGCAGACATCAGATCGGCCCGCGAGACGTGAGATGGCACCCGAGCGAGCACCTCGTTCACGTTGTATCCCACCAACGCCAGGTGGGCTTCCACCAGGGCGTTGGACCGGTTCGTCGCGTCATTCATGACGTCAATGTGACTGACGACTGTCCGCGGGGCAAGGAGAGAATTCACACGTGGCGCTTGTCACCCGACCAAGCGGGAAATGTCACACGACACGCTCGAAATCGGTATGTCCCATTCGCCCGAACCCAAGTGTGACGTGGTCCATTTTTCACGCATAGGGGGCACCGGGTGGGGCCCGCGCAGCGACACGCCGTGAGTGATCGGAAATTCTGAGTGAGACTTGTCACAGGATCGTGGGCACAGCCGATAGGTCACGTGTGGATGGCCATCACACAGGCCATCCGAATGCGAAGGAGTCGCCATGGGACTCAATGACCTGTCGACCGTGCTGTGGCGCGAGCGAGAACTTCTCGAAATGCTGTTGTTCAAGTTGGAGGAGGAGGAGCTCGTGTTGGCGAGCGGGCGTGCGCGCTGGCTCGGACGCGCCACGCGCGAGGTCGAGGCCGTTCTCGACCAGATCCGGGGAATCGAACTCGGCCGCGCCATCGAGGCGGACGATGCCGCACGCGAGGTGGGCATCACGGAGGGCGCCTCGTTGCTGGAGTTGGCGAAGGCGGCGCCTGCTCCGTGGAACGACCTGTTGCGCAGCCACCATGTGGCTCTGACGGACATCACCGCGCAGATCGACGCGCTCGCCCACTCCAACCGGGAGGTGTTGGCGCAACAGGTGCGTGACACTCAGGATGCACTGATGGGCATCAGCGGCACCGCGAGGACGTACAACCCCAAGGGCGGCGCCGCTTCGGGCACCGATGCCTCGTTCCTGATCGACGAGGCGTTGTGACGTCATGAGCACGTTCTCCGGGCTGTCCAGCGCGTTGTCGTCGCTGATCGCTCAGCGGCAGGCACTGAACGTGGCGGGACAGAACGTGGCCAATGCCAACACGGTGGGCTACACGCGCCAACGTGCAGACCTGCAGTCGGTGTCCTCGTCCGCCGTCCCCTCCATGTTCTCCACCCCCTTGGGCGTGGGCTCCGGTGTGGCATCGGTGGGTATCGCGCGACTTGGAGACGAGTTCCTGGACGCGCGGCTGCGCACGCAGACGTCGCAGTCGGCTCACTACGCGTCCACCGCAACCACGCTTCAGCGGGTCGAGTCGGTCGTGACGGAGCCAAGCGACACCGGTCTGGCATCGGGCCTGCAGGAATTCTGGACCGCGTGGGAGGACGTGGCGAACACGCCCGACTCCGCCGCCACCCGCACGGCGCTCCTGGGCAAAGCGACGACGCTGACCAACCAGATCGCGGACACGTATCGTGCCTTTGAGGCCCAGTGGCAACAGGCCCGGGTCGAGGCGAACGCCACGGTGTCCCAGGTCAACACCGCCGCTCAGGCCATCGCGGACCTCAACAGCGAGATTCGCGGCGTACTGGTCTCGGGTGGTTCCGCGAACGAACTCATCGACCAGCGCAGCGAACTCGTCACGCAACTGTCCTCCCTTGTGGGCGCGGCCGGCCGTCTCAAGGAGGACGGCACCATGGACGTCATGATCGCTGGCAACCAGTTGGTGACGGGCGAGCGCGCCCAGACTCTGCAGGTTCAGGGCTCCTACGTCATGAACGCAGCCATCGCCGAGCCCCCCGTCGTCACCGACGTGGTGCGACTGTCATGGGGTGGCACCGGCACCCCGCTTGTTCTCGATGGCGGTTCGCTCGCGGGGACCATCACCTCGTTGTCGCCCGCATCGTTCGGCGGACCTATCGCGACCGCGGTGGACACGGTCAACAGGACCGCGACGGACCTTGCCGCAGTGGTGAACGCCGTCCACTCCGGGGCGCAAACCCTGGCCGCCCCTCCGAACGATACGGGTCTGGATTTCTTTGCCGTGACGGCTGGCATGCCCGGCGCGCTGGGCCTCACGGTGGCCATCACTGACCCACAGCAGGTCGCAGCCGCGAACGCGGTCAACGGGCCGCTCGATGGTTCGGTGGCGGACCAAATCGCGCAACTTCGCGGCAGCGCGGGCGGCCCGGACTCGACATGGCGCAGCTTTGTGGTGGATCTGGGTGTCACCACGCAGGCCGCGATCCGCAGGGCCGACGTGTCGGAGACCTCCCGCGCAGTCGCCGAGAACCTTCAACGCTCGAACGCGAGCGTCGATATTGATGAGGAGATGACCACCATGCTCGCCTATCAAAGGGCGTACGAGGGCGCCGCCCGCGTGCTGACCGCGGTCGACGAGATGCTGGATACCCTGATCAACCGCACGGGAGTGGTGGGGAGGTAAGCCGTGATCAACCGTGTCACTCAGCAGACGGTTCAACGCTCGACGCTGTACAACCTGCAAGCCAACCTCACCACGATGTCCACCCTTCAGTCCCGGATGTCGTCCGGCAAGTTGATCCAACGCCCCTCAGACGACCCGAGTTCCACGGGCCGCACCATGGCATTGCGTGCAGACAAGGCCGCCGCCACTCAGGCGGCACGCAACGCCGCCGATGGTGTGGCGTGGCTCGCAAGCATCGACAACACGATGCAGAGTTCGGTGTCTGCCTTGCGGCGCGCACGGGACCTTACGGTTCAGGCCGCGAGTTCGGGTTCCGTCGGGGCGAGGGCGCGCGAAGCGATCGCGACGGAGGTCGAGGGTCTTCGGGACACGTTGCTCAACCTGGCCAACACTGCTTTCCAGGGCCGTTCGGTGTTTGCCGGTACGTCCGACGGTGGCATCGCCTTCGACGACCGCGCTAGCGGCACGCCCTACGCCTGGCGGGGCGTTGTCGGCTCAAGCGTTGAGCGCCGCATCGGCCCCGACGCCACCGTGCGTGTCGACGCCGACGGCGCGGCAGCCTTCGGCAACGGTGCCACGTCGGTTTTCCAACTTCTCGACAACATCGCGGCTGACCTGCGTGGCGGCGCAGAGGTGTCGGGTAGGTTGGCTGAGATCGACACGCGCCTCAACGCAATGCTGGCGCAAACGGCGGACGTCGGAATCCGTTACAAGCAAGTGGCCGACGCCCAAACCTCCATCGCGAAGACGCTACAGGACGTGACGTCTAGCATCGACGATGTCGAAGGTATCGACCTTGCGGAGACCATCATGGAACTGAAGATGCAAGAAGTCGCCTACCAGGGCGCCCTGGGTGCTGCGGCACGGGTGTTGCAACCCACGCTCATGGACTTCCTGCGATGAGCGTCGCCGTCGCACTCGACGGGGCTCGCAGCCAATTGCGGGAGTTGCCCAACGAACTGACGTTCGTGGAGTCGCCCCCGGGCATGGCCGGGCTGAGTCGCTTCGACCTGACGCCACTGGACGAGTCCGGCTTTCTGTTCGCGCTGCGCAGTCTCGAACAGTCCGGCGTGCGCCTGTTCGTCATCCCACCGCAGGCGTACTTCACCGGGTACGCGCCAGAGGTGTCGGCCTCGGTGCGCGCGGCATTGGCCATGGGCGCGGACACCCAACCCGTCCTGCTTGCGGTGGTCCACCCCGGCGGCCAGGACGTCACGACGGCCAACCTGTTGGCGCCGGTGGTGGTGAACCCGGCGACGGGTGCGGCCGCGCAGGTGGTGCTCGACGGCGATGAGTGGCCGTTGCGTGCGCCGCTCGGTGCGGGGTCCGACGCGGCGTAGGGCGTGCACTGGGGGCCAGTCATCTCTGTGTTCACGTGGGCGCCTACTGGCCATTGGAATGACGACGCGAGCGTTCGCCCTTCCCGCCGACGGGCTCGAAGCGGAGGTTGCGCGCCTCCAGGCGTCGTCGTCGACATCAGAGCAACCCTGAGGAGCCGCGCTGGCGCCACCCGCACGAGCGGAGTAAGCCTCACCAAGCGCGCAAGATACGATTCCACGTATGGGAGTCCTCGATCGCTTCGAGAAGGGCGTCGAGAATGCGGTCCAGTCCGCGTTCGCCAAGACGTTCCGTTCCGGCGTGAAGCCGGTGGAACTGTCGAGCGCGTTGAAGCGAGAGTGCGACGCCCGCGCGGCCGCGGTGGACCGCCACCGCACCGTGGTACCCAACGAGTACGTGTTGGCACTGAGCCCCGCCGACATGGAATCGGTGCGGGAGTGGGGCGACGCGGCGCTTGCACACGAGTTCGAGGACGCGCTTCACGACCATGCAGACCGGCAGCGGTACAGCTTTGTGGGCCAGGTGGTGGTGCGGTTCGAGGAGGACCCGGGCCTGGCGACTGGCCGCTATGCCGTGCACTCGCGCTCCACCCGCGGCCCGGTGGCCCCCGCGGGCCACCACGCCCCCCACTCGCGCTACCCCCTGCTCGACATCGACGGCAAGCGTTACCACCTGACGGGCGAGTCGACCGTGCTCGGCCGCGGCTCCGAGGCGGACATCGTGGTGGATGACACCGGCGTGAGCCGTCAACACATCCGCCTGGAGCGCACCGATTACGGAACGATCATCACGGACTTGGGCTCCACCAACGGCACGTTCGTGGAGGACCAACGGGTCCGCGAGGCGACCCTGCTGGACGGCAACGCCATCACCATTGGCCGCACCACCATTCTCTACTGGGATGGCCTGCCGACGGACGAGGATGCCTGATGAGTCAGCTCTCCGTCTCCCTCCTTCGGCTGGGATTCCTGGTCCTGCTGTGGGCCATGGTGCTGGTCGCGATCGCCGTGTTGCGTTCCGACCTGTACGGCACCCGTGTCACGTCGCGCGGCAAGGGCAGGAATCGTCGCGCGCGCCACGATGGCCGCGCCAACAAGCGGGCCGCACCCTCGCGAGCCAGCACCGGCGTGAGGCCGGGCGCCGTTTCGACTCGCGCGCCCGCCGTCGCCCACCTGGCCATCACGTCCGGCTCTCTCAAGGGAACGACGGTGCCGCTGGGGGCCTCGCCCGTCCTCATTGGGCGCGCAGCAACCTGCACCGTCGTGATCGAGGACGACTTCCTGTCCGCCAGGCATTGCCGCATCTTCCCCGAGGACGGCCGCTGGTTTGTGGAGGATCTGGGCTCGACCAACGGTACGTTTCTGGGAAACCAGAAGGTCGAGGATCCCGTTCCCTTTTCCATGGGCGAGCGTGTGCGCATCGGCGCCACCACCGTGGAATTGAGGGCCTGACATGTTCTTGACCCTGCGCTTTGCCGCGCGCTCCGATGTGGGGCTGGTGCGCGCCGACAACCAGGACTCCGCCTTTGCTGGACCCCACCTGCTGGTGGTAGCCGACGGCATGGGAGGCGCAGCCGGTGGCGACATCGCATCGTCCCTGGCCGTGGGCCGCCTGGCCGCGCTCGAGGGCGAGGCACTGGGCCCCGACGAGGCGCTCGACCACTTGAAGGACGCAATCGCCGACGCCCATGCCGACATCGTGGAACGCGCCCACAACGATCCCGAACTGTCCGGCCTGGGCACCACCGTCACCGCGATCCTGCGTTCCGGAACGTCACTAGCCATGGCCCACATCGGCGATTCCCGCTGTTACCTGCTACGCGACGGCGACCTGGACCAGGTCACGTCCGACCACACCTTCGTGCAACACCTGGTGGACACCGGGCGGCTGTCCGTGGCCGACGCGGAAAACCATCCCAAGCGCAACCTCGTACTGCGCGTACTGGGCGACATCGACGCCGACGTCCCCGTGGACATCTCCGTGCGCGAGGCCCGCCTGGGCGACCGTTGGATGCTGTGCTCCGACGGACTGTCCGGCGTGGTGTCCCGCGACACCATCCACCAGACGATGCTGGAGGTCGAGGACGCCGGGGATTGCGCCGACGCCCTGGTCTCCTTGGCGCTGTCGGCTGGCGCCCCCGACAACGTCACGTGTGTGATCGGCGACATCGTCGACGTGGATTCCGTCGCCAGTAAGACCAAGCCCGCACCGAACCAGATCGTCGGTTCCGCCGCGCGCGACCGCAAACGTCCCACCCAAGGCTCCGAGTCCTCCGCGGGACGCGCCGCCAAACTCGCGTCGGCTCCCACCGACGACGACGAGGAGGAGGACCGAGCCAGCCGCTGGTCGCGACTGAGGCCCTGGCTGCTGCCGCTCGCGGCCCTGCTCGCCGTCGTGGCGGGCTTGTGGGGTGCGTACGCCTGGTCGCAGACTCAGTACTACGTGGGGACCAACGGCGACGCCGTCGCCATCTACCGCGGCATTCCCCAGTCGCTGGGTCCCCTTGCGTTGCAGCGCGTCGTCGAGCCGACCACGATCTCCATCGACTCCTTGGCGCCCTTCGAGCGCGAACGCGTGAACGCCTCGATTCGCACCGCCAACCTGAGCGAAGCGCGCGATATCGTGGCATCTCTTAGGGACGGCGGCTAGTGGCCACCGTCCTGGAGGTCTCCGTACGCGTCGGACGGCGCTCCGAGGCCGTGTTGTTGGCGATCGCGGGCGCGATTGCCATCGCAGCGCGGGCCTTCGTCGACGCGAATGCTGGCCCGGGGATCGACGGCTCCTTGGCGGTGTACTCCGCCGCCGTGGTCGCTATCGCCGCCGCCGCACATGTCTTGGTCCGCCTCAAGGCACCCGACGCGGACCCCGTGCTCCTTCCCGCCGTTTTCGCCCTCAACGGCCTGGGTCTGGCCATGCTCCGCCGGATCGATTTTGCGTATCTCGATCGGGGCCGCGACACCAGTTTTGCCCAGACTCAAACGTTGTGGGCGCTCATCGGAACCGTGTCGGCGCTGATCGTGGTCGCCGTGCTGCCCGACCATCGGCTGCTACGCCGCTACACGTATACGGCCGGAGTTCTCGGCCTGGTGGGGCTGCTCCTGCCCCTGGCCCCCGGACTTGGACGCGAGGTCAACGGGGCCCGCATCTGGGTGTCCGTGTTCGGCCGCTCCCTGCAGCCGGGCGAGTTTGCCAAGATCGCGTTCGTGATCTTCTTTGCCGGGTATTTGGTATCCCACCGGGACACGCTCGCCCTCGCGGGGCCAAAGGTGCTCGGCATCCGGCTGCCCCGTCCTCGCGACCTGGGACCGATCCTCGTGGTGTGGGCGGCCGCCTTGCTAGTCCAGGTCGCCGAGCGTGACCTCGGCGCCTCGTTGTTGTTCTTTGGCTTGTTCGTCGCCATGCTCTACGTCGCGACGCAACGGATCTCCTGGGTCATCGTCGGCGTGGGCCTGTTTGCTGTGGGCGCAGTCATGGCTGGCACCCTGTTTTCCCATGTGGGCGCCCGCTACGACGCGTGGCTGAACGCCCTCGACGCCGAGGTTTACGACTCCGGCAAGTCCTATCAACTGGTGCAGGGCCTCTTCGGCATGGCCTCCGGGGGGCTGTTCGGCACGGGTCTGGGCGACGGCTCGCCGACACTCGTGCCGTACGCGGAATCCGACTTCATCATGGCGTCACTGGGCGAGGAGCTTGGCCTGACGGGCCTCATGGCAATCCTGTCCCTGTATCTGGTGGTGGTGCAGCGGGCTCTACGTGCCGCCATCGGCGTGCGCGACGGCTTCGGCAAACTCGTGGCCGCAGGCCTGGGCTTTGCGATGGCGTTGCAGCTGTTCGTGGTGGTGGGCGGGGTGACGCGCGTGATCCCGCTGACCGGGCTCACCACGCCGTTCCTCGCATACGGGGGATCCTCGATGATCGCCAACTGGTGGGGTGTGGCGCTCTTGTTGCGCATCTCGGATGTGGCGCGCGCTGGCGCGACTGCCAGCGCGACGGCGGCGCGGGTGGCACGATGAACGAACCGATCCGTCGTCTGTCCGTTGTGGCCCTGTTGCTGTTCCTGATTCTGATGGTGGCGGCCTCGTGGGTGCAGTTCGCCACGGCAGGAGAGTTGGGTGAGGACGCCCGCAACGTCCGGACCCTCTACCGCCAGTTCGGCTCATTCCGAGGTCCCATCATCGTGGACGGCCAAGCCATTGTCAGTTCCGTGCCGGTGGACGATCCCTTCAACTACCAACGCGTCTACACCGACGGCCCGCTGTACGCACCCGTCACGGGCTACTACTCAATTGGTCCGGGCCGCTCCGGCCTTGAGGCTACCCAGAACGCGCTCCTGAATGGCAGCGCCGACGCCTTGTTCTGGACCCGACTGGGCGAACTCTTCGCCGGTCAGGAACAGGAGGGCGCCTCGGTCCAGTTGACGCTCGATGCCGACGTCCAACGCGCCGCGTACGATGCCATGGGAAGCAATCGCGGTGCCGTGGTGGCGCTCGACCCCCGCACCGGCGCGATACTCGCGATGGTGTCGACTCCCAGCTACGACCCCGCCGGGTTGGCTGTGCATTCGTCGTCCGAGGCGAACCGTCTCTACTCCGCCTTGCTTGCCGACCAGACAGACCCCCTGATCAACCGGGCCATCGGTGGCGACACCTACCCTCCCGGATCGACCTTCAAGCTCATCGTCGCGGCGGCCGCACTCGACTCGGGGTACACGCCAGAAACACTGATCTACGCGCCCCAGGAACTTGCGCTCCCGGGAACCACCGCCACCATCAAGAACTACGGCGGCGAACGGTGCGGCGCCAGCGACAACATCCCGCTCGGGGATGCGCTCCGGGTGTCGTGCAACACGGCGTTCGCGGACCTCGCGATGCGTTTGGGTTGGGGTGTGATCGAACGCACCGCCGCCAAGTTCGGGTGGGACCAGTCGTTGGAGATTCCCCTGGACGTGACACCGTCGCGACTACCCGACAACCCCAACGAGCCTCAAATCGCCCAATCCGGCATCGGTCAGTACGACGTGCGCGCCACCCCGCTCCAGATGGCAATGGTGGCCGCCGCGATTGCCAACAACGGCATCCTCATGAAGCCGTATCTGGTCTCAACCGTGCGCGACCCCGACCTCAGGGAAATCGAACGCACCTCGCCCGAGGTGCTCTCCTCGTCACTCAGTAGGGATACGGCTGGCGCGCTCAACGCGATGATGCAGGCGGTGGTGGCCGACGGTACCGGCAGGAACGCTCAGATCGCCGGCATCACCGTGGCTGGCAAGACCGGCACGGCCGAAACCGGCAACGATGCCGCCCCCCACGCCTGGTTCGTCGCCTTCGCCCCGGCCAACGACCCCGTCGTGGCGGTAGCGGTTCTCGTCGAGAATGGTGGAGATCTAGGCAACGAGGCCACGGGCGGCAGGGTGGCTGCCCCGATCGCCAAGGCCGTCATCCAGGCAGCGATCGCAAGCGCAACGGGGGGGACGTGATGCCCATGCAATCGGGGACGACGCTGGGTGGCCGCTACGTGTTGCGCTCCCTGCTTGCCGTGGGCGGCATGGGCGAAGTGTGGCGTGGCCTGGACAGCGAACTCGACCGACCCGTGGCCATCAAGGTGTTGAAGGAGGAGGCACAGAGCAACGAGACCTTCCTCAAGCGATTCCGCAACGAGGCCAAGAACGCCGCCGGATTGATGCACCCCAACATCGCCCAGGTCTTCGACTACGGTGACCAGGCGGGCAGCGCCTATCTGGTCATGGAACTCGTGGAAGGCGAGCCGCTGTCCACCGTGCTCGAGCGCGAACTGACCGTGGACGAGAACCGGCTGGTGCGCATGATGATCGGCACGTGCGAGGGTCTTCACGTGGCACACCAGGCACACGTCATGCACCGGGACATCAAGCCCGGCAACCTGCTGATCGAGGGCGAGGACCATGTCAAGATCACGGACTTCGGCGTGTCCCGCAGCCACGACCAGACCACCCTGACCGCGACCGGCATGGTGATGGGCACCGCACAGTACCTCGCACCCGAACTCGCTCTGGGCAAGCCGGCGACGCCCGCATCGGACCTCTATGCGCTCGGAATCATCGCGTACGAAGCCGTGGTGGGTAAACGGCCCTTCACCGCATCGTCGCCCGTGGACATCGCCATCGCGCAGGTCAATGAGGCGGTGCCGCCCCTGCCGACCACGGTCTCCCCCGCACTGGCGGCCCTCATCATGGATCTGCTGGAGAAGAACCCCAGGCGCAGGCCGCGCACGGCCCTCGAACTCGCGGGGATCCTTCAGCAGTTGCGCCTGTCAAGCAAGGCCGACGGCGTCGCTCACGAGCACGGCGCACCCGAAACCATTTCCCCTCAAAGAGTTGGCCGCGCGCCTTCGCGGGTGATGCCGCCGTCTATCGCTCCGGCCCGCTACCGACCCCGCCCCGACGCGCCGTCGAAACGCCATACTTCGTGACAATGCCACAATAGGCGCTAGATGACGTGCCCTCGGGCTACAGGCAAGGAACATGATGAACGACGAACCACAGCTCCTAGCGGGCCGATACGAGGTCGGTGACCTCATCGGACGCGGCGGAATGGCCGAGGTCCATATCGGCTATGACACGCGCCTCGGCCGCAACGTCGCCATCAAGATTCTCCGCGCCGACCTCGCGCGCGACCCCTCCTTCCAGACCCGGTTCCGCCGTGAGGCGCAAGCTGCGGCGGGGCTCAACCACCCGTCCATTGTGGCGGTGTACGACACCGGCGAGGATCACCGGCGCAACGCGCAAGGAGCAGTTCAGGCCGTCCCCTTCATCGTCATGGAGTACGTCGAGGGCCACACGGTCCGCGACATCCTCAAGGGAGACGTGGCCGCCCCCATCGACGAGGCCGTCGAGATTACCCAGGGCGTGTTGTCCGGCCTCGAGTACGCCCACCACGCGGGTCTGGTACACCGCGACATCAAGCCCGCCAACGTCATGCTCACGCCCACGGGCGCCATCAAGGTCATGGACTTCGGGATTGCCCGCGCCCTCGCCGATGTGGGGCAGACGATGACGCAGACGCAGGCGGTCGTCGGCACCGCCCAATACCTGTCTCCGGAGCAGGCGCGCGGGGAGAACGTCGATGCCCGCTCCGACCTGTACTCGACCGGCTGCCTGCTGTTCGAACTGCTGACGGGGCGCCCGCCGTTCATGGGCGACTCGCCCGTGTCGGTCGCGTACCAACACGTGCGCGAAGAGGCGCCGCGGCCCTCCCAGTTCGCCGCCGACGTTCCCGCCGAACTCGATGCCGTGGTCGCCAAGGCGCTGCAAAAGGACCGCAACGCTCGCTACTCGTCCGCCCAGGAGTTTTCCGCCGACCTGCAACGCGCCATGGGTGGCGCTCCTGCGCCCGCCACCGGAGCAACACCGGTCGGTTCGGCTGCGTGGGGTGTGGGGGCCGCGGGAGTCGCGGCGGCTGGCGCAGCAGCCGCCCAGGGTGGCGGTCACGACGGCGTCACCGCTCATCGAGCAGGGGCTGTGGCCCCTGGAACCGACGCCGGTCAGGACGCTGGCAACCCGTCCGCCCCGGGCACCGGCGCGACGGCGGTCATGCCCGCCGCGGGCGCTTGGGGCTCGGTCATGGGCGGACCCCCCGGGCCACCGCCGTCGGTGCGCCCACCAAGTACGGGCACGATCGTCACGGACGATGAGGTGGTCGAGGAGGACCCCCGTCGGCGGCGCCTGATCCAGATCGGGATCGCGGCGGCGGCGCTGGTCGGCCTGATCGTGGTCATCGTCGCCCTGTTCTCGCTGTTCGGTTCGAGCGCACCAGAACCGGAACCCGCCCCCACACTCGTCACGGTGCCCATTCTCGAAGGGGTCGAGAAGGCGAGCGCGGAGACGCGCCTCCTGGCGCTAGAACTCACACCCGTCTTTCAGGAAGAGATGTCCCCCGACATTGCTGCGGGACGTGTGATTCGGACCGATCCGCCCGCAGGCGAGCAGGTTGACCCTGTGACGAATCCCGAGGTGACCGTGTACATCTCCACCGGCCCGGACGAGGTGGAGGTGCCCGAGGTGCGCGGCATGTCTCGTCAGGACGCGGTCAAGGCTCTCGAGGACGCCGGGCTTGTGGTCACCACCTTCGAGGTGGCACAGGATCCCGATATCGCGGCAGACCGTGTCACCGAGACGCAACCCGCTGCGGGCCAGGTGGTCCCCCGGGACACCGAGGTCACCGTGTTCATCTCGGATGGCAAGGTCGAGCTGCCGGACTTGCGGGGTGGAACAGAGTCGCAGGCGCAGCAACAGTTGGTGGCGCTGGGTCTGATCGGCGATCTGCAGGACGTGGAGACTACGTCGGTTGAACCCGGCATCGTCGTGGAACAGAGTCCCTTGCCGGGCCTGGTCGATCAGGGTTCCACCGTGACCATCAAGGTCGCCAAGGCCCCGTCCACCGTTGCCGTTCCTGACCTCAGGGGCCGGACGGCCACCCAAGCCAATCAGGCACTCACGTCTGTGGGGCTCACGTTGGGCTCCCGGTCGCGCGAAAACTCCCTGACGGTGCCGAAGGACCAGATCATCAGTCAGGACATCCCGCCGGGAACGCCTGTGGCTTTGGGCACGTCCGTGAACGTCACGATCTCCGACGGACCATTGCCGACTCCCTCCGCTACCGCTGGCTCGTAGCGCCGCGTGAGGGTCTCCCAAGGGGGCCGTAGCGCCGCGTTCGTGAAGTGAGCGGGAATGGCCGCGCGCCCGCCAGCGTCATACCAGGCACCATGACCGGACTGCTGACCACCGACGCCCTGCAGGACTTTATCGGCGCGCGCC
This sequence comes from Demequina sp., assembly GCA_030148645.1. Taxonomy (GTDB): domain Bacteria; phylum Actinomycetota; class Actinomycetes; order Actinomycetales; family Demequinaceae; genus Demequina. The sequence goes on along the minus strand of JASBTB010000128.1, from coordinate 11,315 downwards.
TCGATGCCGTTCGGACGACGCTCGACGATCACATCATCGCCGCCACGGCCGAGCTCCCCGCGGCCGGTCCCGACTACCGCAACCTGTGGCAGACGCTCGGCAACCAGTTCGGCGGGGGCAAGAACCTGCGTCCCAGCCTCACGCTCGCAGCGTACGCGGGCCTGGGAGGCCACGACGACGAGGCGATCGTTCCGGTCGCCGCCGCCATGGAGATGCTGCACCTGGCGATGCTGGTCCACGACGACGTCCTCGACCACGACGAGGTGCGCCGTGGCCGGCCCAACATCGCCGGAACTCGGAGGGCGGAACTGGCGGGATCGCGCCTCAGCGCCACCCAGGTAGACGACCACGTGTTGGCGGCCGCGCTGCTGGGCGGCGATCTCGCACTGTCCTCCGCCTACGACCTGATCTCTCGGGCTCCGCTGCCCGCGCACCACCGCCTGGCGTGCCTCGACCTGATCACGAGGGCTATCCGCACCACGATCGCGGGCGAACTGCTCGACATGTATGGGGACCTGATCGACCCGGCCGACGCGAACTCGCTGCTGGTCGCGGAACTCAAGACGGCCACCTATTCCTGCGTGGTGCCGCTGCGGGCAGGCGCACAGTTGGCGGGTGCCGACCCCACGATGGTGAGCCACCTGGAACGGCTGGGGGCCTCCCTCGGGCTGTCGTTCCAGTTGGTGGACGACGATCTGGGTGTGTTCGGCGACCCCGCCGTGACGGGCAAGTCAGTACTGTCGGACCTGCGCGCCGGCAAGCGCACCGAGTTGCTGCGGCTCGGCTTCCACGCCACGGACGACGCCGGGCGCGAGGTCCTGCGCTCGGCGCTGGGCAAGGCGGACCTCGACGACGACGGTGCGGACGCGGTGCGCCGGGTGCTCGTCGATTCCGGTGCACGCGACCGTTCCCGCAAGGTGGCGCGCCAACACGCGCGTATCGCACGACGCATCGCGTCCGAACGGATCGCCGCACCGCTGTCCAGGTACCTCATTGGACTCATCGATTCGCTCGAGGAGCGGTCGTCGTGACGCGCCTAGAGCCGGGAGTCGGCGGGCGTGTACACCACGACAATGCCTCCTCACTGAGCCTGTACGACACCACATCCCAGGCTGCGGCCGCCGCGGTGCTGAAGAAGTACTCGACGTCCTTTGGGGCGGGTACCCGACTACTGAGCCGCCGCATGCGCACCCACATACGCTCGATCTACGCGATGGTGCGCGTCGCGGACGAGATCGTGGACACGTACCGGGGCGAGGACGCGCGCGCGATGCTCGACGGCTTCGAGCGCGAGGTCCACGCTGCCCTGGATCGCGCGTTCAGTCCCAACCTCGTGGCTCACGCCTTCGCGCTGAGCGCCCGCGAGGTGGGCATAGGCCGGGATCTCACCGTGCCGTTCTTCGCGTCGATGCGCATGGATCTGGACATGACCGAGCACACGCACGCGAGCTTTGACCGGTACGTGTACGGCTCCGCCGAGGTGATCGGCGAGATGTGCCTGGCAGTCTTTCTCCATACTGACGGTGCGCACCGCGAGATGCCCGCCGCGGTGCGCGAGGGCGCGCGCCGCCTCGGCGCTGCATACCAGAAGGTGAATTTTCTGCGTGACCTTGCCGTGGACGATGGCGAGTTGGGGCGTTCGTACTTCCCGGGCGTGAACGTCGCGAAGCTCGACGACGCGATGCTGGCCGCCCTGGTGGACGACTGTCGCGGCGACATTCGCGCGGCCGAGGCATGCCTGCCTGCCCTGCCCCGTCGCGTGCGCATCGGCGTCACCACCACCGTCGACATCTACTCCGGACTGCTGCGCCGCATCGAACGCACCCCAGCCGAGCGGCTGTGTGCCACCCGGATTCGGGTGGCCAATCCTGTGAAGGCTGCGTACGCGGTGCGCAACGCGTGCCCGTGGCTTCGCGCCACCCGGAGGGTCGCGTGAGCGCGCCCGGCGCGCCCCGCGTCGTCGTCGTCGGCGGTGGTATTGGCGGCCTGGCCACCGCAGGTCTGTTGGCCCGGGGCGGCGCCCACGTGACCCTTCTGGAACGCCACGCCAGGGTCGGCGGACGAGCCGGGCTGTGGGAGCATGAGGGTTACACGTGGGACACGGGGCCGTCGTGGTACCTCATGCGCGAGGCGTTCGACCAGTATTTCGCGCTCATGGGCACCTCCAGCGATGAGCAACTCGACCTCGTCGACCTCGACCCGCGCTACCGGGTGTTCTTCGAGGGCGACGACGCTGAGGGTCCCGGCGAGGTCCTCGACGTGGAGGCGGACCCCGAGGCGAACTATGCCCGTTTCAACCAGATGTCGCCCGGTGACGGTGACGCGATGAGGCAGTACGCAAGCGAGTCTCAGGACCTCTACATGCTCGCGCTCGAACGGTTCCTGTACACGACGTTCGAGCGGGTCGACAGGGTGGCGAACGCCTCGGTGCTGCGCCGCCTGCCCCTGTTGGCCTCGCTGCTGACCCGCCCTCTGGGCGCCAAGATCGTGCGTCGGGTGCGCGACGATCGGCTGCGCAAGATCCTCGGCTTCCATGCGGTCTTTCTTGGCTCCTCGCCCTCGCGCGCCCCGTCGCTGTTCTCCCTCATGAGCCATCTGGATCTCACGGACGGCGTGCGCTACCCGCGCGGTGGAATGTACCAGGTGATTCGCGCAATCGAGGCTCTGGCGGTGGCCGAAGGGGCCCACCTGCGTACCGGCGCCGACGTCACCCGCATCCTGGTGGGCTCCGACGGCCTGGCCACGGGCGTCCAGATCGCCAGCGGCGAGGTGATCGCGGCCGACGTTGTGGTTTCCGGCGCGGACATGCACCACACCGAGACCGCGCTCCTGGAGCCACAGCACCAGTGGCAGCCCGAGCGCCGCTGGGCCAAGCGTCAGCCGGGGATCAGCGCGTTGCTCGTGTATGCGGGCGTGCGCGGCGCGCTTCCGGAGCTCGCGCATCACAGTCTGTTCTTCTCGCGAGACTGGGAGGCGAACTTTTCCGCGATCGTGGGGGGCGGCACACTCCGGCCGCCCTTCCCGGCATCGGTGTACGTGTCGCGAGTCACGGCGACCCAGCCCGACGCCGCCCCCGACGGTCACGAGAACCTGTACATGCTGGTGCCGTTTCCCGCGGACCCGGAGTTGGGGGACACGCCTGCGAGCCGGGAGCAACTCGAGAACTACGCCTGGCGCTACCTCGACCAGGTGGCGGCGTGGGCATCGATCCCCGACCTTCGCGAGCGCACCACCGTATACCGCGTGACCGCTCCCGCCGATTTCGCCACGGAACTGAGCGCATGGCGCGGCTCCGCGCTCGGACTGGAACACACGTTGCGCCAGTCGGCGGTGTTGCGCCCCGGCAACGTCTCCGCCAAGGTTGCCAACCTGATGTACGTCGGGTCCTCCACCGTGCCGGGAATCGGCATGCCAATCTGTCTCATCTCCGCAGAGTTGGTGGCCAAGCGCCTGCTGGGCGCGACCACCGTGTCGCCACTGCCCACTCCCGCACCGCGCGGGTTCCTGGCGCGTTCGGTACGCCGCGGCGTGCTTGGCGACATCGCTCGCCGGGCAGGCACAGTCGGTTCCTCACGTACCCCTGCGGGCGACGCGGGGCCACCTTCCGCCGCGGAGCGCCCGTGAGCGTTGCCTACCTGACGGCGCTGGTGGTGAGCATCGGCGGGCTCGTCCTCCTGGACTGGCGCTACCGTGTGGCCGTGTTCGCGCAACCGCGACGAGCCCTCGCCACTGTCGGCATCGGCGTCCCCGTGTTTCTTGTGTGGGATCTGGCCGGGGTGGGCCTCGGCATCTTCTTTCGCGGCGACGCCGGGTACATGACCGGGGTGCAGCTGGCGCCCGAGGTGCCGCTCGAGGAGGTGTTCTTCCTGATCCTGCTGAACTACCAGACTCTACTGCTGTGGCGGGCGCTGGACAGGCGGCGCACTCGGGCCGGGAGAGGCGCCCGCGCCCACGCAGGGGGCGCACCGTGACGTACCTGGTGCTCTCGGTCGCGGTCCTTGCCGCGATAGCGCTGGTGAGCGTCCCCACGCTGCGGCGACTGCCGTCGCGGCCGCTCCTGGTGACAGCCGCAGTGCTGCTGGTGCTCACCGCCGTGTTCGACAACGTCATCGTGGGGCTCGACTTGGTCGCGTACGACGAGGCCAAGATCGTGGGGCTGCGCGTGCCCATCGCACCGATTGAGGACTTTTCCTACACGCTGGGTGCCGTGATGCTGGTGCCTGCGTTGTGGAGTTGGCTCGGTCGGGACGCAGACGCCGGAGACGGTGAATGATCGGCAGCATCGTGCGGGCCTCGCGCCCCGTCAGCTGGATCAACACGGCGTTCCCGTTTGCGGCGGCGTACGTCATGGTCGAACGCACGGTGGACCCACGGCTCCTCGTGGGCACCGCGTTCTTCCTCATCCCGTACAACCTGCTGATGTACGGCGTGAACGACGTCTTCGACTACGAGTCGGACCTGCACAATCCGCGCAAGGGCGGCATCGAGGGCGACGTGGTGCGGGACCGGGCGGCGGCGCGACGGGTCCACCGGGGCATCCTGTGGGCCTCGGCGATCACGGTGGTGCCTCCGTTGGCCTGGCTGCTCACCCAGGGCTCCATGGCTTCTGCTGTATCGCTGGTAGCCGTGATCGCGGGAGTGCTGGCGTATTCGGTACCGGTGCTGCGCTTCAAGGAGCGCCCGTTCCTGGACTCGCTCACCTCCGCACTCCACTTTGCGGGACCCCTGCTGTACGCCCTGGTTCTCACCGGGGCGCAACTCACCGCACGCCAGGTGTGGCCCATCTGGGCGGCGTTGATCGCGTGGGGTATGGCCAGTCACGCCTTTGGGGCGGTTCAAGACGTGCGTGCCGACCGCGAGGGCGGCATCGCCTCGGTGGGCACCGTGATGGGGGCCCGGGTCACCACGTGGTTCGCGCTCGCCATGTATGCGGTCGCGAGCACGATGCTGCTGGTCCTGCCGTGGCCCGGGGTGCTGGCCGCCGTGCTACCGCTCGCGTATGTGGTGTCGGTGGCCCGGTTCGCGCGTATCACGGACCAGACGTGCGAGGACGCAAACCGTGGTTGGCGAACCTTTCTGTGGCTCAACGAGCCGGTGGGTTTCCTGGTGACGATGCTGCTCATCGTCAGCGCGAAGGGCTGGCTCTAGCGCCGCGCTACTGGCGCACCAGCGGTGACAGTCCCGCGCAGCGGCCCTCCGGATCCGGCATACCGCACACCTCGAGCCAGTTGGCCAGCAGCCGGTGTCCCCCCTCGGTGAGGACGGACTCGGGGTGAAACTGCACGCCGTGAAGCGGAAGTTCGCGGTGACACAACCCCATGATAATTCCGTTGGCCGTGGTGGCCGTCACCTCGAGTTCGGCAGGGACACTGGGGGTCTCCACAGCCAGTGAGTGGTATCGCGTCGCCGTGAATGGCGAGGGTAGACCACCGAGCACCGAACCACCATGGTGCGACACGAGCGACGTCTTGCCGTGCATGAGTTCGGGCGCGTGCGACACGATGCCGCCGAAGGCCTCGGCGAGCGCCTGATGGCCCAGGCAGACGCCAAGCATGGGCACGCCGGTGGTGGCACAGACGCGAATCACGTCGAGCGACGCGCCAGCGTTCGTCGGGGTGCCTGGCCCCGGCGACACCAGCACACCGTCACACGAGGAAATTTCCGAGAGGTCGACCGCGTCGTTGCGCACCACCTCGGTGTGCGCGCCCATCTGTCGCAGGTAGCCCACGATGGTGTAGACGAATGAGTCGTAGTTGTCGACGACGAGGATGCGGGTCATCCGTTGGTTACCGTCTGCTCCTGAAAGGGAAGGAGTGCAGACACTTCGGGGAAGACCCATTCGAACAGCACCAGTACGACGACCACGATGGCCAGCGCGGAGGTGATGGCCCGCATCCACCATGGTCCCGGTAGGCGCCTCCAGATCCAGGCGTACATCAGGCTCCCTCCACAATCTCGCTGGGGTAGCCCTGCCCTGCGGGCGCCCAGTACTCGAGTTCGCCATGCACGATGTAGCGTTGCTTCGCGGAATACCTGGGATGACATGTGGTGAGGGTGATCGACGCGACCGTCGGTGCCACACCAGGAAAATCCGGTGTGGGTGCAATCGCAGCCATGTAGGTTGGGTCCACGATGTGGTACTCCGTGACGCGGTAGACGTACCACGCGGCGTCGGTCTGCACCACGAGCGGGTCCCCGACCTCAAGGGTTTGGATGTCGGTGAAGGGCTTTCCATAGGTGGTCCGGTGGCCAGCCAGCGCGAAGTTGCCCACCTCGCCGGGCATGGCCGTGCCGGAGTAGCGGCCGATGCCCAGGGGGTCGAGCACTCGCCTGCGGTCGGTGCCTTCCGAGATGGGCTTGACGTAGTCGAAGCCCCAGCGCGGCACGTAGAGCGCACCAAAGGTGGTGGCTTCAGCCTGCTCGGGCATCACCGGGGCGCCCTGTGGCGAGTAGACCTTCAGGGCTTCGGGAATCACCTTCACGACGTCGGGAGCGCCGACGTCGCTGCCCGCGGCGACCCCCGCGGACGCCGCCACGCCAGCCTGTTCGGGGAACGACAGACTGTCGAGCACGGCGGCCTGTGTCCGTCCCGACTGGACGTCGGTGTAGAAGAGTTGCCACACGACGAACAGGCCGAGGATCAGACCGGCCGTGATGAAGACCTCGCCGGTGATGGCCATGCCGCGGTCCAAGACTCGGCGAGCAGGGCGCGCGGGGCGCGCGTCTGACGGAGTCTCGTGGTCGAGATCAGGGGACGTGTGCACGGCCATAACGTCCCCAGCGTACGCCACATCCGCCTTGTGGGCACCTGCGATCTTGCGTCGCGATGGTGGAGCACATCTGCGCGCCGGGTACGCTGGGCGAGATCGGTAGCCGTGCGCGGGACGCGCCGCATCACATCGTCAGGAGTTCAGGAGGCAAGAGTGGCCGTTTCGAAGAAGCGTGAGAAGTCCGACGCCTACAAGGTTCCGCGTCGTGCGACCAAGCCGCCGTCGGAGAACCCGAAGTGGCTGGTGCCCACGTTCTCTGCCCTGCTGGTGGTGGGCGTGTTGTGGATCCTCGTGTACTACATCTCCCGCGGCCAGTACCCGTTCGACATCGGCAACATCAACATGTTCATCGGCTTCGGGTTCTTGCTGGTCGCGATGGGCCTGCTGACTCGCTGGCGGTAGTCCGCAGGCACGGTGTGAGTGACACGCCTGTAGTTCTCCCCAGAGATTTCCACAACCGGGGGAAAACTACACCGCTGTCATTCATCTCCCGGCGGGGATGGGGCGGCCAGTGGTCGTACTGGCGCCGCGACCCCTCGCAGCACGGGCGACATCGATCCGGCTACGAACCTCCGCCAACCGAACGATTGCGCGGCTGGCGGGACGCGCCACTAAAGGGCGATTGCCCCACCAACCGCAGCAACACCACCATGGTCAGCGTGCCGAACACCAGGCCGCCCACATGCCCCTGCCACGAGATGCCCGCCAAGAAGAAGCCAGCGGCCAGCCAGATTCCCGCCGTCGCAGCCATGCTCTGCCATGGCAACTTGAGTTTGTACAACAACAGGCCATAGGCGCCAAACAGGCCGAAGATCGCGCCCGATGCGCCCAGGTGCAACGAATTGGGTGCGGCCAACAGTTGAATGGCTACCGACCCACCCACCAGCGACACCCCGTACAGAATGGCGAACCGCACACGGCCCATCACTGGTTCCAGTTGGCTGCCTACCTGGTAGAGGACGAACATGTTGATGCCGATGTGGAACAGGCCACCGTGCACAAAGGCCGAGGTGATCCACCGCCAGGGTTCCTGGGCGCTCGCCGCTGGCCACAGGCCATACGTGATCTGCCACTGGCTGAAGCCGGTGGCCATGCCGTAGAGGTAGAAGCCCACGGCCGCAGCGATGATGCCGAGGGTGACGTAGGGACGGCCGGGTGCGCGCGGGAACCCCAGTCCGGTCCGCGCACCGCGTGCCGCCTGATTGGCGGCACGCACACAATCGACGCACAGAACGCCCACCGGCGCGGGTACCTGGCACTGGGGGCAGGCGGGTCGCTCGCACCGCTGACACCGCACATAGCTCACTCGGTCCGGATGCCGGGGACACACGGGCGGTGCCACCGCGCCTGGCGCCTCCTGCGTCGGCTCGCTCACGCGGTGGCTACTCCTCGATCGAGACGCCCGTGATCATCACGTCGTCCTTGGGGCGGTCGCCCCGGCCCACCGCCGTGGTGGCGATCTTGTCGGTCACGGCCCGCGATTCGTCGTCGAGGACCTTGCCGAAAATGGTGTGCGCTCCGGTCAGATGCGGGGTGGGGGCCACGGTGATAAAGAACTGCGAACCGTTGGTGCCAGCGGGCTTGCCCGTGATGGGGTTGGGTCGCTTGCCAGCGTTCGCCATCGCCAGCAGGTAGGGCTCGTTGAACGCAAGTTCCGGGTGGATCTCGTCGTCGAAGGTGTAGCCGGGGCCCCCGGTGCCGGTGCCGAGCGGGCAACCACCCTGAATCATGAAGCCATCGATGACGCGGTGGAAGACCAGCCCGTCGTAGAACGGTTCGGTCCTGGCCTCACCCGTGGTGGGGTCCTTCCACTCCTTGGTGCCGGAAGCCAGGCCAGTGAAGTTGGCGACGGTCACGGGAGCGTGGTTGGGGAACAGTTCGATGCGAATGTCACCCGCGGTGGTCTGCACAGTTGCGATCATGACGCCATTGTGTCACGAGCATCGCCGGGCATTCGGGCCGGTCACCCGGTGTTCGCTGGTGGCGCAGGGAACATCCGAGCCTCGCACATCCTTGGCCTAAGTGGCAGGATGGTAGTAAGCACGACGACCAGGGAGGCCGCAATGCAGAGACGTTGGGACGAGATCGACGTGGACAAGTACCGTAGGCAAGCCTTTGACGCGGCCGAATCCGCGCGCGAGGCGGCCGAACGCGCAGCCGATGCCGCCAGCAAGGCAGCACGCACCGCCAAGGAATGGGCCACACCGCGCGCCGATCGTGCGAGGCAATGGGCTGGGCCGCGTGTGGAAGAGGCGAAAGAGTGGGCCACACCGCGCGCCGAAAAGGCCGCACGCAAGGCAGCACGCAAGGCGAGCCCCTACGTGCATAAGGCGGGCGACGCCGCCGGGCACTGGGTTGACGTGGCTCGCGGGGCCCTCGTGGGAGCCGCCATTCCGGCGGTCGTCTCGGCGATCGACCGCGCGGGCGAGGAGGAGTCGGATAAGCGTGAGGGTGGGGCCTGGTCGAAGGTGCTCATTCCCGTCGTCATCGTGGGTGCCGCTGGCGCTGCTCTTGTCATGTGGGCGCGTCGTGACCGGGGCCGAGATGACTGGGCTGGCGACGACGACTGGGAGTTCTTAGCCGACGACGACGCGTTCCAGGCCAAGTTGCGGCGCGACGTAAACCGCGCGGCCGACTCGGCGGCCGCAGCTGCCAAGAAGGCCGCCACCGCAGTCGCCGCGGCCGCTGGCACCGTGGGGGACAAGGTGGGCTCCTTGAGCGACAAGGCGGGCACGGTGGGCGAGAAGGCGGGCACCGCGTATGACCGGGCCAGGGAGGCCGCCGCGAGCGAGGCCAAGAGGTTGGCCGACCAGGGCCAGCCGTACGTGGACAAGGCCAAGCAGCAGGCCACCCCGTACGTCGATAAGGCAAGGGATGCCGCGTCGGCCGCGACCGCGAAGGCCCGCGAGGCCGCTGGTCCCGTCATCGACCGGGCCAAGGATGCCACAACCCCCGTGGTGGATCGGGCCAAGACGACGGCTACGACCGAAGCCCAGCGCGTGCGCGATGGCGTGACCACCGCCCGGTCGCGTGCCGCCTCCGGCCTGGCCGACACGCTCGACGACGCCGAGGACGTGTGGGAGGACGAGACGGGTGACGACGCCCCTGCCAAGAAGGCGCCGGCCAAGAAGACCCGCGCCTCTTCCACGAGCGCGACCACGAAGGCGCCGGCAAAGAAGGCGCCGGCCAAGAAGGCCGACACTAAGTAGCACCCCTCAAGCGCGGGACTCCCACTCAGTGGGTGGGGTCCCGCGCTTGTGCTGTCCGGATCGCGCCCGTGGTGGAGTCCCGCGCCAAGCCCGCGTCGCCTTCGTAGGCGCGCTGCGTCCCAAGCACGATGACAAGATCGCCGCTGCCCTCGGGCAAGAGGTTGGGTGGAGCGACGCTCACGTCCGAGCGGGGACGGAGGCCTGTGCCGACGTGCTCCAGGTATCCCACTTGCCTGCCCAGCAGGCGAGGGCCTCCCACCGAGCCGCGGAGGGCGTTACGGCACCGTGTACCCGGCTGCCCTAAACATCTCGTACCATTCGGCGCGCGTGAGCGGGATCTCGGATCCCTGGGCGGCAGCGGCCACTCGTTCGGGCGTCGTTGTCCCGATGACGACCTGCCACCGCGCGGGGTGACGCGTAATCCACGCGGTCGCGATGGCGAGCGCGGGCACGTCATACGTGTCCGCGAGGCGATCGATCACGGCGTTGAGTGCGGCGTACTTGTCGTTTCCGAGGAATGGTCCTGTGAAGAACCGGGCCTGGAACGGTGACCACGCCTGGAGGGTGATGTCGTGCAGGCGGCAGTAGTCGACGATGCCGTTGTCACGAGAGATCGACTGGTCGAGGTCCTCCATGTTCATGGCCACGCCTTGGGCGATCAGCGAGGAGTGGGTGACCGACAACTGCACCTGGTTAGCAACGATCGGCTGCCTCACGAACTTGCGGAGCAGGTCGATCTGGCCGGGGGTGTGGTTCGAGACGCCGAAGGCGCGCACCTTGCCAGCGGCCTCAAGCGCGTCAAAAGCCTTGGCCACGTCCTCCGGCTCGACCAGGGCATCGGGCCTGTGCAGGAGCAGAAGGTCCAGGTAGTCGGTGCCGAGCGCCGCAAGGGAGGCGTCGACGGAGGCGACGATGTGCTCCGACGAATAATCGAAGTACGGCCCCTCCCGCACGATGCCTGCCTTGGACTGGATGACCATGGCTTCGCGCTGCGAGGACGTGAGATTCATGGCCTCGGCAAAGCGGGCCTCGCAGCCGTGGAGGTCCTTGCCGTAGACGTCGGCGTGGTCCATGACGGTGATACCCGAGTCGAGGGCGGTGCGCACCACGGTGCGTACCTCCTCGTCGGTCTTGTCCTGGATGCGCATGAGGCCGAGCACCACGTTCGATGCCGGGACGTCGATGCCGGGGATGTTGTACGTCTTCATGTGTCTAACCCTTCAGTACTGTGCTGAGCCTGGCGACCTCGTCGGCCGTGAGTTCCAGCTCGGGGGCTTGCGCCGAGTCGGTGATGGAGGCGGGCTTTGACGCGCCCGGGATCGGGATGACGATGTCG
>JASBTB010000122.1 GCA_030148645.1 Demequina sp. | reverse complement strand
CTCTGGATAGACGAACAGAAATGGCGCAAACGCAGAGGAGGCGGGCGGAACTAGCCCCAATCGCGCCTGCAAGTCGCCCGGTGGTCGCACGCCCGATAGGTTGACCCCATGCTCCTTTCGGACCGAGACATCCGCACCCAGATCGACACCGGCCGCGTAGCCCTCGATCCATACGAGCCCGACATGATTCAGCCTTCGTCTATTGACGTGCGGCTCGACAAGTTCTTCAGGGTGTTCGACAACCACAAATACGCCGCGATCGACCCGTCGATTGAGCAGCCCGACCTGACGCGGCTTGTGGAGGTGGACGCCGACCGGCCGTTCGTCCTACACCCGGGCGAGTTCGTGCTGGGCTCCACCTTCGAATCGGTGTCTCTTCCCGACGACATTGCGGCCAGGCTTGAAGGCAAGTCGTCTCTTGGTCGGCTAGGGCTGCTAACCCACTCGACCGCGGGGTTCATTGACCCCGGTTTCGAGGGGAACGTGACGCTGGAGCTGTCCAACACGGCGACCCTGCCGATCAACCTGTGGCCAGGCATGAAGATCGGGCAGTTGTGCTTCTTCCAACTCTCGTCGCCAGCGGAGCATCCCTATGGATCTGAGAAGTACGGGTCCCGGTATCGGGGGCAGAGGGGGCCGACCGCATCCAAGTCGTGGATGAACTTTCACCGGAGTGATTTGTGACGGAGGGCTAGAGGACTGACGTGCGGACTATCCTCGTCAGATGCAGACTTTTCCCCCCGGAGTGACGGCCTACGCCAGTGCAAAGATCTTCGGTATCGAGAACATCACCTTCGGCGCGCCAGTACTGATCGACGACTTCACGTTCATCGTCGCACGGGCGCCGATGATTCTTGGCGACTACGTCCACATTGCATGTTTCTCCGCGATCACCGGTGGGGACCGAGTCGAGATCGGTGACTTCAGCGCCGTCTCGCAGGGCGCCAAACTGCTGACGGGTACCGACGACTTCATTGACGGGGGTTTTGGCAACTCCACCGTACCCGCGACGTACCGCAACGCGAGCCGTGCACCGATCTCGCTCGGGCGATTCTGCATCGTGGGTGCGAACGCCGTCGTGCTGCCCGGGGTCGCGATCGGCGAGGGCTCCGTTGTCGGGGCCAACTCGGTGGTGACGCGAGACCTAGAGCCGTGGGGCGTGTATATCGGCAATCGGCGCCACCGAGAACGCAACCGGGACGAGGTGTTGCACCGCCTGGACGAGTTCGAGAAGGATCGAGAGCGTTAAGCGTGTGAGACCGTGGGCTCCGCTCAATCCGTGACGCCATCGCCTTGTTTCAGCACCGGCCGAGTCGAAGGGGTCTCGGGTGCAATTGCGCACAGTGTCGTCGAATTGCCGCAATCGGCCCAAGAGGCGACGTAGCATGCTCTCGTGAGGAAACGTGGAGTCGGAACAGCGGTGGGCATGCTGACAATGGTGAGCGTGTCGCTTTCGGCATGCTCAAATCCTGATCAATCGACTCTCTCGGCCCAGCCAACGGTCGCTATCACGGGCCCGGCACCGGAAACCCAGAGTCCTTCTCCCTCCGTTCCCGTTGATCCTTCCTTGCCAGCAGGCATCCCCAGCACGGAACCCTCGCCCCTCAGTACAGCGGATCCGGAAACGCTTGCCGCCTCAGTACAGATCACTCTGGCGACGGTTGACCCCGACACTGGCGGGCTCTTGCTTGGTGGTTTTGTCAGTGGCGTGATGGAGGACGGCGGCACCTGTCAGTACGTCGTGACGCCAGCGAACGGCGACCTCTTCACCATCCATAAGGACGGCGTGGAGAACAACGGCTCCACCTCGTGTGGCTCGACCACGGTCCCGCCATCGAGCGCGCCATCCGGCGACTACACCGTGGTCCTGAGGTACGTGAATGACATCGGCCAGGTCGAGTCAGACGCCGTCGAGGTGGAGATCCCATGACACGTGTTGCATCCCGGCTTGCCGCGCTCGTTCTCACGGTTGTGATGGCCGCGGCCGTACTGACCGTGTCGGCACCCCCCGCCAAGGCATGGGTTTCTGGCTCTCTGTGGGATCCCGGCAACATCATCAGCGATCAGCAGTTCTTCGACGGGGACGCCATGTCGGTGGCGCAGATTCAGAGCTTCCTGAATGCCAAGGTCCCCACCTGCAACACTCAGTGGAGTAGCGGGCCGAGCGACCCGATCGTCTGCCTGAAGGACTTCCGTCAGACCACGGTCAACCGAGCTGCCGACGCGTATTGCCCCAGCGCCTACGTGGGTGGGAGCAACGAGACGGCCGCGACCATCATCTACAAGGTTGCCCGGGCTTGCGACATCAGCCCCAAGGTGTTGCTGGTGACTCTGCAGAAGGAGCAGGGCCTCGTGACGCACACGTGGCCCAGTTCCTACCGCTACGACATCGCCATGGGATACGGCTGCCCCGACACCGGCGACGGCTGCATTTCTGAGTACTACGGGTTCCAGAACCAGGTGTGGCGCGCGGCGCGGCAGTTCCAGCGCTATCGCCTTCTCCCCACGAGCTACAACTACCGCGCCGGAGTAAACAACCGAATCGGGTACCATCCCAATGCTGCTTGCGGTGCACAGACGGTGTACATCGAGAACTCCGCCACTGCTGCGCTGTACAACTACACGCCCTACGTGCCCAATACCGCGGCGCTCAATGCCATCCCCGGCACAGGGAACTCATGCTCGTCCTACGGCAACCGCAACTTCTTCATGTACTACTGGGAGTGGTTCGGGTCGCCCATCGATTCGTCGGTGCCCCCGGGTGCGACGATCCCCTCGCCAGTTACTGGCGCGGTGACTACGTCCAACCCCACCGAGGCGTCGCTCGACGTGTCGTGGACGGCGCCCAACAACGGCGGCGCGACGATTCAGGAGTACGTGGTGCGGCGCTCGGCGGATGGTGGGGCGAGCTGGCTTCCCGGCTACACCTCCGTCATTGGCAACTCGGCGGGCACGTCGGCCACGGTCACAGGGCTCGAGCCCGACACGCCCTACGTGTTCCAAGTGGCGGTGCGCAACGGCGTTGGCTGGGCCGGTATCTGGTCGCCCTCGTCGGCGTCCGCACGGACACTTCCCCTCATCACGATCCCGTCGCCGGTCACCGGGGCGGTCTCCGCGTCGAACGCGAAGGCCACGTCGATTGATGTGGCGTGGTCTGCGCCTGATGACGGTGGTTCACCGATCGTGGAGTATGTGGTGCGACGCTCAGCCGATGGTGGGGCGACGTGGCTGCCGGGCTATGCCCAAGTCACGGGCAACCCTGCCGCGAC
>JASBTB010000121.1 GCA_030148645.1 Demequina sp. | reverse complement strand
ATCAACTGGGGCAAGGCCGGCCGCATGCGGTGGAAGGGCAAGCGCCCGACCGTCCGTGGTGTGGTGATGAACCCGGTGGATCACCCGCACGGTGGTGGCGAGGGCAAGACGTCCGGTGGGCGTCATCCCGTCAGTCCGTGGGGCAAGCCTGAGGGTCGTACCCGTCGGGCCAACAAGGAATCCGACAAGCTGATCGTGCGCCGTCGTCGCACCGGCAAGAACAAGCGCTAAGGAGCGAATGACATGCCTCGTAGCTTGAAAAAGGGCCCCTTCGTCGACGACCACCTGCAAAAGAAGGTGGACGTGCAAAACGAGGCGGGTACCAAGAACGTCATCAAGACCTGGTCACGCCGGAGTGTCATCACTCCTGACTTCCTAGGTCATACTCTCGCCGTGCACGATGGCCGCAAGCACGTCCCGGTGTTCGTCACCGAGTCGATGGTCGGTCACAAGTTGGGCGAATTCGCCCCGACACGCACCTTCAAGGGCCACATCAAGGACGACCGCAAGGGCCGCCGCTAAGGCGCGCCCGGCAAACAGGAGTAGATCAACATGGAAGCCAAGGCGCAGACGCGGTACCTCCGCACCACTGCCCAGAAGGCACGCCGCGTGGTGAACCTCGTGCGCGGTCAGAACGCGGTCGAGGCGTCTGCCTCGCTCAAGTTCCAGCCGCAGGCGGTCGCCATCGATGTGCGCAAACTCATCGACTCTGCGATTGCCAACGCGCGTCAGAAGGCCGAGGCCGCGAGCGAACGGTTCGACGAGCGCGAGCTCGTTATCACCGCGATCACAGTGGACGAAGGTCCGACGATGAAGCGCATTCGACCGCGCGCACAAGGTCGCGCCAACCAGATTCTCAAGCGCACGAGCCACATCAGTGTCACCGTGGCAACGCCCGTCAAGGAAGGGGCCAAGTAAATGGGTCAAAAGGTCAACCCGCACGGCTACCGCCTGGGCATCACCACGGACCACCGCTCGCGGTGGTTCGCCGACTCCACTAAGGCCGGTGAACGCTACTCCGACTACGTGGACGAAGACGTCAAGATCCGCAAGCTGATGAAGAAGGACCTGGAGCGCGCAGGCGTGTCCAAGGTCGAGATCGAGCGCACCCGCGAGCGTGTTCGCGTCGACCTTCATACCGCGCGTCCTGGCATCGTCATCGGTCGCCGCGGCGCCGAGGCCGACAAATTGCGCTCGTCGCTTGAGAAGCTCACTGGCAAGCAGGTCCAACTCAACATCCTCGAGGTGAAGAACGCGGAGATCGATTCGCAGCTGGTTGCTCAGGGTATCGCCGAGCAACTCGCGTCTCGCGTCGCCTTCCGTCGCGCCATGCGCAAGGGCATCCAGTCGGCCCTTCGTGGCGGCGCCAAGGGAATCCGTGTGCAGTGCTCGGGTCGTCTCGGTGGCGCGGAAATGTCGCGCTCGGAGTTCTATCGTGAGGGCCGCGTGCCTTTGCACACGCTCCGTGCCAACATCGACTACGGCTTCTTCGAGGCCAAGACGACGTTCGGCCAGATCGGTGTCAAGGTGTGGATCTACAAGGGCGACATGACGGAGAAAGAGTGGGCGGCCGAGCAGGCCAAGGCTCCTCGTCCCCAGCGTGGACGCGACGCTCGCGGCGGCGGGCGTGGCCCGCGTCGCGACGACGCACCTCGCGCGCAGGACGTTCCCGCGGTTGCCGCCGCCGAGGCGCCCAAGTCCGACGCTGGGAAGGAGAACTAGGCCATGCTGATTCCCCGTCGAGTCAAGCACCGCAAGCAACACCACCCGGGTCGCTCCGGTATGTCTACCGGTGGCACCGAGGTGTCGTTCGGTGAATACGGAATCCAGGCGCTTGAGCCGGCATATGTGACGAACCGTCAGATCGAGGCCGCTCGTATTGCCATGACGCGCCACGTCAAACGCGGTGGAAAGGTGTGGATCAATATCTACCCCGACCGTCCGCTAACCAAGAAGCCCGCCGAAGTCCGCATGGGTTCCGGAAAGGGCTCGCCAGAATGGTGGGTCGCCAACGTCAAGCCCGGCCGAGTGATGTTCGAACTCGCCGGAGTCCCCGAGAGCCTCGCCCGCGAGGCACTGAGCCGCGCACAGCACAAACTCCCCATGAAGACCCGCTTCATCAAGCGTGAAGGTGGTGACATCTAATGGCCGTCGGTACCAAGGGCCTTGAGCCAATTGAACTCGACGCGATGGAGAACGAGCGACTCGCGGAGGAACTCAAGAAGGCGAAGGCGGAGTTGTTCAACCTGCGCTTTCAGTCGGCCACTGGCCAACTGGACAGCCACGGGCGACTCAAGGCCGTCAAGCGTGACATCGCGCGCATCTACACGATCCTGCGCGAGCGCGAGCTCGGCATCCGCACCGCCCCCACGGCGAAGTCGTAAGTCAAGAGGTAATAAGTATGTCGAGCAAGAAGCACGCCACTGCGACCGTAGAACACCGCGCGTACCGCAAGACGCGCCGCGGCTACGTCGTATCGGACAAGATGGACAAGACCATCACGGTCGAGGTTGAAGACCGCGTCAAGCACGCGCTCTACGGCAAGGTCATGCGCCGATCTTCCAAGGTCAAGGTGCACGACGAGACAAACACCGCCGGAATCGGCGACCTCGTGCTCATCATGGAGACCCGCCCGCTGTCAGCCTCCAAACGCTGGCGCCTGGTGGAGATCCTCGAAAAGGCCAAGTAACCAACGTTCGACCAGGCTCGCCGCCCACGGCGACGAGAACCAGACGACAGGAGAAGAAGACATGATTCAGCAGGAGTCGCGACTGCGCGTCGCCGACAACACGGGTGCCAAGGAGATCCTGTGCATCCGGGTTCTCGGCGGATCGCACCGTCGCTACGCCGGCATCGGTGACGTCATCGTTGCCACGGTCAAGGATGCGATCCCCGGCGGCAACGTCAAGAAGGGCGAAGTCGTCAAGGCCGTGATCGTGCGCACCGTCAAGGAGACTCGGCGTCCCGACGGCTCATACATCAAGTTTGACGAGAACGCCGCCGTCATCCTCAAGGGCAAGGAGACTGATCCTCGGGGCACCCGCATCTTCGGCCCGGTGGGTCGCGAGTTGCGTGACAGGCGATTCATGAAGATCGTGTCGCTTGCTCCGGAGGTGATCTGACATGGCCAAGATCAAGAAGGGCGACCTCGTCGTCGTCATTGCAGGACGTGACCGTGGCCAGCAAGGCCGTGTGCTCGAGGTGCTGAGGGACGACGACCGGGTCGTCGTCGAGGGCATCCAGCGCGTACAGCGGCACATCAAGCCGGGAACGCGTCGCGACAACATGGAGGGCGGCATCGTCACCGTCGAGTCGCCGCTGCACGTGTCCAACGTGATGCTTGTTGACCCGGAGACTAAAAAAGGCACTCGCGTGGGATTCCGCGCGGAGCAGGTCGAGCGTGACGGTCGGACTCGCACCAAGCGGGTCCGCGTCGCCAAGCGCTCGGGTAAGGACATCGACTGATGGCGATCGCGACGACCACACAGGCCCGCCTCAAGGCGAAATACCGCGCAGAGATTATCGCTGCGCTCAACACAGAGTTTGGCTACTCGAACATCAACCAGGTTCCCGGCCTCACCAAGGTCGTGGTGAACATGGGGGTGGGCGACGCCGCCAAGGACAGCAAACTCATCGAGGGAGCCATCCGCGATTTGACGGCGATCACTGGCCAGAAGCCGCAGGTGACCAAGGCCCGCAAGTCCATCGCGCAGTTCAAACTGCGCGAAGGCCAGCCGATCGGTGCGCACGTGACATTGCGCGGCGACCGGATGTGGGAGTTCCTCGACCGCCTCTTGTCGACCGCATTGCCGCGCATCCGCGACTTCCGCGGATTGAGCCCCAAGCAGTTCGATGGGCACGGCAACTACACGTTCGGCCTCACGGAACAGTCGATGTTCCACGAGATCGATCAAGACAAGATCGACCGGGTGCGCGGCATGGACATCACTGTTGTCACGACCGCCACCACCGACGACGAGGGCCGCTCGCTGCTCAAGCAGCTGGGTTTCCCCTTCAAGGAGAAGTAGCGATGGCGAAGACCTCCCTCAGGGTGAAGGCGGGCCGCAAGCAGAAGTTTGCGGTGCGTGCCTACACCCGGTGCCAAAAGTGCGGACGTCCGCACTCCGTGTACCGTAAGTTCGGCCTCTGCCGCGTGTGCTTCCGTGAAATGGCGCACCGCGGCGAGCTTCCCGGCATCACCAAGAGCAGTTGGTAAACGACTACGCCGCAGGTCCTCAACGGAAACCACGGCGAGGAAGAGTGATTCACTCATGACAATGACCGACCCGATCGCAGACATGCTGACGCGGCTGCGTAACGCGAACGCGGCGCATCACGACTCCGTGTCGATGCCCCATTCGAAGCTCAAGGAAAGCATCGCCAAGATTCTTGAGGAGCAGGGGTACATCAACGGCTCGACGGTTGCCGATGCCGAAGTGGGCAAGACGCTCACCCTGTCACTGAAGTACGGCCCCAACCGCGAGCGCTCGCTCGCTGGGGTGCGCCGCATCTCGAAGCCAGGACTGCGCGTGTACGCCAAATCGACCAACCTCCCCAAGGTGCTTGGTGGACTCGGCGTGGCGGTTCTGTCCACCTCCTCCGGTCTGCTGACGGACCGCGAGGCCGAAAAGAAGGGCGTGGGCGGCGAAGTCGTTGCCTACGTCTGGTAGCCGGAAAGGAGAGATCGATGTCTCGCATTGGCAAACTCCCCGTTCCGGTTCCCACCGGAGTGGATGTCACCGTCGATGGGTCCGCCGTGACTGTGAAGGGGCCCAAGGGCACCCTCCAGCACACCGTGGCGTCCCCGATCGTCGTCGAACTGGGCGACGCCGTGATCGGCGTCAAGCGCCCTGACGACGAGCGCATCTCGAAGTCGCTTCACGGGCTGACCCGCACGCTGATCGCCAACATGGTGACGGGTGTGACCGAGGGCTATCAGAAGAAGCTCGAGATCGTTGGTACCGGTTACCGCGTGGTGCTCAAGGGCTCGGATCTCGAGTTCGCCCTGGGCTTTTCGCACCCCGTGGTGGTGTCGGCGCCGGAGGGCATCACGTTCACCGTCGAGTCCCCCACCAGGTTCATCGTCTCGGGAATCGACAAGCAGCAGGTGGGCGAGGTCGCGGCCAACATTCGCAAGATTCGCAAGCCCGAGCCATACAAGGGCAAGGGTGTCCGCTACGCAGGCGAACAAGTTCGTCGCAAGGCCGGGAAGACGGGTAAGAAGTAATGGGTATTACGGTGAAGGGCAAGGGAAAGTCGATCTCGCGTACGCGTCGTCACTTCCGCTTGCGCAAGAAGATCGCCGGCACATCCATCCGCCCGCGCCTCGTGGTGACGCGTTCCGCGCGTCACATGGTGGCGCAGGTTGTGGACGACACGGCGGGCAAGACACTGGTATCGGCGTCGACCCTCGAGGCCGACGTGCGTGCGCTGGATGGTGACAAGACGGCCAAGGCCACCAAGGTCGGACAACTCGTCGCCGAGCGCGCCAAGACGGCCGGCATCGAGGCGGTCGTCTTCGACCGTGGCGGAAACAAGTACCACGGTCGCGTTGCGGCGGTGGCCGACGGCGCCCGAGAGGGTGGCCTGGCCCTGTAGCCGGGACGAGGAGCGAAGGAAACACATGGCTGAGAACAACAGCGGGCGTCGCGACAACAACCGTCGCGGCAACGAGCCCGAGTCCAAGTTCATTGAGCGTGTCGTCACGATCAACCGCGTCTCCAAGGTTGTCAAGGGCGGTCGTCGCTTCAGTTTCACTGCGCTTGTCGTGGTGGGCGATGGAGAGGGTAACGTCGGCGTCGGCTACGGCAAGGCCAAGGAGGTACCGTCCGCCATCTCCAAGGGTGTCGAGGAGGCGAAGCGGTCGTTCTTCCGCGTGCCGCGCATCCAGGGCACCATCCCGCACATCGTGCAGGGTGAGGCTGCGGCGGGCGTCGTGTTCTTGCGTCCGGCATCGCCCGGTACCGGCGTGATCGCTGGCGGCCCGGTGCGTGCCGTGCTGGAGTGCGCCGGTATTCACGACGTCCTCACGAAGTCGCTGGGGTCTTCCAACCCCATCAACATCGTCCACGCCACCGTGGACGCGTTGAAGCGACTTGAACAGCCCGAGGCCGTTGCCGCGCGTCGCGGATTGGCCGTCGAGGATGTGGCGCCTGCAGCGATGCTGCGCGCCAAGGCCGCGGGAGTGAAGTGATGCCACGCTTGAAGGTGACGCAAAAGCGTTCGGAAATCGGCACCAAGCCTCACCACCGCGAGACCTTGCGCTCGCTTGGGCTGAAGCGCATTGGTGACATTGTCGTAAAGGAAGACCGTCCAGAGATTCGCGGGATGGTGCAGGCGGTCGACCACTTGGTCACCGTGGAGGAGGTCGAATAATGGCCGAGGAAAACAAGGAGACGCCCACGAAGGCGACTACCAAGAAGCCCGCCGCCGACAAGGCACCAGCCAAGTCGACAACCGCCAAGAAGCCCGCCGCCGACAAGGCACCTGCCAAGTCGACAACCGCCAAGTCGACAACCGCGAAGTCGGCAACCGCCAAGAAGCCCGCGGCCGACAAGGCACCTGCCAAGTCGACAACCACGAAGTCGGCAACCGCCAAGAAGCCCGCAGCCGACAAGGTTGCGGCCACGTCGACAACCGCCACGGCCAACACGGCTTCAGCCACCAAGGCCGCCGCGAAATCCGCGGCCGCACAGGCAAGCCCCAGTGCGGAAGAGCCCAAGGTGACGACGTTGAAGGTACACCATCTTCGTCCGGCCCCGGGTTCGCACACCGCCAAGATCCGCGTAGGCCGCGGCGAGGGCGGCAAGCGGGGCAAGACGGCTGGCCGCGGCACCAAGGGTACAGGAGCCCGCTATCAGGTACCCGCAGCGTTCGAGGGCGGTCAGACGCCCCTGCACATGCGGATTCCCAAGTTGCGCGGCTTCAAGAGCCCGTTCAAGGTGCGTTACCAGGTGGTCAACCTTGACCAACTGGCCGAGCTGTTCCCCAAGGGCGGCAAGGTGACCAAGGCCGACCTGGTCGACAAGGGCGCGGTCCGCGACAAGCTGCCGGTCAAGGTTCTTGGCGACGGGGACATCGCAGTGAAGGTGACCCTTGTGGACGCCGATGCGGTCTCGCGGAGCGCGAAGACCAAGATCGAGGCGGCTGGCGGCACCGTCAACGAGGGTTAGGCTCGTCGCGGGTGCGGTAAGCACCGCACCCGCGACGCCCCCTTCAACGGAGGACTCATGCTTTCAGGCTTTCTCAGTGCGTTCCGCACGCCGGATCTGCGCAAGAAGCTGCTGTTCACGCTCGGGATTCTTGCGATCTACCGGCTGGGTGTGGCTGTGCCGACGCCGGGCGTCAGTTACAGCAATGTTCAGCAGTGCATCGCTTCCAACGTGGGCGGGGGAGGACCACTCCAGATTCTCAACCTGTTCTCCGGCGGGGCGCTGCTCCAACTCTCCGTCTTTGCGCTCGGCATCATGCCGTACATCACCGCGTCGATCATGGTGCAGTTGTTGCGCGTGCTCATCCCTCGTTTCGAGGCCCTCCAGAAGGAAGGGCCCGACGGTCAGGCAAAACTGACGCAGTACACCCGCTACATCACGGTGGGCTTTGCGACTCTCCAGTCCGCCTCCTACGTGACGATGGCTCGCAACGGTGTCTTTTTCCCCAACTGCAATGCGGAGATCGTTCCCGACCAGTCCTGGAACACCATCACCACGATGGTGTTGACCATGGTGGCAGGTACCGTGCTCGTGATGTGGATGGGTGAGCGCATCACCGAGCGGGGCATCGGCAATGGCATGTCGCTCTTGATCTTCACGTCGGTCGCAGCGTCGTTCCCCGGCGCTATCGGCACCATCTGGAACAGTTCGGACCGGGTGCGCAACACCACGGTGGTCCTGTTGGTGCTTCTCGCGGTGATCGCGGCGGTGGTGTACGTCGAGCAGTCTCAGCGGCGGATCCCCGTGCAGTACGCGAAGCGCATGGTGGGCCGACGAATGCTTGGGGGTTCCTCTACCTATATCCCGCTCAAGATCAACATGGCGGGGGTGATCCCCGTGATCTTCGCGGCGTCATTGCTTCAGTTACCTGTCGTGATCGTGCAGTTCGCGGGAAACAGTTCGTCGCCGTGGGTGAGTTGGCTTCAAAACAACGTGGCGCGCACGTCGTCGCCGTTGAATATCTCCCTGTACATCGTGCTGATCATCTTCTTCGCGTACTTCTACACGGCCATCACCTTCAACCCCACTGACGTCGCCGACAACATGAAGAAGTACGGGGGCTTTATTCCGGGCATCCGTCCCGGACAGCCCACCGCGGACTACCTCGACTACGTCCTTTCTCGCATCACCGCAGCCGGCTCGCTCTATCTGGCGATTGCGGCGCTGGTACCGACGATGTCGTTGGTGCTACTGGGGTTGAACGCCTCGATCCCTCTGGGCGCCACCACGATTCTCATTTTGGTGGGCGTGGGTCTCGATACGGTCAAACGCATCCAGGCCCAGTTGGAGCAACGCCGCTACGAAGGGTTCCTGAAGTAATGCGGCTGGTATTGGTGGGACCCCCCGGTGCAGGCAAGGGCACACAGGCGGCACGGCTGGCCCAGCGGTACGACGTGCCTGCGATCTCCACCGGCGACATCTTCCGAGCCAACGTCAAGGGTAAAACGAAACTGGGTCGCCAGGCACAGGAGTACATGTCACAGGGAGCTTTGGTGCCGGACGAGGTCACCAACGCGATGGTGCGCGACAGACTGTCGCGGGACGATGTCTTTGGGGGCTTCTTGTTGGACGGCTACCCGCGTACACCGGACCAGGCCGTCGAACTCGAGGGGATGCTTGACGACAACGGCACCGCGCTCGACGCCGTCGTGGAACTCGTGGCCGACGTCGATGAGGTCACGCGAAGGCTGCTCAAGCGCGCCGAGATCGAAGGTCGTGTCGATGACAACGAAGACGTCATCCGCAAGCGATTGTCGGTCTACGCCGAGTCGACCGCCCCGGTGACGGCTTACTACGACGGACAAGGACTCTTGGTGCGGGTGGACGCCGTCGGCGACGTCGACGTCGTCACCGAACGCCTCGTCGGCGCGCTGAGCGCCCAGTAGTGCCCGTGGCACCCGCCGTCGAGTACAAGTCCAGGCCCCACATGCGGGTGATGGCCCGTGCGGGCCGCATCGTCGCCGACGCTCTCGAGGCCGCAGCGACCGCGACCGTCGTGGGTGCGACAACCTCCGACGTGGATGCGGCGGCCCGCCAGGTGATCGAGGCCGCCGGAGCAACGTCCAACTTCTTGGGCTACCACGGTTTTCCTGCGGTCAGTTGCGTGTCGATCAACGACGAGGTAGTCCACGGGATTCCTGGACCCCGGGAGATCGAGGAAGGCGACATCGTCTCGATTGACTGCGGCGCCGTGGTCGACGGCTGGCACGCAGACTCGGCGGTGTCGTTGATTGCCGGGCACGCGCGGGGCGAACAGGACGCGCACCTGGTCGACCAGACCAAGGCGGCTCTGTGGGCTGGCATCGTCGCGTTGGCGTCCGCGAACCGTCTCGACGACGTCGCGGGAGCCATTGAGGACGTCGCGGACGCCGCTCGACTTCACACCCTGGACGGTTACGTGGGTCACGGTATCGGCACGTCCATGCACCAACCGCCGGACGTGCCCAACTACCGTACGCGGGCGCGTCAAGCGAAGGTCAAGCCGGGGATGTGTGTGGCGATCGAGCCCATGTTCGTGGTGGGTACCGGGAAGTCCACCGTGCGTGACGACGGCTGGACCGTGGTGTCGGCAGACGGCTCGCGAGCTGCACACTGGGAGCACTCGATCGCCATCCACACCGAGGGAATTTGGGTACTGACCGCTCGCGACGGCGGCGCCGCAGAACTTGCTCGGTACGGGATTGCGCCCGTTGCGCCCTAGACTCGGCTTTCCGCCATGTTTGGCACGGAGGACTGGTGCATTCACTGGCGGGACCGCACCCCGCGTGCTCAGACCGACCTCTTCGAGAGCCGGGTCGTGCACAGTCCCCGGAGGTGAGACGGTGGGCCGCCGTGTGGCTGAGCGCAGTGGAGGTTCACGTGCCGCGCCGGCTCGGGACGGCGCGCACACCCAGCAGGGAAGATGTCGAGTTCCTCACAAAAGGTCGAATTGGTGTGGGCGTTCGTCCTACTGTGATCCCAACGTGTGAGGTGATGGGCGCCCTGGAGCAAGGGGAGGAGAAGCGATGGCAGCACTTCCTCCGGCGCGCGACGCATCGGACGACGTGATGCGGGCGCTGGACCCAGACGTCACCGGTTCGGCCCTCCTGACATTCGCGGTTCACCGCAACCCGCGTGTACGCGCAGCGGTGGCGGCCAGAATCGACTGCCCCGTGGGCGCACTCATCTCGCTTGGGCACGACCCAGACCCCGTGGTCCTCGAAGCGTTGTTGGGCAACGTGCGCACTCCCTCGTCGGCGGTGAGGGCACTGGCCGATCATCGCAACCCCCGCATCTCCGACCTCGCTGTTCAGCGCTTGCGCAACGGCTACCGCTGACGTGCGTGGCCGGGGTGTTGCAGTGGGGCATCGGGTGCGCGGGCTGGGATTTGAGACTCTTCCACATCTCGGGTAGTGTTGACGGTCGGGCGTTTTTGCGCGCCTGCACACCCATTCATCGACGTTAGTGGAGTTCATGGCCAAGAAAGACGGCGTCATTGAGGTTGAAGGCTCAGTGGTCGAGGCATTGCCCAACGCGTCATTCCGTGTGGAACTGACGAACGGGCACCTCGTCCTGGCCCACATCTCAGGCAAGATGCGCCAGCACTACATTCGGATCCTTCCTGAGGATCGCGTAGTGGTGGAGCTCAGCCCCTATGACCTGTCCCGCGGGCGCATCGTCTACCGCTACAAATAAGCGCCGTCGCCGGTGTGATGCCGGCGTCGGTCGAGGAAACCAAACCATGAAGGTGAAGCCGAGCGTCAAGCCCATCTGTGACAAGTGCAAGGTGATTCGCCGCAATGGCCGCGTGATGGTCATTTGCGAAAACCTGCGCCACAAGCAGCGTCAGGGCTAGACAACCGAAACGGACCTCGTTGAGGCACCGGGAGACCGGAGCCCGCGGCTCGGAGGCCGCGGCCCGCACGATCACCAGCGGGAAGCCCCAGCGACAGACCTCCGACTACGTATGGAGTAGACACACATGGCAAGACTCGTTGGAGTCGATCTGCCTCGCGATAAGCGCATGGAGATCGCCCTGACCTATATTTTCGGTATCGGCCGCACCAGGTCCCACCAGATCCTGGCCGCCACCGGCGTCGACGGCGACCTGCGCGTGAAGGACGCGAGCGACGAACAACTCGTGGCGCTGCGTGACTTTATCGAGGCGAACTTCGTCATCGAAGGCGACCTGCGCCGTGAGGTGCAGGGCGACATTCGCCGCAAGGTCGAGATTGGCAATTATCAGGGTCTGCGCCACCGTCGTGGCATGCCGGTCCGTGGTCAGCGCACCAAGACCAACGCACGCACCCGCAAGGGGCCCAAGAAGACCGTCGCCGGAAGGAAGAAGTAAGCCATGGCTGCACCTGTTCGCAAGCCTCGCAAGAAGCTGAAGAAGACCGTCGCGCACGGTCAAGCACACATCAAGTCGACCTTCAACAACACGATCGTGTCGATCACTGACCCCTCGGGTGCCGTGGTGTCGTGGTCCTCGTCGGGCCAGGTCGGCTTCAAGGGTTCGCGCAAGTCGACCCCCTACGCCGCCCAGATGGCCGCGGAGGCTGCTGCACGCAAGGCGCAGGATGCGGGGATGAGCAAGGTGGACGTGTTCGTGAAGGGTCCCGGCTCCGGCCGTGACACTGCGGTCCGTTCGCTGACGGCCGCTGGCCTTGAGGTGACGTCCATCAAGGACGTCACTCCGCAGACGCACAACGGCTGCCGCCCACCCAAGCGTCGTCGCGGGTAGTTGCCGACGCCGCTGCGCCCCGGCGCGGCGGCATGGCGCTCACGCGCCGTTCTCGCACCGCGAGGTGCCTTCCAGATTTACAGACGTTGACACTTGCCGGAACGGACAGCCGGCAGGTTCGAGCATCAAATAGCGGGTGCTCGGAAAGGATAGGAAAGTGCTGATCGCACAGCGTCCCACCTTGACCGAAAAGGTCTTGTCGGACAACCGCTCCCAGTTTTCCCTCAAGCCGCTGGAGCCTGGCTTCGGTTACACCCTTGGGAACTCGCTGCGGCGCACGTTGCTGTCGTCCATTCCTGGAGCGGCAGTCACGAGCGTTCGCTTCGAGGGTGTTCTGCACGAGTTCACGACGATTGAGGGGGTGAAGGAAGACGTCACCGAGATCCTCCTCAACCTCAAGAACCTCGTGGTCTCTTCCGAGCACGATGAGCCCGTCGTCATGTACCTACGCAAGTCCGGGGCGGGGGCCGTCACGGCGGCCGACATCGCGCCGCCTGCTGGCGTCGAGATTCACAACCAGGACCTCCACGTCGCGACGCTTAACTCGAAGGCAAAGTTCGAGGTCGAACTGACGGTCGAGCGTGGACGCGGCTACGTGCCCGCCGCGCTCAACAAGAGCTACGACGCGGAGATCGGCCAGATCCCGGTCGACTCGATCTACTCCCCGGTACTCAAGGTCACGTACAAGGTCGAGGCGACCCGTGTGGCGCAACGCACCGACTTCGACGAACTCATTGTCGATGTCGAAACCAAGTCGTCGATCTCCCCGCGTGACGCGGTGGCTTCGGCGGGTTCGACGCTGGTCGAACTCTTCTCGCTCGCACGCAGCCTCAACGAAGCCGCCGAGGGCATTGAGATTGGACCCTCCGACACGGATGAGGCGCTCGAGGAGGACTACAACATGCCGATCGAGGACCTCACGCTGACGCAGCGCTCGTACAACTGCCTCAAGCGCGAGGGCATACACACCGTGGGCGAGCTCACCGCACGCTCCGAGACGGACCTCATGGACATCCGCAACTTCGGACAGAAGTCGATCACCGAGGTGAAGGAAAAGCTCGCCGAGCTGGGCTTCACCCTGAAGGACGGCGGTCAGGACTACGACCCGACCGCCTCCGGTGTGTTCTTCTCCGGCGGCGACGAGTAACAAGGAGAACAACTCACTATGCCTACACCTACCAAGGGTCCCCGCCTCGGCGGAGGTCCTGCACACGAGCGCCAGATTCTTGCGAACCTTGCGCAGGCGCTGTTCGAACACGGCCGTATCACCACGACGCAGACCAAGGCCAAGCGCCTACGTCCCCACGCCGAGCGTCTGATCACCTTCGCCAAGCGGGGAGACCTGGCGTCGCGTCGTCGGGTGATGGGGATCATCCCCGACAAGGGCGTGGTTCACACCCTGTTTACCGAGATCGGCCCGGGCTTTGCGGAGCGCGACGGAGGGTACACCCGCATCACCAAGGTGGGTCCGCGCAAGGGCGACAACGCGCCCATGGCCGTGATCGAGTTGGTGGAGTTTGGTACTCCGGCCAAGAAGGCCGTCAAGGCGGAGGCGGAAAAGGCGACCAAGAAGGCGGCCGTCAAGAAGGACAAGGGGCCGGAGGTCGACAAGACGACCAAATCCGAGACCTCGGTCGGCGAGGCAGTGGTCGAGCCCGACGAGAGTCCTGCGGAGGGCGACGACAAGTAGCTCCTAGCCACGGCGTACGAGGCGAGTCCGCATGACTGAACTGCATGGCAGGGATGTGGTGCGGGCTCGCCTCGACTTTTCTTACGACGGCGGAGCCTTCAACGGCTGGGCGACGCAGCCCGGTTTGCGTACGGTGCAGGGCGAAATGGAGGCTGGCCTGGTGCGCGTGGTGCGCGGACCGGACGGGCGCACGTACGACGAGCCCACGTTGCGCATCACGGTCGCGGGGCGCACCGACGGCGGAGTCCACGCGCGCGGCCAGGTCGCGCACGTCGACATCCCCGCCGAGGCGTGGCACCGCTTGCCCGGCAAGACCACTCGCACCCCCGCACACGCCCTCGGGGAGCGCCTGGCAGGGGTCGTGGGCGGAGATATCGTCATCCGGGCCACATCGGTCGCCCCGGAGGGCTTCGACGCCCGGTTCTCGGCCCTCGAGCGGCGCTACCAATACCGCCTGTGCGATCGCTTCGCGTTGCGAGACCCGCTACTGCGCAACCACGTGACATGGATCGACCGAAGCGTCGACGTGGACGTCCTCAATGCCGCGTCCGCGACGCTCCTGGGCTTGCGCGACTTTACGGCGTTCTGCCGGGGTCGCGAGGGGGCCACGACCATCCGCGAACTCAGGGAGTTTTCGTGGCGGCGGGTCGCGGCGGGGGCCGATGCTGGCCTGGTGGTCGCGACCGTGCGGGCCGACGCCTTTTGTCACGCCATGGTGCGTTCCCTGGTGGGCGCCGTGATGGCCGTGGGTTACGGTCGCCGCGACCTGGAATGGCTCGACATGGTCGCGAGACACCCGACGCGGTCTCCCGCCATCAAGGTGGCACCACCACGCGGACT
>JASBTB010000113.1 GCA_030148645.1 Demequina sp. | reverse complement strand
GTCGCGAATTCGATGGTGATCTTTCCCTTGGTACTGCCCAACTGAACCCTGACGCGGGTGTCGAGGCGGTCGCCAAGCCTGGCTGCCAGGTCGTCCAACGCCGCGGTCCGCCCGCCCGGGCGCACCGAACCCCTGTGGGGGCTCGGCACCTTCACCCCAAGCGTGACAGCCTCCTCGGTCGCGCGCACGGACATTCCCTCGGCAACGATCCTGGCGGCCAACTGATCCATCGCCTGGGCGTTGTCCAGCGTCAAGAGCGCCCGGGCGTGGCCCGCGCTCAGCACGCCGGCCGCAACCCGCTTCTGCACCGCTGGCGGCAACTTGAGAAGTCGCAAAGTGTTGGTGATCTGAGGGCGCGACCGACTGATCCGCTCAGCGAGCTGCTCGTGGGTGATCCCAAAGTCGTCGAGCAATTGCTGGTAGGCGGCGGCCTCCTCGAGCGGGTTGAGTTGCGCGCGATGCAAGTTCTCCACCAAGGCGTCGCGCAAGAGATCCACATCGTCGGTGCTGCGCACGATGGCCGGGATCTGCGTCAGGCCAGCCTCCCGGGTGGCACGCAGGCGCCGCTCGCCCATGATGAGTTCGTACCCCTCGCCCTCGGGACGGGGGCGCACCACGATCGGCTGCAGGACGCCGATTTCCTTGATCGATCCCACCAACTCCGCGAGGGCATCGGCGTCGAACACCTGCCGAGGCTGCCGCGGATTTGGCACCACCTGTGTGGGGTCGATGTACGCGAAGCGAGCCCCGGGCACGGGACGGAGTCCGCCATTGCCGGGGGTTTCCACCGAAACACCCCCGGGGGGTGACGTGGTGTCGGAGGGCTTGCCCTGCGCCAACTCCTCCGGCAGGCGCGCAACCGGGGCCGTGTCAGAGAAGAAAACGTCCCGAGGACGCGCTCCCTGGCGGGGAGCTTCGGCTCCGTTGGTGGCGTCTGGCTCGGTGGGAATGAGGGCTCCGAGCCCTCGTCCCAGGCCTCGCTTGGGGTTGCTCACTGCGTACCTCCTGCGGCGGCGCCGCGCTCGGCCAACTCCTTGGCAGCGGCGAGATACGCCACCGCTCCTGGGGAATGGGGATCGTGCGTGATGACAGTCTTGCCGAAACTGGGGGCCTCGGAGACGCGGACTGAACGGGGGATCGTCTGGGGAAAGGTCTCGTCGGGGAAGTGGCTACGCACCTCGTGAGCGACCTCGCGGGCCAGGTTGGTCCGCTGATCGAACATCGTGAGGACGATGCTCGACACATGGATCGTGGGGTTGAGATGCCTCTTCACCATTTCAATGGTCTTGATGAGTTGCGTGAGCCCTTCAAGGGCGTAATACTCACATTGGATGGGGATCAGGACCTCGGTGGCCACCACCATCGCGTTCAAGGTCAGGAGTCCCAGTGACGGCGGACAGTCGATGAACACATAGTCGAGGTGTTTGCCCTCTCGCGTCAGAAGGTCGGCCACCGCCCGATGGAGCCGGTATTCCCGGCGCACCGCCGATACGAGTTCGATGTCTGCTCCGGCAAGATCGATGGTCGCAGGAACGCACCACAGCGTCGGCAGGTCGGCGCAGCGCTGGGCCACCGACGCGAGCGACGCATCGTCCAGCAACACGTCGTAGATGGACGGAGTGCCCGCGCGGTGGTCCACGCCCAGTGCGGTCGACGCGTTGCCCTGCGGGTCGGCGTCGATGACGAGCACGTTGGCGCCCTTGTTGGCGAGTGCCGCAGCCAGGTTCACCGACGTGGTCGTCTTGCCGACGCCGCCCTTCTGGTTCGAGACCGCGATCACCCGCGTGCGCGCCGGGCGGGGGAAATCGGTTGCCTCGAGCGAGCGTCGCAGGCGCTCGGTTTCGAGGAGCTCGGCGGCCAGCGGGCTGTCGTGGTCGGCATCGATGCCGCTGAACGGGTCCGTCGACGCGGGGGCCGTACCGCTTTGTGCCCAGGAGCGCGCGCCCGGTGGTTCGTCCACCGGAACGTACGCGGGAGCGCTGCCACCGGGCGTCGGCGTCTCGGACAACGTCGGCTCCTGAGCGGGGTCGGTCACGCGGTGCTCCTTTGTCTTCGGGGAACGGCAAGGGCCAATGTTTCACGTGAAACACCACCACCGCAAACGGGTCCGGCGCAAGTTATGCACACTTGGCCTGGGGAGGATGGGGTATGACCTCACGCCTGTGGACAACGCCCGTCCGCGGCGTGGAACTCGGTCGCTGAGGTTGTGGAAAACCTGGGGAAAGAAAAGTTCGAAGAATCTACGGCTGACGCGTCAATCGCACCACGGTCGTCGCCTCGAGCCCGGGCAGTGTGGGTGCTGACTCAATCTGGGCGACGAGCCGCGCCTTGCGCAGCGCGTACTGCGCATGGTCGATTTCGGCGGCGGCACTGCGACCCTTGAGAAGTGCCATCCGACCGTCCGGTCCCAGCAGCGGCAGGCACCATGTGATCAACTTGTCGACGGAAGCGACGGCGCGCGCGGTGAGTACCTCAGCCGTCACGGTGCCCCTGAGTTCCTGTGCGCGCCCCCTGACCACCACCACGTTGCCAAGTCCGACGACGGCAGCCGCCTCCTCCAGCCAGGCCGCCCGGCGCTCCATCGGCTCCACAAGCACCACCTCGCGATCGGGGAGCATCGCCGCGATCACCAAGCCCGGAAGCCCCGCACCCGAGCCAACGTCAACAATACGACCGT
>JASBTB010000111.1 GCA_030148645.1 Demequina sp. | reverse complement strand
CACGGTCGCCCTCCCGCACGACGCCCCCCGCTGGGAGGTGTCCGTGGTGCAGTCACGCAAGGCCGGGTCGGACTCGGCGGCGCCTCACCTCATGGAACTGCTGGCCGACGCACCAGCGTGCCGCGGGGCCGTCGCCGCCGGGGGCTGCGTGGCGACGACCGTATCTGAGCGTTGACGGTGGGGCGCAGCAAACCGGCCTGTGCCTTCGCCGGGATCTGCGCCTGTCATGGTCGCAAACTCCGGTGCGCCTACCGAGGTGAATACGCGCACCACCGCGTCGAAGCACCGGTCGGGCCAGGCGGAAGGGTGCGTGCCCGTGCTGGCCGCCATGCGGTCTGGCTCTTAGTTCGCTCGGTCGGCTCACGCGGCGAACGCACCCCAGGGGTTGACAGGGCCGGGTCACCCGTGGTGTGATCGTGGAATCGATTCCGTGGAATCGATTCCACACATTCACCGACGAATGGGCCCCAATGACGAGGATCAAAGATGTCGCTCTTGCGGCCGGCGTTGCACCGTCCTCGGCATCGCGCGCGCTGACCGGCCATCCCCACGTATCCCCGGAGCTCCGAGCTCGCGTCGAAGCGGCGGCCCTGCGCCTGAACTACCGGCCGAATGCCGTCGCGCGGTCGCTGCGCAGCACCGGCACCCGGACCATCGGCTTGGTCGTTTCAGACCTCCTCAACCCCTTCTTCACGGAGTTGGCCCGCGCAGTGGAGGACGCTGCGCGGCAGGCTGGATTCTCGGTGATCGTCGGCAATGCCGACGAGGACCCAGCCCAGCAGGACCACTACGTGCGCATCCTGCTGGAACGCCAGGTAGACGGCCTGATCGTGGTGCCGACGACCGAGACATCGCCGCTGCTACACGAGGCTGCGCGGCGCGGCGACCACCTCGTCCTGGTGGACCGGCCTGCGGCCGATGTCGATGCGCCCTCCGTCCTGGCCGACGGTACCGACGCGATCACCGAGCTCGTCGACCACCTGGTGACGACGGGACGCCAGGACATCGCCATCATCACCGGCCCCGACCGTGCGGGCAGCTCGAAGCACCGGCTGTCGGCCTTCCGTGACGCCCTGGCCCGGCACGCGCGCCCGTTGCCCCCGGCCCGCGTGCGGCACGGAGACTTCCGCCGCAGTTCGGGTAGCACCGAACTCGCCGCGCTGTTGGCCGGGAATTCGGTCCCGGACGCCGTCTTCGTGGCCAACGGATCCATGGCGTTGGGCGCCATCGAATACCTTGCCACGCATCGCGACGCCGCCCCACTGGTGCCCGAATCGCTTGCGGTGGCGGTCTTCGACGACCTGCCATGGTTCTCCCTCCTGAGCCCGACGCTCACGGCGATCGAGCAACCCACCGCTGCGCTGGGTCGGCGCGCCGTCGAGATGCTGCTCGACCGCATCGCGGGCCGGCCCGTCTCCGACGAGCGACTCGGATGCGTTCTTCGCCTGCGCGAGTCGACCCAACGCCCGAGAGGGGTCTCCCGGTGAACACGACAGCACGCGATAGCATGCCAGAGTCTCGTAGCGGGAAGGAGTTGCTCCGGGTCGACGGCCTGGTCAAGCGTTTCCCAGGAGTGACCGCCCTCGGTGGCGTCTCGTTCCGTCTGCACGCTGGCGAGGTGCACGTGCTACTGGGCGAAAACGGCGCCGGAAAATCCACTCTCATCAAGTGCCTCGCTGGCGTCTATCAGCCGGACGAGGGCCAAGTCTTCGTCGACGGCCGCCCAGTAACCTTGAGCACCACCAGGGATGCGGAGGAGTTGGGGATCGCCACGATCCACCAAGAGTTCAACCTGATCCCGGAACTCAGCGTCGCGGAAAACGTCCTACTCGGTCGGCCGCCTCGGCGTCTCGGGATCGTCGACCGACAGGCCATGTACGACCAGGCTTCAGCCGCCCTGGAGCGAGTCGGGCTGAGGATCGACCCCCGCACCCCGGTGCGCACCCTCGGCGTCGCCCGCCAGCAACTCGTGGAGATCGCCAAGGCGCTGAGTCTGAACGCCCGCATCCTCATCCTCGACGAGCCGACGGCGACGCTGACCGACGACGAGGTCGATCGCCTTCTAAACCTCATGGTCGAACTGCGCAGTTCGGGCGTCGGCCTGGTCTTCATCTCCCACCACCTCGAGGAGATCCGACGCATCGGGGACCGCGTCACGATCCTGCGAGACGGCGTCGGCGTCGGGACCGTGAGCGCGACGACGCCGAGCGACGAACTCGTGCGGTTGATGGTGGGCCGAGCGATCGCGTCCCAGTACCCGAGGGTCCGCACGGCACCCGGCAAGGAACTGCTTCGGGTCGACGGCCTGTCATCGCCGGGATCGTTCGAGGACATCACACTGAGCGTGCGCGCCGGAGAGGTCGTCGGGCTTGCCGGACTCGTGGGCGCCGGGCGCACCGAACTGTTGCGAGCCATTCTCGGGGCCGACCGGTACACCACCGGGTCCGTGTGCCTGCGGGGCAAGCCCGTGCGTCGGCACGATGTGCGGGCCTCGATTCACGCCGGCCTGGGATTGGTGCCGGAGGACCGCAAGGCTCAAGGGCTTGTGCTGGGCGCCAGCGTGGCGGAGAACCTCAGCCTGGTCTCCCTGCGCGCTGCCACGCGTCTGGGTATCGTCGACCGGGCAAGGCTTGAACGGGGCGCGCGACGCGCCGTGGCCGACCTGGGAATCCGGACCCCGAGCATCCGCAGCATCGTGAAGAACCTGTCGGGCGGAAACCAGCAGAAGGTCGTCATGGGTAAGTGGCTATCGGCCGACCCCGCAGTCCTGCTGCTCGACGAACCGACCCGTGGCGTCGACGTCGGCGCCAAGGTCGAGATCTACCAGCTCATCAACGAGTTGACCGCGTCCGGGCGTGGCGTCCTCCTGGTCTCGTCCGACCTTCCAGAGGTCTTGGGGATGTCTGACCGGATCCTTGTCATGGCGCACGGTCGACTCGTCGGCGAACTCACCCACACAGAAGCCACCCAGGACGCCGTCATGGCCCTGGCCGTCAAGGAAGTGGAGTCGAGCCGTGCCCACTGACATGCCCCCGACCCGAACCGTCCCGCGCCCCGCTGAGCAGACGCGCGCCCAGCAGATCACCGAACGCCTGCGGGCGGCCGCCGGCCGCAACGGCGCGCTCGGCGCGCTGCTGTTGCTGGGCGCCGCCATGGCGTTGATGAGTCCCGTATTCCTCAGCACGCAAAACCTGCTGAACATCGGCGTGCAGGCGGCCGTCATCGCCATCCTTGCGCTCGGGCAGACCTTCGTCATCATCTCGGCGGGCATCGATCTGTCGGTGGGTTCCGTGGCCGCGCTCACCGCCATCGTCACCGGATTGATGGTCGGTAGCGTGGGGGTCCCCCCCCTCGTCGCCATCCTCTTCGGCCTGGCGGCGGGCCTTGCCGCTGGCCTCGTCAGCGGCATTCTCATCGCCTACGGGCGACTGCCAGCATTCATCGCCACCTTGGCGATGCTGTCTATTGCCCGTGGCCTGGCGCTGGTGCTGTCGGGCGGTGTGCCCGTCGCCCAGCCAGCCGCCGTCGCGTGGTTCGGCAGTTCGCTGTGGGGCTGGCTACCGGTGCCGGTGCTGGTGATGGTGGCGCTCGGAATGCTCGCGGCCTTCATCCTCAACCGGACCTACACCGGACGGGCGATCTACGCGATCGGCGGCAACGAGGAGGCCGCCCGACTATCGGGCATCAATGTACGCCGCCAGCAACTGATCATCTACGGACTGGCCGGGACGTTCTCCGCGGTCGCTGGCCTGGTGCTGGCCGGTCGCCTGGCGTCCGGCCAGCCGCAGGCGGCCTTCGGCTATGAGTTGGACGCCATCGCAGCCGTCGTCATCGGCGGGGCCTCACTCGCAGGTGGTCAAGGACGCGCGTTCGGCACGCTCGTCGGCGCTCTTGTCCTGGCTGTCATCCGCAACGGCCTCAACCTGCTCAACGTCTCCTCATTCTGGCAACAGGTGGTCATCGGAGCAGTCATCGCCCTCGCGGTGCTCTCCGACACCCTCCGTAAACGCCGCACCTAGACCGCATCACCCGCACCACCAACCAACCCCCGGGGAACCGCTCCAGGGGCCAAAGTAGAAGGAAGTGAGATCTCATGACCAAGCCACTCCTGCGGCTCGCCGCAGTCACCGTCGTCGGCATGCTGGCCCTGGCAGCCTGCTCGTCCGACGCCGGAACGGAAGGTAGCACCGTTGGCGGCACTGACGCCGCGCCCAGCGAGGTCAGACTGGGCCTGGCGCTGTCCACCTTGAACAACCCGTTCTTCGTCTCCCTGCGCGACGGAGCCCAGGCGGCCGCCGACGAGGCAGGCGTGGAACTCGTCGTCACCGACGCCCGCGACGATGCGACCCAGCAGGCAGATCAGGTGCAGAACTTCAGCGCCCAGCAGTTGGACGCGGTCCTGATCAACCCAGTCGACTCCGACGCAGCGGGCGCAATGCTCGCACCGCTGGTCCAGTCCGGCACCCCGATCGTCGCCGTCGACCGGGCGGTCAACGGCGCCGAAGTGGACTCGTTCATCGCCTCGGACAACGTCGCTGGCGGCAAACTGGCCGCCGAGGCTCTTGCCGCGGCCATCGGCGAAACCGGCAAGGTCATCGTCCTGCAGGGCGTGGCTGGTACGTCCGCGTCCCGTGAGCGCGGACAGGGCTTCTCCGAGGGCATCGCGGCGTTCCCGAACATCGAGGTCGTCGCCATGCAACCGGCCGACTTCGACCGCGCCAAGGGGCTCGACGTCGCAACCAACCTGCTCCAGGCGAACCCCGACGTCGTCGGCATCTTCGCGGAAAACGACGAGATGGCACTGGGCGCGATCCAGGCCCTTGGTTCCCGCGCAGGCACGGACGTGTTCGTGGTGGGCTTCGACGGCACAGACGACGGCGTGGCGGCGATCGACGCCGGCACCCTGTACGCCTCCATCGCCCAGCAGCCCGAAGCGCTCGGTCGGGCCGCCGTGGAGGCCGCGCTCGCCCTGGTCGCCGGTGAACCGGTCGAGGCCACTGTCGGTGTCCCCGTCGTCGTCCTCAGTGCCCAGTCGGCGTCCTGAGCGCAACCTAGCCACACGGGTGGGGGCGAGCCGCTCCACGGCCGCCCCCACCCTTTCACTGTGGTCCGCTACCGTGTTGCCCGACCGGAGCGAACCGAGAGGGAGCATGACGTGAGTCGTCGCAAGATAGTCGTGGTCGGTTCGGCCAACGCGGACCTGGTCATCGACGTGGAGCACCGCCCCACCGGTGGTGAGACCGTCCTAGGCTCGGACCTCGTGACCTCGCCGGGAGGCAAGGGAGCCAATCAGGCCGTAGCCGCGGGCCTCCTGGGAGGCGACGTGACATTCGTCGGCCGCGTCGGCCGCGACCACGGTGGCCGACTCCTGCGTGACTCCCTGGCCCGGGCTGGCGTCGACGTCGGCCATGTGCGCGAAGTCGACGCACCCACCGGTACGGCCCTGATCCTTCTCACCCCGGACGGGGAGAACTCGATCGTCGTCTCGCCTGGCGCCAACCGCCATCTGAACGCCGACGTGGCTGACGAACTGGCCGACCAGTGGCCCCAGACGGCGGTCCTTGTCACGCAACTTGAGATCCCGCCCGAGACGGTCGACCGCGTCGTGGCGGACGCGTTCGGCGCGGGTGTACGGGTGGTGCTCAACGCCGCACCTGCGGCACCCCTCGCCGCGCAGACCCTCGCCGCCGCCGACCCCTTGGTGGTCAACGAGGCGGAAGCCGCGTTCCTCCTCGGCGCCACCGCGACGCAGGAGCCCACGCTCTCGCAGGACGTCGCCACGGCGACGGCGCTCCTGGAGCGCGGTCCCCGCTCAGTGGTGTTGACCCTCGGCGCACGCGGTGCGGTCGTAGCGGAGAGCATCGTCGATGCGGCCCCGCGCAGCGTGCACGTCCCGGCGTCGCAGGTGGTCGCGGTGGATACCACCGGCGCGGGCGACGCCTTCGTCGGGGCGCTGGCCGTGGCGCTGGCCGACGGGCTGGACCTAGAGTCGGCGATCCGCAAATCGACGGTGGTGGCCGCTCATGCGGTGACCCGACGCGGTGCGCAGGACTCTTACCCGACGGCGGCCGAGGTCGAGGCGTGAAGCGCCGCGGCATCCTCCACGATGCACTGTCGGGATCGCTTGCCCGGCTCGGTCATACCGACATGGTGGTCGTGGCCGACTGTGGTCTGCCCCGCCCGGCAGGCGTCCCCATCGTCGACCTTGCCCTCGTCTTCGGTATCCCCACCTTCGCCCAGGTTCTCGCCGCGCTGGCCGAGGAGATCGTCGTCGAACGTGTGACGATCGCCCGCGAGACGGCTTCCGCCAACCCCGACGCCCACGTCGCGATCGCGGACCACTTCGGTGTACCCGAACTCGTCTCGCACGACGGCCTCAAGGAGCTTTCGGCGCGTGCGGCGCTCGTGGTCAGGACCGGTGAGGCAACACCCTACGCCAACGCCATCTTGCACTGCGGCGTACCGTTTTGATCACGTCCACGCCTGGGCGGAGGCAGGACGCGGGACGCGACCGGGCCGGGTGCTGCGCCGATAGGTCAGGACGACGGCCAGGGCGAGTGCGGCAAGCCAGCCCAGGCCGGTGAGGAGCGGTCCCACCTCATCGAAGCCTTGGGTCAGCGCGCCGTCGAGGAGGACCCGACCGCCGCCGTAGCCGGGCAGTGACCTGGACAGGGCGGTCGGCTCGGGGGTCAGTAGCGGTCCCTGGAGGATGCCGATGTCCAGGAAGGGCAACAAGAAGGCGACGAACACGCCGCCGACGCGGCCGAAGATCGGGCCGATCAGTGCGCCGATCAGCCCGTAGGTGATCGCGATGAGAATCATGGCGGCCGCGAAGGTCGGCCAGCGTGCGGCATCGAAGACCAGCGCGGTGGTGGCCAGCGACACCGCGGTGATGACGAGGACGGCGAGGGCGATGACGCCGAGGCGCGCCGACAGCAGCACGGTGGGGCGCAGGCCTGTCAGGGCCGCGCGGCGATCGCCGTCGCCACTGTCGAGCACGGTGAACAGGCCGACCAGCGCGGCGAGATAGGCGACGGCGGCGCTCGCCCCGGTCAGGACGTGGACGTCGATCTGGGAGTACGTCTGCGCGATGCGGCGTCCGCCCTCGACGACCTCGAAGGTCAGGGGCTTGTCGGGGGTGACCGCGTAGGCGCCGAGGATGAAAACCACGGGCACGACGACGAACAGCGCCCACAGGGTGGGGTTGCGACGGGCGTCGCGCCAGGCGGCCCGCGACGCCGCGGCGACCTGGTCGAGGATCGAGCCGGGCTGGAGACGCTGGGCGCGGCGATGGGCGATGCGGGCGCGGGCGGCGGCCAGTGCCCAGGCCACGACGATCGCGACAATGGTCGCGGTCAATGCCCAGCCGAGGTCGCCGATCCCGCCGCTGTGGCCGGAGGGCAGGTCGACCATCCACAGGGTGACGAAGTGGGTGGGTAGCACGCGCAGGGCGCCCTGGTCGACGGTGCCCATGGTGGGGCCGAAGAACACCTCGGCGATCCACACGAACAGTACGATCACGGTGCCGTTGACGGGACTGGACACCAGGGACCCGACCAGGGAACCGATCGCGACGTAGATGACGGCGAACATCAGGGTGCCCGCAATCGCCCGCACCGGGTCGTCGATGCCGGTACGCAGCGCGAGAGCCACAAGTGCGGTGGTGGAGGCAAGCAGGGCCAGACACCCGCCGGTGAGCAGCCGCGCAAGGGTCAGCCGCCCTGCGGGTAGTCCGGCGATGACCACCCTGCGGTCGGTGTCGCGGGCCGCGGCGGCCTGGAAGTACATGGCGATGCCAGCCAGGAACGCTGCGGCCCAGCCAGCGGTGGCGGTCTCCACAGCAGGTCCACCGGTGCCACCGAGCAGTTCCGCCGCCTTGGCGAAGGTGCCGCCCGTCACCAGGACGAAGATGGTCGGCACGATGGCGAGCAGGAACAGGTTGAACGGGTTACGGATGTAACCCGTCAGGAACCGGCGGGTGAACACCAGGGCCGTCATCGCCCCACCGTCTTCCCCTCGCGGATGTCCACGATACGGTCGAAGCGCTCGTCGTCGAAGACGAAGTGGCTGACGATCAGCACGGTTCGTCCGGTAGTTCGTCGCTGTGCGACCAGGCCCCAGAACTTCTGGTACGTGTCCCAATCGAAGCCGGCGGAAGGTTCGTCGAGCAGAAGCAAGTCGGGGTCAGGCAGGAGGGCCAGGCCCAGGTTGAGTTTGGCGAGGGTGCCGCCGGAGAGTTCGTCGGCGCGGGCGCGGGCGTAGCGGGCGAACCCGAGCGCCTCGTAGATCGCCTGGCTGGACTGCACAGTTTCATCGCGG
>JASBTB010000109.1 GCA_030148645.1 Demequina sp. | reverse complement strand
CCCCCGGGCCTCGGTTGCCGCGACGGGTCGATGTCGGGCGGCGGGATGAAGTCGACGCGATTCGCGCGGGCTAGGATCTCCCAGCCTTGGCGGTGGACATCGTGGTGGCAACGAGTACAAAGCATCACCCCGTTGCCGAGGTCGGTGCCGCCGCCCTTCTCCCACCAGCGGATGTGGTGCGCCTCGCAGTATTCGGGAGGTGGGTGACATTTGGCGCAACCGCCGTCGCGCTCGAGCAGGGCGATCCGCTGCGCCCGCGTGAACATGCGGGCGGTGCGGCCCAGGTCGAGCACCTCGCCCTCGTCGCCCTGCACCTCGGGCACGATGCCCGCGTCGCCCGCGAGGCGTCGCAGCTGCCCTACAGGAATCGGGCGGTCAACACCGTCGATGCTGCCCAGTCCGCGACCCGCGTTGAGGGCGCGCAGGTTCATCCGCACCACGATGGTGGTCCGAATCCCAGACCGGTCCGTTTCCTTGTAGCCGAGCGCGTGACGACACAGTTCGAACAGCGCGTCGGCACGCATTTGACCCACGGTGCGCTGGTCCGGCGAGGTGGGGTCTTGATCGCGGCGCGCGCGAAAGCCATGGGTGACGATCTGCTCTATCGCGGTGCGAATGGGTGCTGCAGTCACGGCGTCGAGCTTGCCCGTGAACGTGACCATGCCGGTGTGATCTTCCTTCCACGCCACGTAGCGCTCTGCATGCTGGCGCCGCTCACGCTCCTCGAGACCCCGCACGTCTGCCCGAGCCACAGCAGTGGCAACCAGGCGACGCACCTCATGCGCCGCGAGGTGGATGGCTTTGTCCACGAGCCGCCGCTCCAGATGGTGCAACGCGTTGCCCGACACGCGGTCCCCGATCGTCTCGAGTCCCGCCTTGATCAACCCCGCCGCATCCACCGAGAGGTCTCCGGCGAGCGCCGCCTCCGCGACCGCCGGGTAACGGGGCGCGGGCGGGCTGGAAGAAGCGGCGGGCACCGCGTCGGCCGGGGTTGCCCCGGCGTCGGGCATGAGCGCGAGTCCCGCCTCGATGGCGCGCATCGTCCCCGCGGTCGTCCCGCCCGTCACGCGCGACACCTTGGCGCCCGCATTCCCAAAACCCTGTCGCCGCGCGAGACCGCCACCGGGGAGGTCGGGAGTCTAGCGTCGGGCGATCTCCCCTGAGAAGCGCGCCTCCAGCGTGCCAGCCAGCCGCCCTAGACGCGCCACGGCATCGTGCGCCTCCATGAGATCGCCGTGCGAGAGGCCCGAAACGTCGCGGCGCGCGAGGTCACCCACCAGGGCACTGACCCTGGAAATCTCCGACGCCTCGATTGCCATGAGACCAGTCAACCAGAGGGGTTAGGCATGCACGTAGTAGGCACGATGCACTGTGGATAGGCCGCCAACACCCCGCCTGGGCACGACGTGCGGACCACGGAAAGGCGCCCACCAACGAGGGGCGGGCGCTCGGGCGAAGAACGCGCGGACGGCAAAAATGCAGGCGCCCCTACGAGCGAGCGACCCTGGGCAGCCCCTTGCCCACCACGGCTCCGGCCACGCCCAGCACAGCGAGCAGCAGCAGGGCAAACTCACTGCCCAGCGCTGCCAGCACCGCCGTCAGCGCGCCGACGCCAAGCAGCAGCACCCCCATGATCGTGTTGGCCACCGCCACATACTGAGTGCGCTGGTCGCCCTCAGCGATGTCCACCACGTAGGTCTTGCGGGCCAGCCGCGCACCCACGTGGACGAACGCGAGGAGGAGGTACGTTGCGGGCGCAAGCCAGGACGCGCCGTCGGCCCCGAACACCATGAGCAGCCCGAGGAACGCCACGACCACGCCCGATGCCGCAAGCGAGGCCCCGATCATCAACCCCCGCGAGGACCTGTCCGCAAGCCGGCCAAACACCGGCCCGCCCACTAATCCCGCCAGGCCCTGCGCGATCACGTACAGGCCGAGGGAGGCGAGCCCGGCCTGGCCCTTCTGGATCCCGAGACCGACCACGAACGGAGGGCTGAGGGCTGACACCAGCAGCAGGCCGCGCGCCACGACGAACCGCCGGAACACCGCATCGGCCCGCCACAGTTCGCTGCTCTGAGCGACCCACCCGGGTTGGCTGGCATCGGGCGTTGTGATCGCTTCGGAGGGCTCCCGCATCGACGCGTAGATGACCGCCGCCACCACCCACGCGAGCGCTGCGGAGCCCAGCAGTGCGGCCAACACCCCGGACCCCAGGCTGTCGCCGCCCCACGTGCGCAACGCCAGGCCAAGGGTCAGTGCCACGACGGCCGATGCCACGGTGGTCACGCCTTTGATCTGGCCCCGCTGCCCCTTGGGAATCGTGCGGGCCAACACGTCCTTGCTCGCGATCGAACTGAGCGACCGGGCGAGCGCAAACATTGCCAGGCACGCCAGCACGGCGGTCCCGGCGATCCACCCCGAGGCCATGGCGGCCACGAGCGCCAACGCGGCAGTCGCCAGCGCCTGACCCGCCGCACCTGCCACCCACACCCACTTGCGCAGGCGCCGAGTCCGCACCCATGGGGACCATGCGGCCTGCGGCAGCATCGATCCGGACTCGCGCAGGGGCACCAGGAAGGCGACGAACGTACCCGGCGCGCCAAGCGCGCTCAGGAGCCACGGCAGCACCGTCTTGGCGTTGACTACCTGGTCGCCCATGGACTGCAGCGCCTGGGCGCCCATGTGTCGGAACGCGTTGGCG
>JASBTB010000106.1 GCA_030148645.1 Demequina sp. | reverse complement strand
TGTTCCCCTCCGCGTCGCTCGTCGAGGTGCGCCTGGAGACGGGGCGCACGCACCAGATCCGGGTGCACCTGGCGGCGATGCGGCATCCGCTGGTGGGCGACCTCACGTATGGTGCGGACCCTGTGCAAGCCAAGAAACTGGCCCTGGCCCGGCAGTGGCTGCACGCCAAGGAGCTCGCCTTCGCTCACCCCACGCGCGGGGATGAAGTTCGGGTCGTGTCCGAGTATCCGGCCGACCTTGCGTCCGCGCTCGCGGCGCTGCGAGGCTAGGCGTATGCAGGTCGTCGCCGTCACCACCCCCGAACAATTGGAGGTCGCGCTCGCGATCCGCTTCGAGGTCTTCGTCGATGAGCAGGGCGTGGACCCGGCTGCGGAGCGGGACGCGCTGGACCCCGATCCCAGGACCTTCCATTCGCTGGTGGTCGATGACGAGGGCATCCCGCTGGCGACCGGGCGCATGCTTGCGCCCCACACCGACGTGTTCCACGGCGAGGGTTCCTTCGGGGACATGGATCCGGCACTCCCGCACATCGGTCGCGTGGCCGTACGCAAGGTGGCGCGCGGCACCGGAGCGGGGAGGGCGCTGATGCTCGAGTTGGAGGCCCAGGCCCTCACCAGACACGGTGCCTATGGCAGCGTGCGCGTCGAGTTGAGCGCTCAGGACCAGGCCATGCCGTTCTACGAGAAGTTGGGGTACA
Organism: Demequina sp.; assembly: GCA_030148645.1. Classification (GTDB taxonomy): domain Bacteria; phylum Actinomycetota; class Actinomycetes; order Actinomycetales; family Demequinaceae; genus Demequina. The sequence continues at coordinate 7,033 of JASBTB010000106.1, read as the reverse complement.
CGCCCTACGGTCCCGCGTACTTGGACGAGGGCATCTCGCACCACGACGCCTTCAAGGTCGTCACGGGCGCGTAGTCCGGGCTAGGTGGCCGGCGCGACGAGCACGCCGCGAATCCGCTTCTCGCTGACGGGTCCGTCGGTTCCCAACTGTTGGGCAAAGAGCGACACCCTGAACTCCTGGATCATCCATCGTGCCGTGTCGATCCGAGCGGCGCGCGCCGCATCCGGGATGCTCCCCGCGGCGGCTTCGCCTTCACGATCGAGCTCCTCCGCGATCTCCCGCACGCGCCACGCCAACTCTGCGTCTCGCGCCGGTTGCGACGGGGCCTTTTCGATGCGGTGGCGCGCAGCCTTGAGATAGCGCGGCACGTGTCGCAGCCGATCGGGCGGGGTGCGTGACAGGAAACCATCTCCCGCGAGGTTCGAGGCGAGGGCGCGCACGTCCGCCAAGGTCGACAGCAGCGCCATGGAGGTGGTGGCGCGGATGTCTCCGTCGAGCGCGCGGGAGGCCTCGACAATCGGCACCACCAGCCCCACGAGGCGATGGATCTCGTCCTCGAGCCGGTCGCGCACGTGATCGCGCGCGGCCGCGTAGGCGTCGGCCGAACGCACTGCTGCTGCGTCCACGGCGTCGCCGCCGGCAGTCGTGAGCGTGACGGTGGTCAGCGCCCGGATGGCCGTGAGCTGAAGGTCGGCGACCAGCGCATCGGTGGTCCGGTAGCCGGACGCGGCGAGCGCCAACGACTGCGCGCTCGTCCAGCGGGAGGTGACCCGTTTGGTGGCCAATCCGCACTCGGTGAGCAACAGCCGCCGCACGCCGTCCGCGTGCACGGCGTCACGCTCACGGGCGTCGGCCAAGATGCGCAGCGCCGCGCCGCCCTTCTCCTCCACGATCCCCGGGTACCCGCGCACGATCACGCCGCCGCCCACGTCGGACTCGATCACCTCGGGAAGGGCGCCGCCAGGCAGGCCCGGAGGCCACGTGGCCAGTTCACCCTTCTCGACGACCGGCCCGCCCGCAAACGTTGCCGGCGACGGCTTGGGCGCGGCGGAGGCGGAGACCTTGCCCTTTCGGTCGGCATCGGGGGCCGCACCCACGGCCCGCCTCACCGCGTCGGCGGTCTGAGGGGCGAGCGAGCGCTTGAGCGCGAGCAGGTGTGTCGACTCGGCCACGACGCTCTCGCGGCCGTTCTTGTGTTCGACGATCCGGAAAGTCATCTTCAAGTGGGACGCGAGGCGGCCGTCGACCTCGTCCCACGCATCGGCCGGAATGACCGCGTCCCGCAGCTCGCGCGTGGCCCGCGCGAAGGCGTCGCGAAAGGACTCCGCCATGTCGCCGGCGCGGGCGAGATCCTCCCAAGCGGGGGCGTTGCGCGCCATCCACGCGACGATGTCCCGGGCGGCGTCCGGGGCGGGCACCAGCAGGCGTCGCACGGGCTTGGGCAGCGCCCTGATGGTCGCCGTGGTCAGTTCCGGAAGCATTCCAGGGACGAGCCAGTCGAAGCCGTCAGGCGTGACGCGGGGGAGCACGGCGAGGGGAATGTGGACGGTGACGCCGTCGGCGTCGGCCCCCGGCTCGAATTGGTACGTCAGCGGCAAGGTGAACTCGCCTTGGGGCCAGGTGTCGGGGAACAGCGACGGGTCCACATCGGCCGCTTCGGGCATGAGCAGTTCGTTCGTGTAGGTGAGCAGGTCGGGGGAATCGCGCCTGGCGCCCTTCCACCAGCGGTCAAAGTGGGAGGCCGAGACGATGTGGTCGGGGATGCGCTCGTCGTAGAAGTCGAACAGCTCCTCCTCGCCCGCCACGAGACCGAAGGTGCGGGTGCGGGCCTCCACGTCGGCGGCGTCCGCCAAGGCGGACTGATTGGCCTTCCAGAACTCGTGGTGGGTGGTCCACTCTCCCTGGACGAGCGCGTTCCGGATGAAGAGTTCGCGCGCCTCTGCCGGGTTGATCTTGCCCCACAGCACGCGCCGCTCGGCGACGATCGGCACGCCGTACAGCAGCACCTTCTCGTGGGCCATGGCAGCGCCCTGCTTGGTGGACCAGTGCGGCTCGGAGTAGGTGTGCTTGGCCAGGTCGCCGGCGAGTTCCTCGGCCCATGCGGGGTCGATGCGGGCCACGTCCCGCGCCCACAGGCGGTTGGTCTCGACCAGTTGCGCGGCCATCACGAACGCCGGCGGCTTCTTGGACAGGGGAGAGCCCGGCTGGATCGCGAAGCGGGCGCCGCGCGTGCCCAGGAACTCGTTGGTGGCGCGCTTGCGCGCGCGCTTCATGGCGATGGCCTTCGCCTCGCCGCGGAGGTGCGAGTAGCTCGACGCGGTCACCTTGCTCTCGTCTTGCACGCCGATCTGCGTGAGCAGGCCCGCGAGCACCGAGCGGTGGATGGCGTCCTCGTTCCACGTGTGCAGGAACGCCACAGTGTTGCCGCCCCCCGCGCCGCCGTCGGACCCGACGGGCGTGGCGGCGCGCGCCTTGATGTGAATCCCCACCGGCTTGGCCGCCTGGCGCAGTTGCTGGACCAGGTCCTGCCACTCGCGCACGCGCAAGTAGTTGAGGAACTCGGACCGGCACATGCGCCGGAAGGCGCTCCCCGACAACTCGTGCTGGCGGTCCCTGAGATACGCCCACAGGTTGAGGTAGCCCAACAGGTCCGACGTGGGAGTGGAGAAGCGACGATGCTGAAGGTCGGCCTCGGCGCGCTTGTCGCTGGGGCGCTCGCGCGGGTCCTGGATCGACAGCGCCGCGGCGATCACCGCGGCCTCGTAGGCGACTCCATGACGCTCGCCCTCGACGATCATCCGGGCCTGGCGGGGGTCGATCGGCAGGCGCGCGAGCTTGCGCCCCACGTCCGTCAGCCGGGTCTTGCCGCCGCGGTTTGAGGTGACGGCCCCGAGGTCGGACAGCAACTGGATGCCGTCCTTGATGGAGCGCGTGTCGGGGGGCTCGACAAAGGGAAACGAGGCGACGTCGTCGGGCGTCGACACCACGCCCACCGAGATCATTTGCAGCAGCACGGACGCGAGCGACGTGCGCAGGATCTCCGGCTCGGTGAAGTCGGGCCGAGACTCGAAGTCATCCTGCGCGTACAGGCGGATCGCGATGCCGTCGGCGAGGCGGCCAGCGCGGCCGGCGCGCTGATTGGCGCTCGCCTGCGAGATGGGCTCGATGGGCAGCCGCTGCACCTTGGTCGCCTTGGAGTAGCGCGAGATTCGAGCGGTGCCGGGGTCCACCACATAATGAATGCCGGGCACCGTGAGCGAGGTCTCGGCCACATTGGTCGCCAGCACGATCCGGCGGCGGGAGTGCTGGGCGAACACGCGGTGCTGTTCGGCCGAGGACAGCCGGGCGTACAGCGGCAGGATCTCCACGGCTTGCGGGTGCTTCGGATCGCGCACGCGCGGGCCCAGGTGACCCTCGAGGGCGTCTACGGCGTCGCGAATCTCCCGCTCGCCGGAGAAGAACACCAGGATGTCGCCAGGGCCCTCCCGCATGAGTTCGTCGCACGCGTCCGTGACGCCCGTCATGAGGTCGCGTTCCTCGCCGCGGGTCTCGCCGGTGAGCGGCCGGTAGCGCATCTCGACCGGGTAGGTGCGGCCCGTGACCTGGATGACGGGAGCGGTGGGCCTGGTGTCGGCGTCGGCGTTCCCCGCCCCCGCCCCGCTAGCCCCGGCATCGTCCGGGATGGGGCCCCCGGGCGCGAAGTGCCGGGCGAAGCGCTCCGAGTCAATCGTGGCGGACGTGATGATGATCTTGAGATCGGGGCGGCGCGGCAACAGGTTGGTGAGGTAGCCCAGCAGCACGTCGATGTTGAGGCTGCGTTCGTGGGCCTCGTCGATGATGAGGGTGTCGTAGGTCAGCAGGTCGGGGTCGCGCTGGATTTGGGCCAGCAGGATGCCGTCCGTCATCACTTTGACGAGCGTCCGCTCGGAGGACGTGTCGGTGAATCGCACCTGGTAACCGACCACATCGCCGAGAGTCGTGCCCAGTTCCTCGGCGATGCGGTCCGCAACCGAGCGGGCTGCGATGCGACGCGGCTGGGTGTGTCCGATCTGCCCCGCGCGGCCCCGCCCCAGCTCAAGGGCGATCTTGGGGATCTGGGTGGTCTTGCCCGACCCGGTCTCTCCCGCGACGATGACCACCTGGTGGTCGCGGATCGCGGCGGCGATGTCCTGGCGCCTGGCGCTTACCGGCAACTCTGCCGGGTACGTGATTGTCGGGACCTCCACGGCGGCGCGCGCGGCCGCAGCCTTCGCTCTCGCGGCGCCAGCCTGAGCGCGTGCGGGCGCGCGCGTATCGGCGCGACGTGAGGAGGTCATGTCTCCATTGTCGCGGTCGTGGCGCGTGCGCGTCGACGGCTCTCTGGGCCAAGGCGGTCGGTGACGCTCGCCTCTGGGATGTGCAGGTGGAAGGGTTCGGATAGGCGATCGCGATGCGGTCCGGTTCGGTCAAACGGGGGGGACGGCAAGTGAAAAACACATCTGACGGCAGCGTTCACCATGAGCGGGCGGTGGTGACGGACTGGAGCAGGTGACGGCGCTCAGCGAAATTCCTCAGTTCTGCTCACCGAAATTCCCCAGGTCGCGGGGTTAGGTTAGCGCAGGTTGGTGCCGGTGGTGGCGCGGCGTAGTTCGTCTGCTGCGGCGGTGTGGTTGCGGAGCCGGTAGGACGCTCCGTCGAGGGTGACGACGACGGAGCGGTGTAGGAGCCGGTCGAGCATCGCGGCGGCGACGGTGGTGTCGCCGAGGATCTCGCCCCAGGCGCCAACGGGTCGGTTCGTGGTGATCACGATCGACGTTTTCAGGTAGCGCTGGTTGATGACCTGGAACAGCGCTGACGCGGCCTCGGCGGGCAGCGGCAGATACCCGAGTTCGTCGATGATGAGGAGTGTGGGGCCGGCGAAGAACCGCATCATCGTGCCCCATTTGCCCTCGATCGCGGCGCGGTGGCAGCGGGCGGCGAGGTCGGCGGCGGAGGTGAAGTAGGTGCGGTAGCCGGCCGTCACTGCGGCATGGCCGAGGCCGGTGGCGATGTGGGTTTTGCCGACTCCGGGGGGTCCGATGAGGAGCACGTTGGTTGCGGTTTCGAGGTAGCGGCAGGTGCCAAGCTCGGTCAGGAGGTTGCGGTCGATGCCGGAGGCGGCGTCGAGGTCGAAGTCGGTAAGGGTGGCGCCGGTGGGCAGGTTCGCGAAGCGGAACCGGCCGGTCAGGCGTCGGGCGTCGGTCGCGGTGACCTCGATGGCTAGCAGGCGTTCGAGGGTGTGGGTCAGCGACCAGCCCTCGGCTTGGGCTTGGTCCAGGACGCGTGGCAACGCGTCGGCGGCGTCGGCGAGTTTCAGCTCGGCCAGGTGGCCCTTCAGTTGTTGGTAGATGCTCGCGGACGTCGCCGCGGTCACGGGCGTGGAGGTCGTCTCGGTGGTGGTGAGTGGTGTGTTCATCGGAGGGTGTTCCTGTTCTTCGCGGCCGTCTCGTAGGCGGCCAGGCTGATCACGGTGGTGGGTTCGGTGGCGCCGGTCAGCGCCATGGCGGCGCGACGGGCCGCGGTGCCGGGTGGGATGCGTTCCTTCTTCCGGTGCGGGCGGCCTGGAGGGGCTGCGGCCAGAGCGATGGTCTCCAGTGCGGTGACGTGTCCGCTGTCACGGATCGTGACCCCCAGCCCAGGCTCGGCAATCCGGTGTCGCGCGAGCACCACGCCGGAGACGGTGGCGATGTCGATGGTGGCCGCACCGAGGCGTTGGTGGACGACGACGCGGGCCGCGGCCAGTTCCGGCGGGACCGAGTACCGGTTCCCGCGCCAATCGATGAGCGCCTGCCGTGTCGCGGTGCGCTCCTCGGTCACCACCACCGGAAACAGCGTCGGCGGCAACGGGGCGAGCCGTTCCGCGGCGAACATCACCGCGGCCGTCGTTGACCCGTCGCGGCCCTCACGGCGCCGACCGTCCTGCCCTTGGGCGAACACGGTCAGGCGTTGCTGCGCTTGCTCGACGGTGACGTCGTCGGGCAGGTTGCGCCACCACCGCCCGGCGGCGGTGTGGTTGTTCTTCTCCACCACCCCTTTCCGGTTCCCGGACCTCGGTCGGCAGGCGACGACGCTGACCGCGTGGTGCTTGGAGAACGCGGCAAACATCGGTGTCAGATCACTCGTCCCCGCCTTCAACACGGTGCTCATCCGGTCGAACCGCCACGTCTTCGTCACGCCGCCCAGCAAGCCCAGCAGCACCGTCATCGCGGCCAGCAGGTGGGGCAGGTCCATCGACGGAGAGATCACCGCCCGCCAAACCCCGGAGTGCGCGAGCGATCCGACGAGCACGTAGGCGCGTTTGGTTGGGAACGCCCAGTCGGCCACGGCGTCGGGCAACTCGACCCAGTCAAACTGGGTCTCCTCGCCCGGCGGGTGGGCGATAATCGCGTTGGGCCGCTTGGTCACATGCGCGCAGGCCGTGCAGGCCGGCCGCAAACTCCGGTCCCGGATCTGACGAGTCAGGGTCTGATACGACCCCGTGAAGCCCAGCGGCGCGAGCTCGTCCAGCAGCGTGACCGCCCACAAATGCGGGTCCTCGCTCAGCCTCGCAGTGACATACGCGATGAACGCGTCGAACAGGTCCGGGGCGGCACGGTGACGCACTCCCGGGGTGCGTTGGCCAGCCAGATAGGCGCGGATTGTCTTGCGGTCGTGATCGGTACGGCGGGCGATCTCACTAATCGTCATCCCCTGCCGTTTGAGCGCGTGGATATCCACGTCGTCCTCCTCTGAAAGCATACGAGCAGGGCCTCTCTCGAACTGGTGTGTGGTCGAAGACCATCAGCATCGAGGAAGGCCCGCCCCTATGAGCGGAAGCGACCCGGAGTGGGGAATTTCAGTGAGCAGAACTGAGGAATTTCAGTGAGCGCCGTCACTCGCTGTGCGTGCGGTCGTTGTAGGTGGCCACGAACGCCTCCAGGGCGCTATCGAGGGCGGCCAGGGACAGTTTCGGTGTCGGCCAGGGGTGCCCTTCGGTGATGTGTCCGGGCAGGGTGGCGAGTAGCTCGGTGTTGAT
>JASBTB010000105.1 GCA_030148645.1 Demequina sp. | reverse complement strand
GCCCCGGTGGTGCTGGGCCCACGGTCAGCCAACGTGTCCATGACCAGTTGTACGGCCCGATCGCGCGTGAGAGATGTCATGGGTCAACGCTAAACCGCAATGGGGAGTGTGGTGTCACGAACCGGCGTGCCAGGGGTTGAGCAGAGGAACCCCCACGGGGGCGAAGTCGGACATGTTCCGGGCCGCCACCGTGACATCTGCCCCTTGTGCGGTCACGGCGATGAGGCAGTCGGCGGCGCGGCTCCGGCACCCTGAAGGTGGCCGCCCGCACCGCACCGCCGCCTCACGGCCGACGTACCCGCGCTTGGTCGAGCACCGCGATCGCGTGCTCGCTAGGGCTCAGCATCGGCGCGGCCCAGCAGGTCCGCGAGCACGGCCAACTCCTCAGTGGAGAGTTCGGCGAAGCGGGGCTCAAGCGTCTGCGCGAGTGCGTCCTCGAAGTTGGCCAGCATGCGCGCGGCGGGCGTGGTGAGGATGAGGATTCTTGCGCGGGCGTCCCCGGGATGGGTGGTCTGCTTCAGCAGATTTGCTTCTCTGAGCCCGGTGACCAGCTGTGTCACCGCACCCGGGGTCAGGCCCAGGCGGCGCGCGAGCGCGCCGGGAGTGAGCGGACCGTCGCCATGCGCGACGAAGAACAGTGCGTCCATCTGCGAGCGGGTGAGCCGGTGGTCGCCAAACGGCCGGGAGCCCGCGCTGGCGTTCGCCTTCACAAGCACGCGGGACCACGCGGCGAGCGCGGCGAGCGCCGCGTGGATTGCGTTGCTGCGCTCGTCCGCGGAGCTGGGGTCTTTCGCGGCGATGTCAGTCGCTCACAAACGGCATCTGGTGGACAAAGGTGCGATCCTCAATCTGGGTGAGGATGAAGTCCGCGAGGTCGTCCCTGCTGATCTGTGTCGAGGCATTCACCCCGACCCACCCCACGCGGTAGGTGCCCTTGCCGGGTTTCTCCGTGAGACGTGGGCCCCGCACTACGGTCCAGTCCAGTCCCGAACCCTTCAGCACGTCGAGGTGCCCCTCGGCGTCTTCGAGGACGTGTCCGGACAGAAGTTTGAGCAGCCCGCGAATGATCCGGTCCGGCACGCCCGGTTGGTCCTGTGCGGCACGTAGGCCCCCGCCGGACAGAGTGACCAGCCGCGAGACTCCGTGGGACTTCATCGCCGCCACGATGGTGCGCACTCCGTCCGTCTGCAGCGTCTTGGGCGAACCCTTCACCTGGCCGAACAGTGCGAGCACCGCCTGAGTTCCGGCGATGGTGCGCCCCACGGCGTCGGCGTCGAGGATGTCGCCTTGCACCACGGTGAGGTTGTCGGACGTGGCGGACAGCTTAGAGGGGTCGCGCACCAGAGCGGTGACGTGGTGGTCCTCGGTGAGGAGGCGGTCGAGCACGCGCGAGCCGGTCTTGCCGGTGGCGCCAAAGAGAGCGATGGAAGACATGAAAGATAGTTTAGCGGCTCAAGCAAATTGTCGAAAGCGTCGCGCGCGACAGTGCGTGAAGTCGAACGGAGCATGCGTGACCTGCGTCGGTCGCGGCTCCGCTGGCATGCGACCCACCGCGATGCAGCCATCCACCATGACCCGTCGTCCGCAGGGCATTTCCCTGACACAACGCCCACTCCACACGCACGACCGGGCTCACGCCAGTCCCATGCGCCGCCTCTAGAACGCGTACGGGAAATCCCGCCAGTCGGGGTCTCGGCGTTCCAAGAATGCGTCCCGACCCTCTTGAGCCTCATCCGTCATGTAGGCCATTCGGGTCGCCTCGCCCGCGAAGACCTGCTGGCCGGCGAGGCCATCGTCCGCGAGGTTGAAGGCGAACTTGAGCATGCGGATAGCCTGCGGTGACTTGGTGGCGACGATTCGGGCATATTCGAGGGCACGGGCCTCCAACTCGGCGTGCGGCACGGCCTCGTTGACGACGCCCCAACGCTCGGCATCGTCCGCCGAATACTCGCGGGCCAGGAAGAAGATCTCGCGGGCACGCTTGTCGCCCACCTGGCGGGCCAGAAGCGCCGAACCATAGCCCGCGTCAAACGAACCGACATTGGCATCGGTCTGCTTGAAGCGCGCGTGCTCGCGGCTCGCGATCGACAGGTCAGCCACCACAGTGAGACTGTGCCCGCCCCCGGCGGCCCAGCCGTTCACCGCGGCCACGATCACCTTGGGGCTGGTGCGCATGAGCCGCTGCACCTCCAAGATGTGCAGGCGCCCGCCGTGATCGGGGGCATCGGCCGCCGAACCCTCGTACAGGTAGCCGTCCTTGCCTCTGATGCGCTGGTCGCCGCCCGAGCAGAAGGCATGCACACCGTCGTCCGCAGGGCCGTTGCCGGTGAGGATGACGGTGCCGACATCGGGGCTCATGCGGGCGTGGTCGAGGCTCCGATGGAGTTGATCGACCGTTTGGGGACGGAACGCGTTGCGGATGTGGGGGCGGTTGAAGGCGATGCGCACGGCGGGAAGGTCGCGCTCAAGGCCGCCCGGGCCGCGCTCGACCCAGCGGTGGTAGGTGACGTCGTCGTCGTCGAACCCCTCGATGGACCGCCACTGCGTGGGGTCCATCAGGTCCGAGACCTGGGCCGGAAGGTCGCTCATGCTCGCCAGCGTAGCTCCGGGTGCGACGGAGCAGGCGTGGTGGGCGCCACCACCGACGCTGCGAACCGCCTCGACTCGCGCCACCACCGACGCTGCGAACCGTTTTGGCACGCGACACGCCGGTTGGGGCGCCTGGTAGAGGCACATACGTGGCATGTCGTAGCCCAGACTGGTTCGCAGTGTCGGGGCAAGAGGGGGCAAGAGGGGGCAAGAGGCGGCCAGCCGGAGCGAGCGGGGACAGCCAGGCCGGGCTGGTGCAGCCGGGGTGGGCGGGTGCGTACCGGCTACGCGAGGCCGCAACCCTGCGGCCCCTCTACGCTGTCCCCATGGAGTTCCGACCGTTCAGTGTGACGCTCAGCAAGCGGTTCCGAGGGTTGACGGAGCGCACCGGCGTGCTGATCAGGGGCACGGGACCCGATGGCGAGGATGCGTGGGGTGAGTACTCGCCCTTCGCCGACTACAACGCCGAGCAGCGCAATCGCTGGTGGATGGCGGCCATGGAGGCGGCCACGGGTAGGCTACCCGTGGCCGTGCGCCACTTTGTCGAGACGGCGGCCATCATTCCCGACATCTCGCCCGATGCCGCAGCAGCGTTCGTGCGCGAGTTTGGTTGTCGCACCGCCAAGGTCAAGGTGGGCGGGCCGAGGGGGGCGGACCCCGATTCGCGAGCCACGCTTCGCGCCGATGTAGAGCGCGTCGAGGCCGTCGCGTCGGCATTGGGTCCCGGTGGACGCCTGCGCGTCGATGCAAACGGCTCCTGGACGCTCGCGGAGGCGGGTGCCGCTATCAAAGCCATCGAGGCCGCGGCCCGTGCGGGAGGACTGGCGGGGATCGAATATGTGGAGCAGCCCTGTGCCTCGATCGGTGACCTGGCGGCCTTGCGCCGCCGCATCGGCGTCCCCATCGCCGCGGACGAATCCCTGCGGCTGACCGGCGACGTGGACGCGGTGCTGCGAGCAGAGGCGGCCGACATCCTGGTGCTCAAGCCTTCGCCGTTGGGTGGTGCACACGCCTGCCTCGCGATCGCCGAACGCACGGGGCTGCCCATCGTGATCTCCTCCGCCATGGAGTCGAGCGTCGGCCTGGCCTCCGCCTTGGCAACCGCGCTCGCGCTTCCCGATGCGGGGCTCGCTCACGGGCTCGGCACGGGCACCCTGCTCGCCACCGACACCGTGGCCGACACCCTCGTCCCGGTGGACGGGCGCCTGACGCCAAAGGCCCTGAGTGTGACGGCATGAACCACCCCGCGGCCGCCTTCGCCCGTGAGTTGATCGTCGCGTTGGCCATGCAGGGCGTCACCGACTACGTGCTATGTCCGGGGTCGCGCTCGGGCCCGCTCGCGCACGCGCTGGCCGAGGCCGCGGCCGATGCCCCTCCGCTCGGGGCCCCCCAGGTGAACCTGCACGTGCGTATCGATGAACGCTGTGCGGCGTTCTTGGGGCTCGGGATCGCCCGCGCCCGTGCCCTCACGGGGTCGCCCCGGCCCGTGGCCGTCGTGACCACGTCGGGCACGGCCGTCGGCAACCTCATGCCCGCCGTCATGGAGGCACATCACGCTGGCATCCCGCTGCTGCTGCTTACCGCGGACCGGCCCAGCGAACTGCGCGGTACCGGGGCAAATCAGACCACGGACCACGAGGGCCTGTTCGGCACGTTCGTACGGTGGTCCGCCAACTCATCGGCTCCCGAACCGGGTGAGCGCGGCGGCCGCGCCACGCTGCTGGCGGCGCGCGCGGTGCACTGGGCGACCGGCGACCCGGAGCGCGATGATCTGGCCGCCGCGCCGGGACCCGTGCACCTCAACCTGGAGTTCCGCGACCCCCTGGGCCCCGACGGGGGCGCATGGCCCGACGTGAGGCCCGAGAGAGCCACCCTGCTTGATCGCACCCGTACCCGACTGCGGACCCTGTCGATGACCACTCGCAGGCTTCCCGACGGCGCCCGCGGGGTAGTCATCGCGGGCGACGGGGCGGGGGACGATGCCAGGCGCGTCGCCGAGGCGCGCGGGTGGCCACTCCTGGCCGAGCCTACGTCGGGCGCACGTGCCGGAGACAACGCTTTGGTCCACTATGTGGAGTTGCTGACGACCGTCGCCGGACAGGACCTTGCGGCACGCGTCCACCATGTGGTCGTGATCGGCAGGCCCACGCTGTCGAGGCCGGTTCAGCGGCTCATCGATTCTGCACCGTCGCTCGTGGTGGCTGCCCACGGTGCGCGCTGGCGGGAGGCGCCGCGCCACGCCGAACGGGTGCTGCCCGTTGTCCCCGACGAGTGGTTTCAGCCGGGTCAGGGGGACGATGCGTGGCTGGCGGAGTGGCGGGACGCATGCGCGGCGGTGGTGGTGCCACCTCAACGGTGGGACGCACGCGCGGTGGCCCAGGTGTTTGTGTCGTCCCTGTCCGGCTCCGATGTGGCACTATTGGGATCCTCTGGTCCCATCCGCATGGTCGACGCGGTTGCGCCGGTGTGGTCGGCGGGCCACGCCCCCACCTTGGTGGCCAACCGTGGATTGGCGGGCATAGACGGCACCGTCTCCACCGCGATGGGCCTCGCCCTCGCGCTCGGCAAGCCCACATCGGCCCTCATGGGTGACGTGACGTTCCTGCATGACGTGGGGGGACTGTTGGTCGGCTCTGAGGAACGTATCCCCGACCTGCGCATCGTGGTGGTCAACGATGGTGGTGGCACGATCTTTGCGCGCCTTGAACATGCCGCTGCGCCGCCACACAACGTCCGCCGCGTCTTCACGACCCCGCATGCTGTGGACCTGGGCTCGCTCGCGGCCGCCTACGGTGCCGCCCACACGCGGGTCACGTCGGTGGCAGGGCTGTCGCGGGCGCTTGCGAAGCCGCCGGTGGGCGTGGAGGTCGTCGAAGCGGTCGTGTAGCCGTCGCGTCGCCACGGCGCACGAAGTCTCAGCGCTTTCCCAGGTTCCGTCCAGGTGGCACGCAGGTGGCCTTGGTGTGATCGATACACACGATCCCCAAGGAGGACATCATGTTCCGTTCACGACTCACCCGCGGACTTGCACTGGGAACCGGCGCGCTCGCGTCCGGCGCCCTGGTGCTTGC
>JASBTB010000095.1 GCA_030148645.1 Demequina sp. | reverse complement strand
CTCCGAGGCGCACGGCTACCATCCCACGAGGTCGAGGAGCGCCTCGCCTGCAAGGCGGGACGCCCCGAACGTCGCAATATCGGCCAAGCCTGCGTCCGGGTCGGGCCACCCCATATCGACGACGACGACGCTGTGGTTCACGAGCAGCGCATCGACGACGGGTCGGGCGACGCCGTGCCGATGATTGTCGCGACCGATCACGACGGCGAGGGAGCCCGCCGTAACGGCACCGGCGACCTCCGCCGCGTTCGACTCCGGGGTTGCGGTGACTCCCGCTCGTACGCCCGGCACGGCGAACGGACCCCACGGGGAGGCCCCGACGGCGATGGAGGGTGCAGTCTCGATGCGGACCAGGGTGATCGGTCGATGCTGGGCGCACGCCCGCCTTGCGTCGTCGGAGACCTCGAAGGCCCGGGCGACAAGGGCTGGCGTCACGCCGGGCACCACACCCCGCTGAAACTCGCGGGGCACGCCCTGGTCGTTCCTGGCCCGCGCCAGGCGAGCTCCCAGGTTGGCCACGCGCTGAGCGGCTGCCCGCAACTCGGCCGCGTCGACCTGACCCGCGGCCACCGCATCGGCGATGGTCGCGGCAATCGCGTCCATTTGCTCGCCCGTGTTGGCCGTGCCGATACACAACAGGTCACATCCACCGTGCAAAGCCGCCACGGCCGCCGCGGGAATCCCGCGGCCCGCGCTGGCACCGGCCATGTCTAGGGCGTCCGAGACAACCACGCCGGTGAAGCCCATGCCCTCGCGCAACAGGTCGCGCAGTATGGGCCGCGAGAACGTTGCTGGCAGGTCCGCATCGAGCACGGGAACCACGATGTGGGAACTCATGATGGCCTGGGCGCCTGCCGCGATGGCGGCCGCAAAGGGCGGCAGTTCCCGCTCCTTGAGGGTCCGCATCTCGACGTCGATGCGCGGCAAGTCCAGGTGGGAATCTTGAACGGTGCTGCCGTGCCCTGGGAAGTGCTTGGCGCACGCGGCGACACCCGCGGCCTCGACTCCCCGCACCCACGCTGCGGTGTGGCGGGCGACGGTCGAGGCGTCGGCCCCAAAGCTTCGCGTGCCGATGATGGGGTTGAGGGCGGTGCTGTTGACGTCTGCGTCGGGTGCGAGCGTCATCCCCACTCCCACGTCCGCAAGTTCGCGACCCACCTGCCCACCGACCGCCGCCGTCAGCGACTCATCGTCGAGCCTTCCAAGCAGGGCGTTGCCGGGAAATGGTGAGCCAGAGGCCTGGTACAGCCGCGTGACGTCCCCGCCCTCCTCATCGATCGTCACGACGGCGTGGGGGTTGGCCGCATAGATGGCCGAGGTCAGTGTCCTCACCTGGTCGGGGGACTGCACGTTGGTCGCGAACAGGCACACTCCCGCGAGACCGTCGCGCAGGCGCTCCTCGACCCAGTCGGGAAGTGTGGTGCCCTCAAAGCCGGGCATGAGCACCGCCAACGGATTCATCCCTTCACCGCCCCTCCGACAAGGCCCGCTGTCATGCGGTTCTGGACGATCAGGAAGAAGGCGATCACGGGAACCGCGACGAGCGTCGAGGCGGACATCACTTGACCCCATTCGATCATGCCGAGGCTTGAGGGCTGGGCGAAGTTGCGCAACCACAGCGGCAGGGTTTGGCTTGCATCGGACGTCAACAGAATGGATGCGAGAGCGAACTCGTTCCACACCTGCAAGAAGGCAAAGACGCCCGAGGCCACAAGCCCTGGGGCCAGCAGTGGGAACGTGACACGCATGAACGCCCCCATCCTGGTACACCCGTCGATCATGGCGGCTTCCTCGAGGTCCGCTGGAATGCCTGCCACAAATCCACGCAGCATCCACATCGTGAACGGCACCACCATGGCGAGGTAGATGATCGACACGCCGGCGACCGAGTTCAGCAAGCCAAGACCCGAGATCATCTTGTATTGGGCGATGAACAGCGCTTCGGCCGGAAGCATCTGCACGAGTATCACGGCCAGCAGCAGCGCCTTGCGGCCCCGGAAGCGGAAGCGCGAGATCGCGAGCGCGCCCAGGAACGCGAAGGTGAGGGTGATCGCCAACGCAATCGCGGTCACCACCAGCGACATGCCGAGCGCGTCCAGGAAGCCGGAGTCGGTCAACACGGCGCGGTAGTTGGTGACTGTCCCACCGAAAGGCACAAAGGTCGGCGTCAGGCTGGAGATGATCGGTGCGGACAGGAACGAACTGTTGACCATCCAGTACACCGGGAAGACCCAGGCCACGGCGAGGACGACCGCCAGGCCGGCTCCCACATAACGCAAGGGCGAGTGCTTCGTGGTCATGCTGAGTCCTCCTTGAGCAGTGCGCGCACGTAGCCCCAACTGAGCGCGATTGTGACGAGCAAGACGATCATCGCGGCCGCAGCGGCCACGCCGAAGTCGCCTTGACCGACGCCGAGTCCGTAGATGTAGGTACCGAGCAGGTCGTACCTGCCCCCGCGGGCTCCGAAGCCCTGCAACAACTCAATCTGGGCATAGACTCGCAGGTCCCAGATGAACTGCAGCAGCAACAGGATCACCAGGATGGGCCTCAAGATCGGCATAGTGATGCGGCGCAGCATGTCGAAGCCGCCGGCACCATCGAGTTGTGCCGCCTCTTTGACCTCATCGGACACCTGGGTGAGTCCCGCATACACGGACAGCGCGACGAACGGCACCGAAGCCCAGGTGATGATCACGGAGGCGACACCGAAGAAACTCCACGGGTCCACGAGCCAGTTGTAGCCGGTCAGGTCAACTCCCGGGAGCAGTGTGAGGACATAGTTGAGGACGCCGTTGCGGTCGTTGATCAACCAGTTCCACACCGTCATCTGGGCGACGATCGGCATAGCCCAGGCAAGCAGCAACGCCACCTGGAGTGCGATGCGGGACCACGAGGGGATGCTCTTCATGAGCAAGGCGAGCGAGATTCCCGCGACCATGGTCGCGCTGGCGGTGACGGCCATGAAGGCGACCGACTTGAGCAGCACCGCCCAGAAGGTGGTATCTGTCAGTAGCGATGTGTAGTTGGCTAGGCCCACGAAGGTGGGGGCCTGCCCGAACTGTTGAGCGAGCCCGTACTCCCTGAAGGAGTTGATCACCTGCCATACGAGGGGGTAGCCCATGCCCGCAAGCAGGGCAAGGATCGCGGGAATCGCCAGCAGGTAGGGCAGCGAAGCGAACCGGCGCTTGCGACTCGGGGTTCGCGGCGCCGGGGTGACGACGGTGTCCCGTACGGGCGCTGTGGCAGTCATGGGTGGGCCTCCGGTTAGAACGAAGCGTGGGGGGACGATATCCCGTTCCCGGCCCGGGTGCCCTCAAGCACCCGGGCCGGTGGCGGGTGAACCCGCCGTGCGGGGTGTCGCGAGAGCGACTAGCCGTTGATGAGTGCGTCGATCTTCGCGTCGTACTCTGCGGCGAGCGTCGGGACGTCGCCTCCCTCGGCCACCGCCTGGAAGTACTGCTCCATCAAGGCAGCCTCTTCGACGGCGGCCCAACCCGGGGCCGCGGGCGTAAGCTTGGCTGCCTGAGCGGCGGCCAGACCAATCTCTCCCATGGCTGCCACCTCGACGTACGCGTCGGCGTAATCGAGGTTGGCCGGGCCCAGACCGTTCTCTGCGAGCATCGTCTGGTACGCCTCGGAGAAGATGATGCGCATCAGGTCCTTGGCGCCCGCTTCATTCTGGGTTGCGGCCGAGACGGCAATGTTGGATCCGCCAGCGAACACGGGAGCGATGCCGCCATTGACGCCGGGAAGGGCGTACGCGCCGAACTTCTCGTCGTTCCACGTGGCGACGGTGTCGCCCGCGTCGTCTTGCGACAGGTCACCGAGCGACCAGTAGGCCCAGTTGGGTGCCATGGTCGACGCCGCCGGGGTGCCTGCCAGGAAGTCATCGTTGATGGCCTGGTAGGTGGTGGTGTCGTTGTCGGTCGGCTGAGCCACGGAGGTCTGCTGGTAGAGCTCCTGCCACTGCTTCATGCCGTCGATGGACTCGGGCGAGGACAGCGTCGCGGTCCACGTGGAACCGTCGAAGGTGGCGATGTCGCCGCCATTGGCGAAGATCCAGGAGATGCCCGAACGCCAGTCCTGGCCAGCCGTGTAGGAGCCCGCGACGCCCGCGTCCTTCATCGTCTTGTTGACGGCGGTGTACTCGGCCAAGGTGGTGGGCACCTGAACGCCCGCCGCTGCGTACAGATCCTTGCGGTACCACACCATGCGCGAACCGAAGTAGTACGGGAGCGCATAGACGGTGTCCCCTACGGAACCGGCCTCGACAAAGCCCTGGAGGAGCGAGTCCCCGCCGAGTTCGGCATACATGTCGGACAGGTCCATGAACGCCCCCACCGAGGTGAAGGTCGCGGCCTGCGTGTTGCCGACCTCGGTCACGTCGGGGGTGTTCGACGGATCCGGCAGGGCAGTCGTGAGGCTCGCGATCGCATCGCCCCAG
>JASBTB010000089.1 GCA_030148645.1 Demequina sp. | reverse complement strand
GCCCCTCACCGATGTATCGTTCAGTATCGGCCATAGTCCCCCATAGGAGGTCATCATGAGTGGTTCCCACCGTTTCAGCGGTCCTGGCTTCATGCCCGGTCAGGCGGCGGACGCGATGTGGCAGGCGATGGAGCAGATGCGTGCAGGCTTCGACAAGCGCGCTGGCTCGCGCATGGGCCGCGGCGATGTCCGCGCGTCCATCCTGGCGCTGCTCGCCGAGGAGCCCATGCACGGCTACCAGATCATCCGTGAGATCGAGGAGCGCACGGCCGGCAAGTGGAAGCCCAGCGCTGGTTCCGTCTACCCGACGCTCCAACTGCTCGCCGACGAGGGCCTGGTGAGCGCCGCCACCGCCCATGACCGCAAGACGTATTCGCTCACGGACGCGGGCCGCCAGGAGGCCGCCAAGGTCACCTCGAAGGCACCGTGGGCCGCCGCCGAGTCACACCACCACTCGGGCAGTGCCATGGGCCCGCTGTCCAAGTCCGGATTCGACCTGGCGCAGGCCGTCGCGCAGGTGGCACGCTCGGGTTCGCGAGCGCAGCAGGACAAGGCGGTCGAGGCGCTCGACCACGCACGCCGAACCATCTACTCGATCCTCGCGCAGGATTGAGACGGGCGGGGCAGGTCAGTCAAACTCGGCACGTGACTCCACGCCCGGCGGGGTGCGGGTAGGCATGGCATGCGTCGGCGCCCGCGGGGGGCGCTGCGGCCAGGACTCGTCACCGACCCTGGTCCTGCGCCACAGCGGCCGCGTGGTCGGCCTGTCGCCGCCGTATGTGCTTGATCCGCTCGGTGACCGCGTGAATCGCCGCGGCCAGGGCGAACGCGCCGACGAACAGGACGAGCGCGGCCACCGGGCTCTCCATCACCGTGGGGTCAACCACCATGACGGCGGCCAGCACCAACATTGTCACGCCCGCGTACAACTTGAGCAGTTCGCCGTGTTTTTCCTGGAACTTCATGGCTCGCATGGTGGCGATCGCGACGGCAAACACGAGGATCTCGTCGAGCAGGAAGGGCACCATGTAGGCGAGGAAGAGCCCCGCAGTCTCGACGGCGCCCACGCCGTTGGCCTGCAACATGCCCGTCCACAGCACCGGAAAGCCAGCGGTGCACGGGGTTTCGAGGAGCGAAACGGCGACGGCGAGGACGACCGTCGCGGCGAGCGCCGGAATCAACTGGCGGTGACCGGCGGCGGCACGCATGCGCTGGTAGATGCCGGGCTTGGCCGAGTCGCTGATGGTGAAGGACAGGCCCTTCTTCAGCGCGAAATAGTCTTTGACGCTCACCACACCGAACACCACTGCAACGATCGCCACGGCAATCTGAATCGCGCCGATGAAGCCGACAACCGCTAGCGCCGAATAGATGGCGGCCATGTACAGCGCATACATCCCAGCGGTGACCACAAGGAATGTGGAGCCGATCGCCACGACCCGGCGCCGCGACCCCGTACGCAACACAATCGCCAGGAGTACCGAAATTACCCACAGCGAGCAAGGGTTGACGCCGTCCACAAACCCGATGATGAGGGTTGACACCACCAGCGAGCGGCCTCCCAAGGACACCTCGCCCACCAGCGGCACATCGATGAGTTGATCGCTCTGCCCGACACTGCAAAGGGCCTCTTCTTGTGAGCAGGTGCCAGCACCGGCGGTGCCGTAGACGCCAGCGCGCGGCTCTTGGCCGCGCGAGATCTGCGCGACCGCGGCGGCCATGTCCTGCCGGATCTGGTCGCTCCAGCCGATCCACACCCGTTCGCCCACGATGGTCGTCGGCACCGAGCCCGGTGTGAAGCCCAAGCGCTTGGCTTCGGCCAGGAACAGGTCGCGGTTCCCGGCGTTGTTCCACACCTCGTACTGAGAGATCGTGAGGTCCGGATACTGTTCCTCGACTAGCGTCAACCATGCGCGCTCGGCCTCGCAGTTGGGGCAACCGTCGCCCCAGAACAGCACCAGGTCGGCCTCGGGGTCGATGATTGGTGCCGCCGCGGCCGATGCCGGGCCCGTCGGGCCGAGCACGCTCCAGGCCAATGCGGCCAAGGCCAACGCGAGCGCCAGGGCAGCACGACGGGGTGTGCGAGCGATGGGCATGGTGGCTTCCAACCGAAGGGCGACGCTGCGATCTCGTCACTCTAGGCAGGGCCGGGTGCGCACCCGTGGGACCTAGGTCAGGCGAGGCCGGGTCCCTACCCGTTCGCCAACGCCACTGCTATGTCGAGGGTTTGGGCGGCAGCGGTGGGGTCTACCCTGGTGAGGGTCATGGCCGCTACCACGAGGGAGGTGATGGCCGTTGCCGTGGGCTTCACTCGCGAGGAGTCGAACCCGGGTTGGTGGGTCAGGCCATTTTCGATCGCCGTAGCGATTTCCGTGCGGTAGGCGACGATGCGGTCGCGCACGGCCTCGTCCTTGCCGATGAGCGAACCTGCGGTATTGACGATGAGGCAACCATGGTCGGATGCGGCCGATGCGTTCACGAGCAATGCATCGCGCAGGCTTCTCAGGTACATACCCACGGCGTCGGGCGGTATGGGTTTGTGCGTCAGAACCCGTAGCCGAGGTCGGGCGACTTCGTCGAGGTAGTTGTCGGCTGCCGCGTCGAAGAGCCCGCGCTTGGAGCCGAACTCGTGGTACAGGCTCGAGCGGTTCAGACCGGTGGCATCCTCAAGATCGGATACGGAGGAGGCCTCGAAACCCTGGCGCCAGAACACGGCGCGCGCGGATCGCGCAGCCTCGATCGGGTCAAAGGTTCGGCGACGTCCCACGGCAATCTCCTCGGATCGGTGCATCGACGCAGTGAACATTCACTATATAGTGAAACGATCGATACAAAAACAGGCGAGGAGCCCGCCACGCGAGTGGGACCTCATCCTCGGTGCCACCTGCGGGCCTGGCCATGAGCCGTCGCGCCGATGCCCCCACCGGGCGAAGTTGGGCCCTCAACCACGGCATCGTGCCGCCGCCCGTTCTTGCCTCGATCGCAGTTTCCACTCTCGAGAACACCCCAGGAGTTTCATGACCGCCGCAGTATCCACCCAGATCCAACTCGCTTCGCGCCCCACCGGCTGGCCCACGCCAGCACACTTCCGCACCGTCCAGGTGCCATACGGTGACCTCGAGTCAGGCCAGGTGCGTGTGCTCAACGACTTCATGTCGGTCGACCCGTACATGCGCGGCCGCATGAACGACGTGAAGAGCTACACCCCCGCGTTCGCACTGGGCGAGACGATGACGGGCGGGGCCATCGGCCGCGTGGTCGAATCGGCGGCCGAGGCGCTGCCCGTGGGCACGCTCGTCACCCACCAGTTTGGCTGGCGCGACGTGGTCCAGGCCGACGCCGCACGCTTCACCGTCGTGACCGAGATCCCCGGCGTCTCGCCCTCCGTCTATCTGGGGATGCTCGGGATGACGGGCCTGACCGCCTACGTGGGTCTCACCGCGATCGCGCAGATGCGCGAGGGCGACACGGTCTTCGTTTCCGGCGCCGCGGGTGCCGTGGGTAGCGCCGCGGGTCAGTTTGCGCGCCTGCTGGGCGCCAAGCGTGTGGTCGGCTCGGCAGGTTCGGCGGCAAAGGTCGCACTGCTCACCGACACATACGGCTACGACGCCGCGTTCAACTACAAGGACGGTGACGTGCGGGCGCAACTCACTGCGGCGGCGCCCGAGGGCATCGACGTGTACTTCGACAACGTGGGCGGCGAGCACCTCACCGCGGCCCTGGACGTATTCAACGCTGGCGGACGTGCGGCATTGTGTGGCGCCATCTCCACCTACAACGCGACGGAGGCCCCCGTCGGGCCCGACAACATGACCAACATCATCACCCGGTCGCTGACCCTCAAGGGCTTCACACTGGGCGGGTATCTGCACCTGGCAGGCGAGTTTCGACAGCACATGGCCGAGTGGTTTGGCGCGGGCAAACTCGCGCACGACGAGACCGTGGTCGACGGACTGGACCACGCGGTCGAGGCCTTCCTCGACATGATGCGGGGCGTCAACGTCGGCAAGATGGTGGTGAAGATCTAGCCACACGGCGCCGCGGTCGCCCGCGCCGACGCCATGTACCGCCGCGCGTGGCCCGCTCGAGCCGACACTACGTACCGCCGCGCGTGGCCCGCTCGAGCCGACACTGCGAACCAGATCCGTTCGCGACACCCCGGGAACGACCGCCCTTTCGCCCGGTGCGCGGCGTGTCGTCCTCCAAAACGGTTCGCACTGTCCGGGAATCCGGCCGGGGCCGATGCGCGAAACGCTGGGGCCAATGCTTGGGCCACGGGTGGGGGTCGATGCTCGAAGCGGCGGGGCCCGTCCGGACGCTTGTGACGGTTCACGCCCGCAGTCGCACCATCCAAGCCTCGAGCGCATCGGGGTCGCGGGGGAGCGCGGCGGACAGGTTCTCGCACCCGTCCTCTGTGACCAGCACGTCGTCCTCGATGCGAATGCCGATGCCACGAAGTTCCTGGGGCGCGACCAGGTCGTCGGCCTTGAAGTACAGGCCCGGCTCGATCGTGAAGACCATGCCCGGCTCAAGCACGCCCTCCATGTAGAGTTCG